>JAAYYW010000377.1 GCA_012515195.1 Leptolinea sp.
AGAACCAACAGGGTCTTCCTGGGGGATTTCCATAGCCTGCGCAGAGGTGACCGGTCACGCCGCTGGATCGTTCGTTTCTCCGGGATGAAAGAGTTGGGATTAACCCCGACACATTGGTTGGATTTTGGCAACGGAACCACGGCACCAGTCAACTACGTGGAACGCAGTTAGTACTTCATCATTCCGGTAACCGCGTAAATAAAGCTGTGTCAATGACCTCGCCGCTCAATGGATCAACTACCACAACATTCAATCCGCCGCGATGGTAGGAATAATCACGCCCGTTGATTTGAATAACCGCATCTTCCTCGCCGGATAATCGTCCGGCACTGGTAACCAACAGGTCAACAGGCAGGGTCGCCCCTTCAAATAAGTCATTCTTTTTTGCCCTGAACTCGATCCTCTTCTCCGATTGATGACCATAGATTTCTTTGCCAGCCGTTGAAATACGGATAAAGCTAAAGCCGTCGGTGGCAAGCCCCATGGGGGAAGTATTGTCCATGGCAGCAAGGATCAACAATTTGTCGTCATACACAGAGAGAAATTCATTCATTGATAAACCGTCACAGTTGGCTATATCCCCTGTGATGGACACATTGACCAACCCGGCCATTTCACCATCATAATCTGGAGCCAGAACCCATTCCCCATCTACATAACCTAGAAAGTGTTCTGAACCATGAAAAACGCTACAGACCGAGTGGAATAACTCAGGGCTCTTGATGATATACATCTCACCCGGCAACGTCTTCCCGTTTGCCAGTTCCTGGATTTTCTTCCCGGCGGCCGGTTCAAGATCCGGGCTATACCTGGCATAATAGGAGTAATTGATCCTCATTCGATTATCCGCCGCGTATTCTGTCAAACGGGCCCAGTTGTCCAGACTCAGCGGAAGGATGACAACTGAATCAAATTTTCCGGCAGCATCAGTCCAGAAATTTGACCGCAGGGTGGTTCTCTTCCCTTTCGGATCATCGTATTCCGTACGGAACCGCTCAAGCTGAGGGAAGACCTCTACCATCTGCAAACTAAAGGCAGCCAAAAGCAGAACAGCTCCCACCCACTTCCGGGAGGAAATCCGACTTGTTTGGCCGATAGCAAATACAAACACCAGGTAATAGACCGGCCACAGCATTCGCTCTGTTCCGCGGAAAACACCCCACAACCGTAAGAATGGCTCCGGTAAATTGTACGAAAACACCACATGTTCATTGAATGTAACAACATGGCTCAGGGCAAACACCACAAGTACCAGGGTGATCAGTAAAAGACCCCAACTTCCACGGTAAATTTGTGGAAGAGATTTCCGGTTGTGCAGGACCACCAACACCAATCCTATAACTGTCAACGAGATGATACCAACACCCAGGTAGTTTACATTCATCGCGTAGGTACCTTCCGCGAGCGGAAGCGGTGGAAAGAACCTGGACCATCCGGGCAGCGGATTGAAAAAAGCATTCAAATTGGCCTTAAAATACCCCAGACCAGCATTGGACATTTCAACCGACGCGGTAAAAAAACCAACGAAGCACATCACCAGTGCCGTTACAACCGTACCAAGAACCAGATCGCGGGCAGCATTGGTCCATTTCCGGTTGATCAGATATCGTTCCAGCAATGTCCCACAATGCACCACAAAGGTCATTACAAAGAAATAACCCTGAATGAGAACCGCCATAACATGCACCAGCGGCCAGAGCCGGTTCCACCGCTCAGTGCGTTTGTTAAGGAAATACAAATAGAGGGCGAACAGTACGATCCACTGGCCGGTAAGCGGTGTATAGCGGAATACGCGGAACAGCAACACATCAGCCGTACAGAAAAACATCGGCGCGATCAACGATGGTATCCGGCGCCCGGTCACTTCGTACAGGATCAATGCGGAGAAGGCTCCCTGTAGCACAAAACATAACAGCGTCCATAAACCGAAATACTGGAATGTAGTAGGAAGCAGGTGGCTGATCAATTTGAACGGAATAGCCAGCAATGGGATGGAATCCGTGAAGCACATACACGTCCCAATGGGATAACCCAGACTGCAGCTGAAACCTATCGGCCATGTCCACGGGTCATTGCGGTAAAAAACCCAACCCAGGTAATGCTGGGCGTTATCTCCCAGATTGAATAGCCAGTCCACACGGCCGGCATCCAGTGTGCCCGAACCATAGATCAGATAGAAGATGAGCCCACCGGTCAAACCACCAACTGCTGCAAGGTAGGCGGCCGGTTTGATCGGACGATTCTCCGCGGCCAGGTAATTTACCCGAATCAATGCAAAAGAAATAATGCTGAAAAATCCGGTAAAAAGTATCAATAATGCCATTTGCACCGGCAAGCTTCTCACGGTAAACGCTGTTCCACCCGTCAACACAGGAGTAAGGTCCTCCTTGAATATCAAAGCCAGGGCTGCACCAGCGACGATTGCAATAGCATATTGAACCGGATGGGTGGCGCGGATAAGGTTCTTGAACATAATGCAATTTTACCCTTCACAGAAGCCGAGCAGGCAATTCTCCGCCAAGTTTGATAGAATACAGAAAGTTCACATAAAGATGTGACTATCTGATATTGACCCGGGGAAAAACCCGACTTGCTAATTGGCGGATTTTCAGGAGGGTATTGATGCGAACTCCCAAAAAAATGGTTCTTGTGATTGCGATAATGATGTTTACTGCGTTGATGGCCGGAGGCTGCGCCAACGATCAAAACCAGGCGATTGCCCAAACCATGGCAGCGCTGACCCAACAGGCTCTGTCGCTACCGGTGATCACCTTCACCCCGGAACCCACCTGGACGCCGACCTTGACTGTCGCGCCGTCAGAAACCCCAACCATCACCCCCACCCCCACACCGGATTTCACGGATTTCGCAAAAGTCACCCCGGCACCGGCTTCGGTTAACACAGCCATCTACCAGGGAGTAAATTTCAAATTCGTTAAATATGAGGTCAACGCACTATCCAAGCCTATGGACCCCAATTCGACCACCGGCACGGAGACTGAATACGACCGCGGCAAGCCAACCGCCAACCTGTATTTTATGACCGATACAAGTGAGATGTACAGGACAGTGGTGAACACCAGCTCATTTGTGATCGTCACATTTTCTGACGGGGAAAACATGACCATCTACGAAGGCTGGGAGAAAAACGGCGGCGCACTTAAGGGCTTTTATGCCAGTGAAAAGGCCGACTCGGTCGGTGAAGTAGATTTTGCCTTTGGTATTCCGAAAGAAGGCATGGAGATCACGCAACTGAAGATCGCAGAAAACCGTGACGCGAAGGATAAAGCGGTAGTTTTATACCAGAAGTAATATTTTCTCACAATTATCCCAAAAACAGGCCAATAGCGAGCAAGACCGGGGTGACAATGTTAATAATGACATTCTGACCCATGAATGGAATCAATTCGGCTGGATTATCCGCATTTTGGCTTACGCCTTTATAGACACGCCATGCCAGAATTGAACTTAGAAGAGCTATCAAGCTGAGTACTGGCAACACCCCCAGCAATACCCCAATAAAAATACTAAGGTAAGCCAATACCAAAAACATACCATACAAATTACTGCTTGCCTTACGCCCAATTTTTATGGGGTAATGTTTCCGCCCAACAGTCATATCAGCTTCTACATCAGGGAATTGATTCAGTAATAATAAATTACTGACCAGGAAAGTAGGGGTAAGAGAAGCCATAAAAGATGACCAGGTATATGTACCTGTCAAAGCAAAATGAGTTCCCATAACCATTAAAATCCCAAATCCCAATCCGGGTGCGACCAGACTTAATACCGGGTTGTAAACCCACCAAATTGTATATGTAACAATCAGCAGCAAGCCAAAAACACCTAAAGGCAGTAACTGCCAGCCTTGCAACCAGACAAAATATCCACCGATCGCAGCGGCTATTACCAGTGTAATTACTGAAAGAAGTAAAGCAGATCTTTCCAACTCAGGATGAGAGGGTAAAGTACCACTGCCGCCGCTAAAAGGAGTTTTTTGAGTCCGAGTATCCAACCCGCTTTTGAAGTCAAAATATTCATTGAACGCATTTACGCTGATATGCGCCAATAGCGCGCCGACAAGCACCCAAAAAACATGCGGAAAATTCAACTGTTGTGTCTGCCAATAAGCCGTTCCAACACCGACAGCGACACAGGCAGGGGTTAGTATAAGGAATGGGACCCGTATAGATCCTAATAGTGATTTCACAATATTCAATAATCCTCCAAATGTAATGGTTTCTGAAGCCTAACTGCTTCATTCACGATACTTCAAAGAAGGGGTAATGCCATCGTTGCGGCATCGTGGAGGAATACACCACTATTATTTATATCTTTTCAGTAGATTAATCGCAATCCCGAATACCTATCCAAAAATTTAATTATCCCACGTAATCCAACCACTGCTCCGAGAGCAGATGTTCGCCGCGGATTACCTTATGGAACTCAGCCTGGATTTGCCGGGTGATGGGGCCCATCTTACCGGAACCAATGACCCGCCCGTCAATCTCAGAGACGGGTGTCAACTCAGCCGCCGTCCCACACACAAAAACCTCATCTGCAATATACAGCTGGTCGCGCCCAACCATCGTCTCGGTGACCGTAAAACCCAACCCCTTGATAAGAGTGATGAGTGAATCGCGGGTGATCCCTTCCAGGGTATCAGCGGTAATGGGCGAATAAACAGCCCCCTTCCGCACAAGGAAGATATTCTCGCCGGTGCATTCGGCCACGTATCCTTGTGGATCAAGCATAATGGCTTCGTCAAACCCGAAGCGGATTGATTCTGTCTTGGCCAGGATGCTGTTGGCATAGTTGCCGGTTATCTTGGCCTTGGTCATGGTGACATTCGGGTGGTGGCGGGTAAAGGAAGACACGTTAGCCTTCAGGCCGTTCTCGATCTTTTCCTGCCCAAGGTAGGCACCCATCTCCCATACACCGATACCCACGGCAGCTTTCCCGTCATCCAGGTTTAGCGAAGGGAATGCGCTGGTGAGATAAAGCAACGGTCGAATGTAACAGGATGAGTACCCGTTCGCCTTGATAACCTCTTTGGTCGCGGAGCAAAGGTCATCAGACGTGAATGGAAATTCACGTACCCCCAGAACACGCGCCGAACTGATCAGCCGATCCATGTGATCCTTCAGCCGAAACACAGCCGGACCCTTTTCTGTGGAATAGCATCGGATACCCTCAAATACTCCGGCACCATAATGCAGTGTGGTATTGAAGAACGAGACGGTCGCCTTTTCGGTTTCCACCAGGTTGCCGTTCATCCAGACAAATTTCGGATTGGAAGCCATACGTGTTCCTCCAAAAAACAGCGTTACAGATTTGCCAGAATGGTTTCTGTCACTTCAGATGTTGTGGCTGTCCCGCCAAGATCAGCTGTCAGATGGCCGCCCGCGATGGTCTTTTCAACGGCAGCTTCGATAGAGGAAGCTTCTTTTTCCAATTTCAGGGAATATCGCAGCATGAACGCCGAGCTTAAGATGGTACCCACCGGGTTGGCAATGCCTTTTCCAGCAATATCCGGTGCAGATCCGTGGATCGGTTCATACAATCCGGGGCCTCCACTGCCCAACGAAGCAGATGGCAGTAATCCCATTGAACCGGTGAGTACGGCAGCTTCATCTGTCAGGATGTCACCGAACATATTCTCGGTTACCACCACGTCGAATTCCGACGGGTTGGATACCAACCGCATGGAGGCTGTATCCACCAGCATGTTCTCGAGTTTGATATCCGGGTACCCGGTAGCTACTTCCGCCGTAACCTGCCGCCACAGGCGCGAAGATTCCAGTACATTTGCCTTGTCGACAGATGTGACCTTCTTGCGCCGACCCCGCGCCAATTGGAATGCCATATCCACAATCCGGCGGATCTCATCATCCCAATAGGCCATGGTATCAACGGCTCGCGTACGGCCATCTATCTGTTCCCGGCCTTTTGGTTCACCAAAATATAAACCGCCGGTCAATTCACGTACCACCATCATATCAACACCGGCCAGTTTTTCCGGCCGCAACGGTGATGCATCCACCAGGTTCGGGTAGACTTTTACCGGGCGCAGATTGGCGAATACAGCCAATCCCTTGCGCAGGGCAAGCAGTCCCTTCTCCGGGCGCTCATTCGCCTTCGGATCGTCCCATTTGGGACCACCAACCGCGCCCAGAAGAACGGCATCTGCCGCCTGGCAGGCTTTCAACGTCTCATCGGTGAGAGATTTACCTGAAGCATCGATCGAGCAACCGCCGATCATGTGTTCAGAAAATGAAAATGTATGACCGAATCTGGTTTCGAGGGCTTTAAGAACTTTAATAGCAGCGGCAACAACCTCGGGGCCGATACCGTCACCGGGCAGTAAGACTATATTGGCTTGCATAAACTAGATTCCTTCCAAGACTGGGGTGAGTTCTGTGATCGGATGGACAACCATCAGGCCATAATCAAATGAATCGACCAGCGCCTGCCAGCTTGCATCAATAATGTTCGTGCCGGCACCAACAGTATTCCAGGTCTTTATATCATTCTGGGTTTCAATGAGTACACGCGTTGTGGCACTTGTGCCACTCTTTCCATCAAGAATACGAACTTTGTAATCCGACAGGTGGAAGCTCTCAATAGCCGGGTAGTGTTCGATCAGGGCTTTGCGCAACGCCAGATCGAGCGCGTTGACCGGTCCATTTCCTTCTGCCGCTGTATGCACAATCTCGCCGTCCACCATCACTTTAACTGTGGCTTCGGCCAGCATTCCGCGTCCCTGTCGATGCTCAACCTCTGCCGAGAAATCGATAAGTTCAAACGGGGATCTGTAATCTTTTTCCATTCGCTTGAAAAGCATGACCACTGAGGCCTCAGCCGCTTCGAACGAAAAGCCTTTGGATTCAAGCTCTTTGACCGTTTTAAGTACGTCGGCAGCCTGGTTTTCATTCTGCAGGATGATTCCATATTCTTCGGCTTTACTGACCAGGTTGCCTCGGCCGGATAGCTCGGAGACAATGACTTCCATCCGATTGCCAACCTGTTCAGGTTCAATATGCTGGTACGACTGGCTCGTTCGCCTCATGGCGGCCACATGAATACCGCCCTTGTGGGCAAATGCCGCACGTCCCACATAGGCAAGGTGTTCATCCGGTGCCAGGTTGGCAACCTCTGATACATAGTGAGAAAGATCAAACAGGTTTTGCAACTGGCCGTCAGGCAGGGATTTCATCCCCATTTTCAACTCAAGGTTTGGAATAATGGAACATAGATTGGCATTGCCGCAGCGTTCACCATACCCGTTTATCGTTCCCTGCACCTGCACACAACCTTCCCGAATCGCGGCGATCGAATTTGCTACGGCACATTCGCCATCGTTGTGAGCATGGATACCCAGCGGTGCGCTGACCTTCTGCCGGACCTGCCGCACGATCTCAGTAACCTCCCACGGCATGGCACCGCCGTTGGTTTCACAGAGCACCAGGGTTTCGGCACCGCCGCGAACTGCCGCTTTCAGGGTTTCTATGGAGTAATCCGGGTCCAATTTATAACCATCGAAGAAATGTTCAGCGTCATAAATGACATCACGTCCCTGTGCAACCAGGTAGGCAATACTCTGTTCAATGATACGAAGGTTGTTATCCAGTGTGGTTCGCAGAACATCGGTCACATGAAGAACCGAGGTCTTCCCGACAACAGTGCAATACGGGGTTTCAGCATCCAAAAGCGCGCGGATGTTGCCGTCTTCCTCTGGTTGCTTGTTGGCCGCGCAAGTACTACCAAAAGCGGCGATCTTCGCGTGATTCCAGGTCGTCTTTGCCGCCCGTTGGAAAAATTCCACATCCTTCGGATTGGAGCCCGGCCAACCGCCTTCAATAAAGGCGATCCCCAGATCATCCAAACGACGCGCAATGTTCATTTTATCGTTTACAGATAGGGATATGTCTTTCCGCTGCGTTCCGTCTCGTAGGGTGGTGTCATAGATCTGGATCATTGGGTCCGCCTTATCTGCTGAAATTCAGCTGTTCGTAGGATGTGATCTGGGCATCCAGGCCTAATAAATATCCAAGCTCATCCGTTCCATTCAATAGGCATCGCTTTGAGAAGGCATCGATCGGGAAATGAATGGCTCTATCGTCCGGCAGTACCAGCACCTGTTCGTCCAGGTCTATGGTGATGGTCGTGTCTGGAGCTTTCCGTAAAAGTTCAATCAGGTTCTTGTGGTTTTCCAGGTCAACCACTACCGGCAGAAGCCCGTTCTTTAGTGAATTATTTCGATAAATATCACCAAAAGATGTGGAGATTACAGCTCGAAAGCCAAACCCGGTGAGAGCCCAAGGAGCGTGTTCGCGTGATGAACCACAGCCGAAATTATCTCCTGCCAGTAGAATCTGTGCTTCCTGACTCTTTGGGTCATTAAGGACAAAATCCGGGTTTGGGCTTCCATCAGGCAGGTAACGCCAGTCGGCAAACAAGTTCATCCCCAGACCAGCTTTATCTGTCACCTTGAGAAAACGGGCGGGGATGATCTGATCGGTATCAATATCATTAACCGGCAGCACCACAACCCTTGATTGGATCGTTTTAAATGGTTCCATGTCAAACTCAATTCTGTTTAAAGCAGTGTTCGCGGATCGGTAACCCTGCCGGTTATGGCAGAAGCAGCCGCGGTTAATGGGCTGGCAAGGAACGTTCGGCCTCCCTTGCCCTGCCGGCCTTCAAAGTTACGGTTGCTGGTGCTCACGGCGTATTGCTCTGGTTCAAGTTGATCGCCATTCATGGCAATACACATACTGCAACCGGGTTCGCGCCATTCCGCGCCGGCGTCTCTGAATATCGCATCCAGTCCCATGGCTTCGGCTTGTTTTTTCACATCCTGGGATCCGGGGACAACAAGCACGCGCATACCATCAGCCACTTTTCGGCCTTTGAGTATGGTTGCAGCCTGCCGTAAGTCAGATATACGTCCGTTGGTACAGGACCCAATGAATACCACATCAATCTTGTGACCATCCAATTTTTCGCCCGGTTGCAAACCCATATAGGCCATGGCTTTATCAAACCCGGCCAGTTGGGACGGATCGACAAAATCATCACGAGAGGGAAGATTATGGCTGATTGGCATTCCCATTCCCGGATTGGTACCATAGGTGATCATGGGTTCCAATTCGGAAGCATCAAGGACTATCCTTGCGTCATAAATCGCGCCTGAGTCGGTTGCCAGTTGATTCCACTGCTCAACCTTTTTGTCCCATTCCCTGCCCCGCGGAACGAACCGCCGGGCTTTCAGGTATTCAAATGTCGTCTCATCTGGTGCAATCATACCCGTGCGGGCACCCGCCTCAATTGACATGTTGCAAACCGTCATGCGTTCTTCCATCGTCATCGCCCGGATGGCCTCGCCGGTATATTCAATGGCATAACCAACCCCACCACCTGTACCGATCTTGTTTATCAGTGCAAGGATGACATCTTTGGCTGTAACGCCTTTTCCCAGCTTGCCGTCAATTCGCACTTCCATGGTTTTAGGCCGGCGTTGCAAAATGCACTGGGTAGCCAGAACATGTTCCACCTCGCTGGTTCCAATTCCAAACGCCAGGGCACCAAACGCGCCATGTGTAGCCGTATGGCTGTCGCCGCAGACAATCGTCATTCCAGGCTGGGTCAGCCCCAGTTCCGGACCAATGATATGAACAACGCCCTGGTTTTCGCTTTCCAGACCATTAAGTTCAATTCCAAATTGTTTGCAGTTCTCTTCCATCTGGCGGATCTGCTTAATGCTCATCTCATCCGCGAAAGCCAAACGGCCTTGCGGTGACCCGTCTGAACGGGTGGGAACTCCGTGATCTATTGTGGCTGCCGTCCGTTCCGGGCGGCGCACTTCAAGACCGCGCTTTCGCAATCCTTCAAAAGCCTGCGGTGATGTGACTTCATGGACCAGATGAAGATCAATATACAGTACCGCCGGTGAATCTGGCGGTTGTGCCACAATATGAGAATCCCAGATTTTGTTAAAAAGTGTCCTAGGTTCGCTCATTCTTACCCGTTATTGCCGGGGTTGAATGATTTGTCGCCGTAGGTCATCATTTTTTCCGGCGAGGTGAAAGCTGACACATCCCACCCACCGGGGATCGTGCGAGGATTGCTGTATGGATCCAACATTTTTAACACACTGGGTTCCACAGCCGGGGTTCTCATGGCGCTCATTTTCTTTTTGACCGCCATAGTTGAGACGTCCCAGCCGCCCGGGATTGTGCGCGGCGTGCTATAGGGATCCAACATCTTGGTCACATTGGGTTCAACTAAGGTTTTGCTTCCTGTATTCATGGTACTTCTCCTTTGGATTAATAGACAATGGCTTCTGTAGATGCTTTTTCCGGTGGGCCAAATTTACCGCTGGCTACCAGCATCTTATTTAGTGCCGAAAGATATGCCTTGGCACTGGCTACAACAATATCCGTATCCGCTCCGTATCCGCCGAACGTACGCGGCTGATCCTGATCGGGCTGCAATCCCACGTTTTGGGTTTCTCCTTCACCCTGAAGGCGTACGGTTACCTCACCCAGGGCATCGATCCCTTCGGTGACGGCATGGACAACAAATTCCTGAAGAGAGTTTGAGAAACCAACGATCGAACTAATGGCCTTAAAAGCGGCATCCACCGGCCCTGTTCCAACACAGGCTTGCACATGCATCCCACCATCGGGATCACACAAACGAACAGTCGCGGTGGGCATTCCCATGGTTCCACAGGCTACCTGCAGGCCGTCAAGCGAGTAAAGCTCAGTTGGCTGGTAGAGCTCATCAGAAACAAGGGCTTCCAGGTCTGAATCGGTGATCATCTTCTTTTTGTCGGCCAGCATTTTGAACCGGTCAAACATTTTCAGCAATTCCTGATCGTCCAGCTCGTAACCAAGGCTTTCCAATCGGGTTCGCAGAGCGTGTTTACCGGAGTGCTTACCAAGTACAAGTTTGGTGAGCGTCGCGCCGACCGATTCTGGCCGCATGATTTCGTAGGTCATCTGGTTTTTGAGCATTCCGTCCTGATGAATACCAGCTTCATGAGCAAAGGCATTCGCCCCGACAATGGCTTTATTGGGTTGGACTGTGATGCCGGTATAGTTGCTGATAAGCTTGCTCATTTTGACGATCTGGGTGGTGTCAATGTTATGCGTCAACTTGAAAATCGGTTCACGGGTTTGCAATACCATCACTACTTCTTCGAGAGCGGTATTTCCGGCCCGCTCGCCGATTCCATTGATAGTCACCTCAGCCTGACGTGCGCCAGCCCGCAACCCGGCCATGGTATTGGCCGTAGCCAATCCCAGATCGTTATGGCAATGCACGGAAACCACACACTTTTCGATCCCTGGGGTCTGTTCAATAATGCCGGATATCAATTTACCAAATTCTTCCGGCATGGTGTAACCCACTGTGTCCGGGATGTTCAACGTAGTGGCACCGCATTCAATCGCCACACCCAGTACTTTGTAGAGAAATTCAGGCTCACTTCTTCCGGCATCTTCCGGGCTGAATTCGATATCACCGCACAGGCTTCGGGCATATGTGACCATTTCACGCACACGCTCGACCACCTGTTCGCGGGTCATTTTCAGCTTGTATTCCATATGAATGTCAGAGGTGGCCAAGAATGTATGGATACGAGGCCGGGCGGCGGGCTTAACCGCCTCCCATGCCTTGTCAATATCATTCTTTGAACAACGCGCCAAACCACAAATGATGGGGGCCGCATTTCCTTCCGCGGAGTTGCCCACCTCGTCCGCGATCTTGCGAACGGCTTCCAGGTCATCCGGTGAAGCGGCCGGGAAGCCGGCTTCAATCACATCCACACCCATGCGGGCAAGACCGCGGGCCACTTCCAGCTTTTCGGCACTGGTCATGGTCGCCCCGGGACTTTGTTCGCCGTCCCGCAGGGTTGTATCAAAGAAAATTACACGGTTGCCCGATGGGGTCATGATCAGTTACCTTTCTTCTGGTTTTCTGGCCGTAGAGAGCGCACCATGGCGCCGGCTGTCCACAGATCAGATTCGCGCATTTCTTTTAATTCTTTATCCAGGCCTACCTGATAGTCTGTTTTGCTGTTCGCTTCGAGCACGATCCGGGTTTCTTCTCCGGTTTCAACGCTTTTATAAAGTCGTTCAAACACCGGCTCGGTCGCTTTTCGGAATTCATGCCGCCAGTCGAGGGCTCCGCGTTGGGCGGTGGTGCTGCAATTGGCATACATCCAATCCATACCATTGGCACCGACCAGTCGGATGAGGCTCTGGGTGAGTTCTTCGACGGTCTCGTTAAACGATTCGCTGGGGCTGTGTCCATGAGAACGAAGAGTGGCATACTGGGCTTCCATAATACCGGCCAGTGCGCCCATGAGGACGCCGCGTTCACCGGTGAGATCGCTGTAGACCTCATGCTCAAAGGTGGTGCGGAAGAGGTAGCCGGAACCAACGGCGATACCCAGAGCAAGGGTCCGCTCCAGGGCTCGTCCTGTGGCATCCTGTTCAACGGCGAAGCTGCTATTGATCCCGCTTCCATCAAG
>JAAYYW010000378.1 GCA_012515195.1 Leptolinea sp.
AATCAAGCAGGCGTCGATACCCGAAAGGGTGAAAGTAATCAAAGAATTAATCAATCAAAAAACTAAAAAGGAGTTACCCACTATGGCACAAGGCAATTTTACATGGCAGCGCGGTGATATCACCGGAGATATTTACTTCGACTATTTACGTCCTCAGAATCAAGATCCGGTCCCTTACGTGCGCCTATATTTGATGATTGACGGAAGCCCGGAAGCAAAACCGGTGAAGGGACTTCGAGTCCTGGTTTATGGCACCCTGGCTGAATTGGTGTATGGTCATGTCCAAAAGGGCAGCCGAATAGGTGTAGAAGGTCATATCCAGATGCGCAGCCGGCCCAATACCACGACACCGGTTTTTGAAGTGGTGGCTGAACGGATTGAATTTATCCGCAATATCGATTATGAACGCGGGAAACAGGTGATCGCAGAATTGAAACAACGTGGAAAACGGAACGGCTCTGCGGCAAGTGACCTGGAGGCGGTCAAACTGATTCTGGAAACGGGAGAATTAGATCATGACGCAGAATGACACTGGCGACCCTGTCATCCAGATTTCCGAAGAGAAGATGCAAAAGTTCGGTTTGATCCTTATTGGAATCGCTGTCCTATTTACGATTATCGGTGGGTTTGTTTCACCGATTGATGATCAAGGAAAGCCAGTCCTTCTGCTGCCAGAAGTTAAGGCGGTGGAGGATTATCGGCAATCAGCCCAATTCTGGATTACTGAGTTGTCCATTCTGGATGGTGAGATTGCACATGTTATCGCCGCGGATCAACAGGGAGATCTGTTTACCCAATCCAGGTCCGCTCAGCAAACTCTGCAGCACGCGGTTGAACTGGCTCAGCAAGTTGACCGCACAAGGGTTCCTCCCATTGGTATGGGATTGCACGAACAGATGCTCTCGACTACGCTTACCTACCTGGAAGCAGCTCGCAGTGCATTGCAATGGGTGAGCGCTCCGGAAAAGAAAAATCAGGACTCGGCGACATTAAAGTTAGAGGAAGCCCGTAAGATGAAAACGGAATTAGAGGCCAACCAATGGCTGAAATCTCATTAGAAGAGTTCCAACGGAATCAATCTGTGCGAATCTCCAGAGACATTATCGGCCAAAGTGAGGAGCACGAGCAAAAAATGCAAACCAACTGGCAGAAGTTATGGGAGACCGCCCATCAACACCTGGTTACGCTTCTCCGCTTTTTGGATAAGGATTACGATGAGGCTTGCGAAAAGTCGAATCATCCTTTGGATAAATTTACAGATGACGATCTCGCTTATTTGGTCCACATCCGGATACGGGCGATACTGGATGGTCAGAAGAAAAAAGATAATCCTGGAGAAATTGCTGAGATTCGAAATCAATTGAAGGAACTGACCCAGAAATACGCTGAGCTTGAACAAGTAAAAGCGAATTTATTGGAAACCAATAAAAGAATGCAGGCCGAAAATGTAGGTCTCAGTTCCCATCTATCTGCTCTCCGGCAAGCCCAGAAAGAGGTATCACAACCGACTATACCGGAAACCAGATCAAGTGCAGAATCTCCTGTTTTGCAAGGCAATTCGATTAGTCTTCCGACCTGGATAAAACCCTGGCAGGAATCGAAAGGCTTTGAAAAGAGTTCCAAAGCTATTCTGATTATGGGTGACACCGGCAAGGCACTGCGGCCATCCATTACAAAAGTAATGGCAAAACGGCTTTCATTATCCGCCGATAATAATAGTCTGGATGAAGCGGTGAGCCGGCTACTAACACAGGAAGAAAACTTACACCCAATCCTGATTGAAAAAATTGAAGGAATACCTGAACAGGGATCCAGTTCAGGGGGCAACAATCCGGATGTGCTTCGTCTGACCGAGGATGGAAAGGTGGTCTATCAATCACTAACTGGAAAGCCTCCTAAGGAGAATGAGTACGAATGGTTGATCCGTCGCCATTCTTCATCGGAGCATACCATTTTAAATATCCAGGCGGCAGAAATCCTCGTAGATGCGGGATATCTGATTAAGGGACAGGCTCAAGAGATCCAATTGTCCAATGGGGGTACGTTTATCCCAGATATTACTGCCATAGATCAATCCACCGGAGAGTTGGTATTTGTCGAGGTAGAACGGGATGTACACAAAGACCAGATGGCCAGGAAACAAAAATGGATGAACCTTTACGAGGCTTCCAATGGAAACCTGTATGTTTTTTGCGATAACCTCACTGGCCAGAGGGCGATCCAGGGAGAGATTAATCAGGCGTTAGGTGGGTTGATTTACAACTCCTTTTTAACGAACCTGCATGGGTTGAGGAATGGAAAACGGTCTGAAAAAGACGGCGGCATCTGGCTTTCAGTAAGGCGGGGAAAATAAAAAGGGAAAAGCCTGGCAGGGCGTTCCTGTCCGGGTGTTCCCCTAGAGTCTTAAGGGGGAATGAAGTGATTTGCCATATGAGCCTTGTTTCTGACGCACAAGATTGTAAACATTCTTTTAAAATTGGCTTCAAAATAAATTGACATTTGAACGTATCCCAAAATATTTATATTGAAAATGCAATAAGAAAAGGTAAAAAAACTGAGTAGCCATTTATTAATGAGCTACTCAGGGGTTTG
>JAAYYW010000379.1 GCA_012515195.1 Leptolinea sp.
AAGACCAGGCTACCGACCGGGCATACCGTATTGGACAGAACCGGAATGTTCAGGTGCATAAACTGATTACAGTCGGCACTCTGGAAGAGCGGATTGACGATATGATCGAATCCAAAAAAGGATTGGCTGATGCGATTATCTCCAGTGGAGACCAGTGGTTGACCGAGATGAGCACGGATGAATTGCGGGATATGGTTACCTTGAGAGGTTCATGATGAATGAAAACCCATCCAATCCATCGCAACCTCGCCGTCCCAGGCGGCCCAACGTACAACGTTCTGGCGGACAAAATCAGAGCCAGGGTGAAAATTCAAAAAAGAACGGAATTCCTCGTGAGAATACCAACAATCCCCAGGGGAAGAAAAATAATCGGGTTTCGGGATCTCAAGTTCTAAGGGATGGCGGTCGGAAGAAATCTTCCGAAAAAAATAACCCGAACAATGTGCAGGGGAAAAACCGTGCGCCTGGAACGGTTTTTCGTCGAAGACCGGCCAATAATCAGAATAATCACAATAATCGCGGCGATGAGGTAACACAGCGTCCACCGTCTATTCCGTTGAAAGCAGTGGGTGGGATCAAGGCGTTGGCTGAGAATGGACAATTTGGACGCAATTGGTGGGCCCGCCGTTGGATTCACGCAATGGAGAAATTGATGGACGGACGCCGTCTTTCCCGTGGACAGGAATACGCCAGTCAGGGACAGGTTTTATCCATGGGCGAGATCAAAAATGGTGTGGCTGCCATGGTTCAGGGGTCCCGGGTGAAACCTTACCGGGTGACGATTCAAGTCATGCCACTAAAAGCGGAAGAATGGGAAAAAGCACTTGAAGTCCTCTCCAGTCAGGCGGTATTTGCTGCCAAACTGCTTGCCGGAGAAATGCCAGAAAATATCGAAGAAGCATTCCAGAGTGCTGGACTAAGCCTTTTCCCTGAAAGGCCGGGCGAGCTGGTTACGCAATGTTCTTGCCCGGATTGGGCCAATCCATGTAAACACGTAGCAGCTGCTCACTATATTCTGGGTGACCGGTTTGACGAAGACCCATTTCTGCTTTTCCGCATGCGTGGACGTTCTCAGGAACAAGTGCTGGAAGGACTGCGTTTGCATCGGGGCGGCCTGGTGGATGAAAACCAGGCTAATCCAGTGGAAGAGGCAACGACCACACTTGATAGTTCGCCCGATATGTTCTGGGAACCAGGCGATCAACTTTCTGCGTTTTCAGTCCAGGTTAAATCGCCAAAAATTGCATTGCCAATATTACGCCGACTGGGACAGCCGGAAATCATCCGTAACTTTTTGTTGGAGGATGAATTAGGTCCGGCTTATGAATCAGCCTCCCAGGCCGCGATTTTCCTGGCTTATAGTGAGATGCCGGAACCGGAAGGCGAAATATCTCTAGACGCTGATGTGGACGAGGAAAATTAAAATCCTCTCATAATCTTGACGATAAGCAAAATTTGAATAAGAATTCCTACACTCACCCGTGTAGTGTTGATTGTTGTTAATCTATACCCTTATTCCCATATGCATAACGATATGGGATGATGTGATACAGAAATTAACCGGGTACCAACGGAAAAATCGGTAATTGATACAAGGTTAGTTGTCAGTCTCAATATGTCTCATGACGGTAAAAAGAACTGGCTCTTTTAATATGGATTAATTGCAACGTTTTCGGACAAATTGAGTATATGAAATAGTACCATCTGCAAGTCGCTGGTTGATTTTGCCTGCGGTTTGTTGATAAGGACCATATTGCATGTTTAAGATCATTCTGAAAAACCTCTTTAGACGAAAAACCCGCACTTTTCTGACAGTACTGGGGATCAGTATCGGTGCTGCTGCGATCATTGGTCTCGGAAATATGGCTGATGGTTTTCAAGCGGGATACAGCAATATGGTGACAGGCAGTAAGGCCGATTTTGTTCTTAGCCAACCCGATGCCTACGACATCAGCATGAGCGCGGTGGATGAGAAGATCGGAGAAGAATTAAAAGCCCTTCCTGAAGTAGCTGACGTAAGTGGTATGTCTGAAGGGATCGTCACAACAGATGATTCTCCGTATTTCTTTATTTTTGGCTACCCGGAAGATAGTTTCGTTTTATCAAAATTTGTGATCAAAAGTGGTATCAGCTTATCTGATGAAAAAGGATCGTCGGCAAAAGGTACGCCTATTCTTCTTGGAAGTCAGGCGGCTGAAGCCATGAAAAAAGGTGTGGGTGATACGATCCGGCTTACTCAGAATGTATACCGCATCATCGGGATTTTTGAGACGGGACAGGCTTTCGAAGATAGCGGCGCCGTACTGGGGTTGAAAGATAGTCAGGCATTATTAGGAACCACCCGGCAGGTTTCTCTATTCTATATTCAGCTCAAGGGACCGGAAAGGAAAGATTCTTTCAAAGAAAAGATAGAAAAAAGATACCCGGACCTTTTACTGGCTACAACTAAAGAGTTTTCTGAAAAGCAAGGAATGGCAGAGTATATGACTGGGATGGTCTGGGTTATCGGTGTGCTGGCCATCCTTATTGGCGGGGTGGGAATGATGAATTCCCAACTTATGGCTGTGTTTGAACGCACCCGCGAGATTGGAGTCTTGCGGGCTCTCGGGTGGTCAGGTCGACGTGTGTTAACCATGATTCTTGGCGAGTCAATCCTGGTTTCGCTGGCTGGGGGCGTACTTGGATGCTTACTTGCATTTGTCTTCTTGATATCTTTTTCCAATATTTTGCAAAGCTGGGGCGGTTCCATAAGTAACATAAGACCAGCTTTACTCCTGCAGGCGTTTACTGTCGTTCTTCTTCTTGGGTTGACCGGAGGTGTTTATCCGGCCTGGAAAGCGTCCAAATTGCAGCCGGTTGAAGCCATCCGGTATGAAGGTGGCGGAAGCGGCGGTAAAAAACATCGTTTCCCGATCGGTGGAATGGCTGTGCAGAGTTTATGGCAGCGGTCCACCCGGACTATATTAACCCTGGGTGTGATCGGGATGACCGTAGGGGCAATTCTGGCGTTGGAGGGAATCATCGGTGGAACAGTGGGTGCTATGAATGAAATGCTCACCCAGGATGCTGAGATTATGATCCGCCAGGCCGGGGTCTCTGATACGGGTTACAGCACCATTGATGAACGAGTTGGGGCACGGATCGCTGCTTTTCCAGAAGTAGAGGCTGTTAGCGGTCTTATCTTCACAGCCGCGGTTTTACCCGGTTCAGGTGGATTTTTTATTCTTCAGGGATGTGCTCCCAATAGTTTTGGGATCAAAAGGTTTAATGTGGTTGAAGGCCGTCCAATTCAATCCAACCGCGAGATCATGATCGGGCGTATGACATCTGATTCCCTAAAGAAAAGCGTCGGTGAGACTCTACAACTGGGCAATTATCGTTATAAGGTTGTCGGAATTTATGAATCCAGTTCGAGCTGGGAAGACATGGGCGGGGTTGTCACCCTTCGCGATGGACAGAACTTTGCGGGAAAACCACGCAAAGTGACCATGTATTCGATAAAGGTGAAGGATCCAAAGACAGCCCCAGATGTAGTGAATAAAATCAATTCCCAATTGCCGGATGTACACGCTTCACTAGCCAGCGATTTCACCAATGAAATGCCAGATATGCAAAACTCCGCAGCCATGGTGAATGGTATTTCTTTCGTCGCGATTTTCCTCGGAGGGCTTGGGTTGATGAACACCATGCTTATGGCTGTTCTGGAAAGGACGCGGGAGATTGGTGTTCTTCGGTCCATGGGATGGCGTAGGCGGTCAGTCCTGGGAATGATTGTAAAAGAATCCTTGTTGCTTGGATTATTGGGTGGCATTACCGGAATATTGATGGGGATCGGACTGACCCGATTGGTCATGCTGGAACCCAGTATGGGAGAGCTTCTCGTCCCCGATTACAAAGTATCCATGTTTATTCGGGCACTTATGGTCGCTATATTACTTGGCGGGTTTGGTGGAATCTATCCGGCGTATCGGGCCAGCCAACAACCGCCGGTTGAAGCATTGCGGTATGAATGAAATTGGAGGTTACTATGAAGAATAAAGTATGGAAAAACCTTTCTGCTTTGCTGGTGGTCGCTCTGTTACTACCATGCCTTGCTGCCTGTGGAGCTCAGGGTGTAGATGAAACAGCCCCAACACAGGAGGCAGTACAAAATACTGAGACATTTGTGAGCGCCACCGGTGTGGTTGTGCCAGCCCGCTGGACAATGTTGAGCATTCCGGCTTCCGGTGTTGTGGAAGTTGTCAATGGTAAAGAGAATGAGGTTTTCAAACAGGATGATGTCCTGGTAAGCCTTAAAGGAAAAGCTGCACAGGAAGCAGCTGTTTCAGCGGCAGAGGTCGCGCAGATAGTCGCGCAACGGAAATTGGACAATCTATCCAAAGACCACAATGCAGTAAGAGCCACGGCACAACTCCGCTTGGCTGATGCTGTCAAGGCATTGGATAAAGCCCAGGAAAAACGTGAAGGGAAGAATTATCAACGAGCTGGCACGGCAATACTTGACCAGGCGCGCGCTGATATGATCCTGGCTGAAGATGAATTCAAGAAGGCTAACGACCTCTGGGCGTATTATCAAGATAGGGATGAAAATGACTTAACCCGGGCTGGAGTCTTGAGCATGTTCTCGGCTGCACGCCTTGCCCGAGACAAAGCCGCGTGGAATTTGAATTATCTTGAATCGCTTCCAGATGATATGGAAATTGCCCAGGCTGAAGGTGCCCTGGTTGTTGCCAAAGCCGAACTGGAGACCGCTCAGCGTGAGTGGGATAAAGTCAAGAATGGCCCGGACCCGGTTGAACAACAGCAACTGGAGGGCGAATTGCAGAACGCCGCCAAACAACTCGAAGCGGCACGTGCCGCGCTGGCTGACCTTGAACTCAAAGCCCCGTTTGATGGCACTACCAGCCGGATCGATGTTCGTGAGGGCGAATGGGTAACGATGGGACAGAATGCCATGCTGCTGGCAGATTTATCGGAGCTGCAGGTGGAGACAACTGACTTGAATGAGATCGATGTAGCCCGCATAAAAGAAGGCGCTCCGGCAGAGATCACATTTGATGCTTTACCCGATGTTAAATTACAGGGTATTGTTGAACGGATCGCAGCGAGGTCTGCTGAAGGGTCTGGAGTGAATTACACGGTTACCCTGACCATACAGGATCGTCCCGAAAAGCTTCGCTGGGGGATGACCGCTTTTGTTGATATTAAGGTGGAAGAATGACCTGGACTGTTGAAACCCGTGATCTTAGCCGGATTTATGGCAATGGTGATGAAGTACGGGCGTTAGACAATGTCAACCTGAAAATTGCGCCGGGTGAGTTTGTGGCTGTTATGGGTCCCAGCGGAAGTGGCAAAAGTACCCTGTTGAATGTTCTTGGGGCACTGGATAAGCCAACTTCCGGAGAGATCTATATCAATGGGGAGGATCTTTCTCAAGTGAAAGATCTGGATACATTCAGGGGTAGGACAGTTGGTTTCATTTTCCAGTTGCATAATTTGCTGCCAACCCTGACGGCGGTGGAGAATGTGGAAATCCCGATGATTCACTACAGTTCGGTTAAAGAACGACGGGCGCGGTCACTTGAGTTGCTTGAAATGGTTGGGATGTCGCATCGGTTGGATCATCTTCCCGGCCAACTATCCGGCGGGCAACGGCAAAGGGTAGCCATCGCGCGCGCTTTAGCCAATAAGCCATCACTTGTTCTGGCAGACGAACCGACAGGAAATCTTGACTCGGCCAACGGCCGGGATTTGATTAAATTAATGCGAGATCTGAACCAGAGTCAGGGGACTACGTTTATCCTTGTTACTCATGATCATGAAGTAGCCGCCCAAACGCGCCGTGTAATTCGCATGGCAGACGGAAAAATAACTGCCGATGAAAAAATCTATTCACCGGTTGAGCAGGATCTGAAAGATCTACGCTATTCACTCATTGGTCAGGCTATTGCGGATGGAGATCTTCAGTCGTTATCAAAAGCCGGTCTGGGTGATAGTGAAATAAAAGCACTCCAAAAAATCTTAAAACGATAAGATCCCTGTGAAGATAGTAGGAAAAAAGGAACTCGCCGGATAGGGCGAGTTCCTTTTTTTTAGCGTTCCATTGATACTACCTGAGACTCCCAGCGGTGCCATCCGCTAAACCGTTCAGAGAGCAATCTTTTCCCTTCACCGGGCGGTGTCAAGTCCATAAGTTCCAGGTCTGCGTCCATCATGATCCGGACGAGTTCATGGAATCTTATGCGGGGTTCCCATTTCAAGAGGCTCTTGGACCGGCTGGCGTTGGCTAATAAATAATCGACCTCGGTTGGCCGGAAGTAGCGGGGATCGATCTTTACATAATCATTCCAGTCAAGATCAACATACCCAAAGGCTTCTTCCAGGAATTCGCGGACTGTGTGAGCTTCCCCGGTGCCGATGACATAATCGTTAGGTTTTTCCTGCTGAAGGATCATCCACATCGCTTCTACATATTCAGGCGCGTAACCCCAGTCTCGCCGGGAATCAAGGTTGCCCAGATAGAGATGCTCCTGCTTACCGGCTTTGATCGCTGCAACGGCTCTTGTGATCTTCCGTGTGACAAATGTTTCTCCGCGCCGCGGGGATTCATGGTTAAACAAGATGCCATTCGTGGCAAACATGTTGTATCCTTCACGGTAATTGCGTGTGACCCAGTAAGCATACACTTTTGCCGCGGCATATGGGCTGCGCGGTTCAAAGGGTGTATCTTCGCTCTGGGGTGGCTTGGCACCACCAAACATTTCACTGGATGAAGCCTGGTAGAAACGGGCGTTTGTGCCGCTTTTTCGGACCGCTTCCAGAATACGTATGGTTCCAAGTCCGGTTACATCACCGGTATATTCCGGCATGTCAAAACTTACGCGTACATGGCTCTGTGCAGCGAGATGGTAAATCTCTTCAGGACGGATATTGTAAATAATATCCAACAGCGTGTCACCGGTTGACACATCACCATAATGAAGATGCAGGTTTACTTTTTCCCCGTTATTATGCGGGTCGTGATAAATATGATCAATCCGGCGAGTGTTGAATGTGCTTGCCCGGCGGATGATGCCATGTACCTCATAGCCTTTACTTAGCAGCAATTCTGCCAGGTATGAACCATCCTGTCCGGTGATGCCGGTAATTAGCGCTTTTTTCAATATTTCCTCCAACCCTGTCGAGATCAGGGAGATATACAGAACAAAGAACAGTTCAGCCCCCAAAGAAGCAAGTATACTCACGCCAGGGGAGGGTGTCAATTATGAAAAAGTGTGATGTTAGGGACTATCTATAAATTGATGTCGACCTCGGAAGGGTCTGTTTCACATCTTCGTTGTGAGGAAAATTTGCTTATCAGAAGGTTTATGAGATCCTTGCTCAAAACCAATTGCTGATTCGCAAGAAGAAAAATTATGAGTTGTGATAATGATCTACATTAGGTTTTTATTGATTTTTTCTGGATAGTATCAAAATAAAAAACACTGGGCATGGATTGACAATACCTAAAAATTGAAGGTTTTTGATAGCTTTGCGGAATTAAGCTAAACAGGGTTGTTTATCGCTGACTGAGTCTGTAACTTGGTATCAGTGTTCATTTTAATATCTCACTTTTTTTGAGCGGTTGTTGTAAGAGCAAAGAGAGGATGCAGTATAGTTTTGAGATTCACACAAGGAGAGATAAAGAAATGTCCGACAAAATAACAATGAAGTTCATCCACGCAGGGACAGTTCTGCTGAAAATTTTGCTAATTTTGTTGTGTTCGATAATTTTTCTCGTAGCGGTGCTAACGGCCATCCAGTACTTATTAACCAATAATGAAAAAGCAGATCATCCTGCACCCGGATCAATGGTTGATGTCAATGGAAAGATAATGCACGTGTTTACGGAAGGCCAGGGGGAAACAACCTTTGTCATATTGAGCGGTGGAGGCGTTGGTGCACCTGTTTTGGAATATAAACCGTTGTGGTCGCGCTTCTCGGAACATGGACGGGTCGCAGTCGTGGAATACATGGGATATGGGTGGAGTGACGAAACTGATGTGCCTAGAACATCGGATAATATTGTTGAAGAAATACGGGCAGCTCTTCAGGGCGCCAATATCAACCCGCCCTATGTTTTGGTCGCTCATTCAATTGGGGGCCTATATGCGATGAAGTATTCGGAAATGTATGGCGACGAACTTGAAGCACTGATAGCGTTGGATATAACCCTACCCAGAGGGATAATCCAGGCTAAAGCGCATGGGCAGACAGTTCAGCAAACGCTGCCGCCTTTCGGCACGATTTCACTGCTTAGAAAAGCCGGGATTATGCGTACAATACTTTGGATGAATCCATTACTGGTTAGCGGGGCACCTCAGGACGTCTACACGGAAGAAGAAGCGCGCATGATAGCCATGGTTACCAATTGGGATTATGCAAACAATACGGTTAATGATGAATTTTTACATCTGGAACGGAATATGACCGATCTAGTAGACACCAAATTCCCTGGAGAATTACCGGTACTTATGATACAAGCTAACCCACCCGGGGAACAATCAGAAACGTACGAATGGTTTTTGTCAGAACGTAAGCGATTGGTTCAGAACCTGGTTTATGGAAGAGTGAAAGAATTGCCTGCCGGGCATAGTAGTATTTATTGGGTTTTATCAGATGATATTGTAAAAGAAACGCTTTCCTTTCTTGAGGAAGCAGGCAAAAACTAAGCATTCACAAACATTTGGTTGCCTGTCCATGAAATGTTGGATCATTGCGCTTAATAAAGTAGCCTTCCTAATTTTTTTTTGCATTTAGCTTAATGAGGATGGCTATTCCAAAAAAAGGAAGGTTTTGGCAAAAAATGTTGTTTCTGGAGAGCGGTGGGAGAAGCAGAATGGAAAACGTATTG
>JAAYYW010000380.1 GCA_012515195.1 Leptolinea sp.
TATTGGACGAAAATGCTCGTGTAACCGAATGGAACTCTTCCTCTGAAGAGATCACCGGGATACAAAATAAGCTGGCGGTTGGTTCCTATATATGGGATCTCTTGATAAAACTGGGTTTGGAAACATCTGACCCTATTTTCCTCCAAGACTTGAAACAAGAACTTGCTCAGGTACAACAAACCGGACAATGCCGTTTCTTTGATGTTCCCAAAGAATTATCAATAAACACCCTGGATGGACAAAACCGCATAGTATTACAAACACTCTTCCCAATCCAATCCCCAAATTCTTACCGCATTGGCATCCTGCTGCATGACATCACTGAACAGAGGGCTGCGCTTTATAAGATCAATCACGAGTTGAAAAAGCTGGCCAGCCTGCGAAGTATAGATGCCGCAATTCTGGAACGGATCACACCATCACAGACTCTCGAATTGATCAGTTCCATTGCGGTTGACCAGTTGGATGTGGATGGGGTGATCATACTGGCACGAATGGCCAGAGACGAAATGACCAGCGCGTTTGTCTCGCGCATCGATACTCCGGATGAACCGCTGATCGCGCGTACACTTGAATTGCAGGTCAAGGCACTGGAAAAATTTAACACCCGCATTTTAACAATCAAAGACCTTGAAATGATCAATGAAATCCATCTGGTTGATCCCTCTTCTGAGGGGACACTGGATCAAGCAATCTTGCCTTTATTGATGAACAAACAGGTATGCGGCTATTTGCAAGTCTTTTCCAGTAAGCCGCTGTATGATGATCAAGAATGGACTGACTACTTCCATACACTTGCTGGGCAGACTTCGCTGGCCATTGAAAATGTAACGCTAATTACAAACGAAGAGATGGCATACGATGAACTGAATCATGCATACGAGGCAACCATTGCCGGCTGGTCAAAAGCTCTGGAATTGCGCGATGAAGAAACCCAGGGCCACAGCGATAGGGTAATGGACCTTGCCTGCCGGTTGGCGATAAAAGCGAATTTCCCGGAAGAACGAATGATCGCGTTCCGACGGGGTGTTTTGTTGCATGATATCGGAAAAATGGGCATTCCCGATAGAATTCTTCTTAAACCCGGTCCATTAAGCGAGGATGAATGGGTCATAATGAAACAACACCCAAGTTTTGCTTATGATCTTCTTTCTTCCATTCCCTATCTTACTGACTCGCTTGAGATACCCTTTCTGCACCATGAACGTTGGAACGGCAGCGGATATCCGAAAGGTTTGAAGGGGAAGGATATCCCTCTATCAGCCCGAATTTTCGCGATTGTCGATGTGTGGGATGCGTTGATCTCGGACAGGCCGTACCGAAAAGGCTGGCCTGAGGAAAACATCCGCCAGTATCTGAAAGACAACAAAAATGTCCTTTTCGATCCAGATCTTGTTGACCTTTTTCTCGAGTTAAAGGACCATCCGGAATCAGGTTGATTGGTTATTTTTTCTACCTGAATGGATAGCCATTGTTCCAGCCATCCACTTCTCGTGCGTTACGTCCGTTAATCCACTCAATCGCATCCGTTCATCCAGTTCTTTGGAAGGCAGGTGGCGATCGCTTGAAACTGATAGATAACGGTAGGCTTGCGCATCTCCTGTCACCAACTTGCCCAAAAGCGGCATAATCCACCTCAGATAGATCTGAATGAATGGATAAAGCAGGTTATTTTCCGGGGGTGTTGTATCAAGGCTGATAACCTTCGTGCCTGCTGTGGTCACGCGAACCTGTTCGCCGATAGCCTGATTTATGTTGACAACATTCCGGAGAACATATCCTGAGACTACACCATCAAATACATCAGATTTGAATGGCAAAGATAGTGTATCTGCCTGTACCCACAGGATCCTATTATCTATATGATTTTTTTTACCCAAATTGATCATTTCACGGGTTAGATCAACCGCCACAACAATGGATGATTGGGTTGCCGTGACGATCATTTGCGAAAGGTCCCCTGTTCCAGCACCGGCATCAAGATATACCTTCCAATTCTGCGGTTCAAGCAGATCAATGACACGCTTTCTCCAACGTATATCCTGCCCGAATGTCATAATTCGGTTCATCCGGTCATAGAAAGGTGCAATCCGGGAAAAAAGTGCACCCACGTATTCACTCTTTTGAGATGGTTCAGGCAATGTGAATGGCATGAGGTTTATTTTACTGTCAAGACGCTTGATTCTCCGGAACACCAGGTTCTATAGAAACGTGAATTTGCCAAAGGCCTGTCAATTCAAAAGATAATGTTACCGAACAGGAACGGATAGTTCATTTGATAATGTTACCCAGAGGACTGGCTCCTTTTCATAGAGGGTATCTTTCACATTGACAACGACATCTAAAGAATGA
>JAAYYW010000043.1 GCA_012515195.1 Leptolinea sp.
GGTCCGCCCGGTAGCGCTCGGGGGAAAGCTTTTCTGTGAGGTAAGGCAGAATGGACGGGATAGCCCCGTGAAGCACCGCCCCAAAATACGCGTAGACCAGCTCGATGGAGTGCTGCATGATGAGAATAATCACCTCGCCGGGCTGAATACCGCGCGCACGGTAGAGCTCCGCCCAGCCGGCAGCAC
This sequence comes from Leptolinea sp., assembly GCA_012515195.1. Classification (GTDB taxonomy): domain Bacteria; phylum Chloroflexota; class Anaerolineae; order Anaerolineales; family Anaerolineaceae; genus Leptolinea. Next base: position 187 of record JAAYYW010000043.1, read on the forward strand.
CGCGCATCAGTTCGCGGTAGGTGACGGGAACGTCATCCTTGCCGGCGTGCTGAATGATCAGACTGATCCGCTCGGGTTGTGAATCAAAGTGGTCTTTCAGGGTGGTGGTGAAATTTCGCATACAGTCTCTTTCCGAATTGTTTGATTAACGCGGGTAATGATACCGCATTTCAGATAGAGGAGAAACCACGCCCCCCCGGGAGAGTGGCAAGTGGGGGTAATACCCACCAATCACACCCGATCCTTTGGATGTATTCATAAATGAAACGAAACAGCTATCGGAATAGATGGCGATAAAAACAAATATTATAGAGGTGACCCTGAGGGTCGCCCTTTATTTTAACGCCGAATCCCGGAGGGCTTGCACCCGTCGGCGTTGCTCTTCGGAAAGCTTCGGGTCTTGCAGCATCTCCCAGGTTACATTATTGAGTTCCTGCGTGGAATAAAAACCTGCGGCAAAAAGATTTTCCACCGACATGATCTTCGCTTCCCGCATTACCTCGTAAACACGGGCAGCCTTCTCTTCCGGGGTACGCCGTAAGATTTGTTGAACGCTTTCCGGATACTGGCTTAGCCGGTCACTCTCTGGTATATCTTCTGATTCAATTTCTTCAGCCATAATGTCCCTTTACATGTTCGATAAAATGGGTCGGCTGGACAGGTTAAACTCCTGCCGGTTCTACCAGCGGTGCCAGCCCTTTTTCAAATACTCGCATGAGGGCCACTCCTCCCAGAATAAACAGGCTCCCGAAAATCTGTGTGGATGTCAGTTGCTCGCCCAACAACAGATAGGCGATCACTGCCGTAAACACCGGTTCCGTCGAGACAATCAGGTTGGCGACACTGGAAGGCAGATAGCCCAGGCTCACGTTATACAACCCGAAACCCGCCACTGTGGGTCCGGCAGCCAGTAAAAGCAACACCCCCCACCCTGCCCAGGCATCTCCCAGCCAGAAAATCTCCTTTGGGCTTGCGGCCGTGCCGGGAAGTTTTCCTCCAAAAAGCAGATTGGTCAACAGGAGAAGACAGGCCGCGAAGGCAAATGTATACATAATGGTTACCCACGGATTCAATCCACGGTTGGCTGCCGTCCGTCCCATCAGGCTGTAAATGGCATATGCCAACCCCGAGGTCACACCGATGACTATGCCCGGCAGGTTGGTTTGCCAGACAACCGGATCGTGCGCTCCCGCAACAAACGCGCAGCCTCCGAAGCTCATCAGCACGGCCAACAACTTGATCCAACCCAGGCTTTCCTTTAATAGCCATCGTCCCAACAGCGCGGTGAAAGCAGCCGATGAATAGACAAGTACAGTTGAAACCGCCGCACCGTTCAGTACAACCGAGGTCGTCCACAGCGCGTTGAAAAGTGCTAACACCAATCCGTAAAGACCGAGGTAATACAAGTCCTTAATATCTACACGCATATTTTTACGGCGTGTGAAACCGAGAATTATTGCGAGTGTAATGAACACAAAGACTTCACGCCAGAAGGCCAACACAAGCGCCGGAAGTTTATATTGCACTGAGAGATGGCTGATGAAGATGGCGGTGGTCGAAAGGATCACCGCCGCCGCAAAGGCAGCCATGTATCCGCGGGTGGTTTTAGAGGACTCCGTTCCCCTACAAGTTTTTTTCTTCAAACTATATCAGCCACTTCCTAATGATCGTCCAGGAACTCCAAAATGCAATTAAATAATCCCTACTAAACCAAAATTACTAGTTGACCCGACAAATGTACCCTGAGTTCGGGCATCACCACATCCCATAGCTTTTAGAAACAAAAAAATGAATTCATATGATGAGACAATCATTTCATCAGTTTTTGTAATCTACGGATTTTTGAAGTTGGGTTACATATTATAATTGTCTGTACATATTTTGGCATTATTCACTGACCTATTTAAAGGTTATTCTCATCTTTAGCAAATATCGTACGTTTGATTTTTCTGTAACGGGAAATGACGGGTATTACAAGAGACAATACCCAAGCGTTGTTATCGTAGACTGATATGATTCATCTTGATAATATGAAATTATTCCGTTGCAAATTCTAAATGAGGGGAAAGTTTTATGAATAGCGTCATTAGTAATCCAAAATTTAGATCGATACGATTCCTAATATTAATAATTTCTGGGATAAGTCTAGCTTACAGTGTCAGTGTTTATTTCTTTCGATTTTTCGAATTACCAGATCGTACGAAAATCATCAGTTTTTTATTATTATTTTTCATTTTTATAATTGCTTTTTTTCTTCTGATTAATAAGAATTTTCAAACAATTCCAAGAATTTCAAAGTTTTTCAGACCAAGATTTTTAATTGTATTGATTATTTTTGCTATCAGCACTTTTTTTATCACTAAAGCATCTCTTCAATGGTTCCCATCACGAAATACATTTGAAGTGATTATTCTCCCCCCTACATCGGCCGAATTCCATGCGAATTCCATTGAGATTTATGAAATTGCATTATTACCATCTCGTGATAAACAAAGAAAACTTTTAACCAGCGATGACTTAGAACTCAATGGAAATTGGACCAGTGAAGGAGACATAATACGAGTTTCAGGAAACGGTGGAGAGAATTTGAGTTTTTATGATTATTCAACCAATGGGATCAGTATTTTGTTATTACAAGGCCCAGACGCAGGTGAAATAGAAATCAAGTGGAACGGGAAAAGTGAAAAGATCAATCTTCATAATGTTAATTACAATCAAACCTTATTAGATTTTCCATATGTATTTAACTGGCATAATCTTTCGTCTACCAGAATTTTCTTATTTATTTTTCTCTTTGTAAGCAATTTCATTTCTTTATTAATCATTTTAATTTTTTTCACATATGCAATATCAAAAATTCTTATATATATTCTGACTTTGCAAAACGTAACATTTTTACAAAAGTGCTTTATTTTAATAGTTTTGATATCACCATTTCTAAATATATTCGTTTTCGTTCATTACCAA
>JAAYYW010000381.1 GCA_012515195.1 Leptolinea sp.
ACAAGGCAAGCTGCATGGCGTTTTTCGTCTCCCCATCCTGGGCAGGGTCCAGTCCCAGCCCTCCCTGGTCAGACTTGAGGAACGCCAGGATGGTCCAATCCTTGGTGTTGTTCTGAGACCATATCACACCCCGGTACTGCAGTTCGGCCAGGGGCTTCAGGCTGTCCGGGCAGTTTTCCACGGCCCGGAGATCCTGTCTGCCGACGCCGGGAAGGTACAGGATGGGCGGCCGGTCTGCGGGCAATGAAACATCCCCTGCCCGGCCGGCGATGGCGCATCGAAGCCAGATGGCGGGGCCGCTGCGTTTTTCCGGCGCGTACTCGCCGAGGACCGCCAGTTCAGGCAGCGCTTCCAGAAGCAGAGGAACCGCAGACTCCCACTGGCGGTCCCGGTCCGGCCACAGAATGCAGGCCGGGGGCACCTGCACCTCACGATAATAAATTGCTGCGCTACGGACTGCTTTTACAAGATGCTCAAGAATTCTCATGGCCCCTACCGAAGAAAAACCTAATCATGAGTACTTACCCCTATTTCTCTGGCAATGTGTCCTCACTACATCAACCCAGTTTTCATACCAATGCCATGTTTTACCTGCCACTAGGACCCCAAAGGAATTTTTGGCGTCTTTTGCGTCAAGCATTTTCCAAAGTTCCGTGTGGTGATGAATTTTGAATTTAGCAAAACCCTCCAAATTCATCAATTGTACGATTTGTTTGGGGAGATATTTTATCTTTTCTGTTTCTTTAAAAAACGCATATTCTTTGTTGACAGCCTCTGCCAAAGGAGAATCACTTTTCACAAACTCGATAACACGGTCAGCCTGTCCTTTTCTATTTGCTGTTTTCGGAATAAAAAACACTCTGTAAGCATAATGAGGGTTGGAAAATTCTTCATTTGATAAGTCAGAGTCGAAATCCAGAATGTAGCTTTTAATGTTAGCCGGGAGCTCTGAATGCTCTGAAAGCATGTCTTTCTGTTCAGTTGAAATGGTCGAAAACTGAAGACTAAAGGCAAGATGCTTTTCAATCCCATTTTTTTGACCAAATAACTTTTTTCTATAATCGTTATAATTCAAGCAACATGCCTGAAAACGAGCGCTTAGCATATCGTCTATCCGAGTTGTCATTTGGTGCTCGATTTCATGGCGTAGCCCAATAAGAAAACGCAGATTATTTGTAGTATCTTTATCTAAAGGAGACTTTTCCTCATTAAGGCAATGTTCCAACTCCCAATATTTGTATGCACCGTATTTGGTTTTTATGAATTCCCGCCTCGTACCCTTCAGATGGGAATGACGGTACTCTATTTTTTGTTCACGGAAATAGGCATGGAGAAGATATGTCCAAGCGATGATCATCAGTACAATATAAGACTCTGATTTAAAACTTATGTTCGGATTGTTGAAAATTTGTACTGCAGCAAGCGCTGCTTCCCGAGATTTCTTCAGAAGCTCATTTTTTATTGAACCGACACGACGAATCCGTTTATTCATTGTGCCGTCTCCTGGCTCTTTTGCTGCCACGCCAGAACTACAGCTTTGTTTCCTCTAGCGGCTTCTTGAATGATTATTTCCAATGATGTTGTTTCGGCCCTATGTGTTCCAATATAACCGGAACGCAATAACCCGACCATATCGCTTTCTCGAAGATATGTACCATCCAAGCTTTCGTAACTAATACGAACACCTCCTCTTGGTCCTTTTGCTTCAGGGGAGGCAAGGATCTGTTTTAGATGATCGAGAGAGACATACAAAGAATGATGCTTTCGGTCTACGGTCTTGCGCTTCACAAATTTGAAGAAAAACGGATTGCGGCTTAGCCTGTAGTCATTCAAGGGGGTACCAACAAAGTCTGGAAGTCGCATTCTGGCAATTTCATTGCAAAGCTGCTGGTCTGGACGAAACAGCCAATCTGGCTTGCCATCTTCTCGTTTGAACTCTTCCAACATCTTGTACTGGATCATAACGATGTTGCCTCGGGTTTCGTTAATGTAGATGAGGTCAACACCGAACATCTGCTCCAAGGGTAGTTTATTTGCAGTATAAATAGCCAGTCGTTCGTCGCCCTTTTGAAAAACAGCCGTGCCTGTCACGTAAGGAAAGATCGTTTCAAAACCGGGCAGCCGTGATGCATCATAATTCACCACGTTATCTTCATAAAGGCAATCTCCGGTAAGACCAAGGCCTGATGATGCACCACTCTTCAGCGTAACCTGATCCGGCTTTGCACTAATACCAATTCCAAAAGCAACCATAGCGAATTTTATTGCTTCTTTTTGTGCCCAGGAGTTATTCCCTTCTTGCATTATTCCGGGCAATAGGGAAAAAGCCGTATCCAATGCTGATTGATTTTCAGAAATAGCCGCCAGAATTTTGATTAGGTGTGCGCTTAGTTTGGGCGTTAGGTTAGTTACGCCTCCTTTTTCAGGCAGACGCTCTGCGAATAAGTTTTTTTCCCGTGCCTCAAAAATCAAGGGCACTAATGCCTGTAAAGAATGAGGGCGCACGGTACGCAGTTTCTTAACGGTTAAAAGAGAATCAAAGATACCCAATGCCGCTTTACGTGTGGCAGTGGCCATATAACACTGAGTTGTATCCCCATTTTGTTCCTCCAGCAAACAAATTGTAGGCACTTTAATGTGCTGGAAGAAGGAGTGAGTCTTAGCAATGGTGAAGTGTTCGAATCCCTGCCGCGATTCACGCAGAGCCATTGAATACGCATCATCGAAGCGTATTAAGATCAAGGGTTTCTGCTGAACCCATTCTGCGATCTTGACGGCTGCACTCATTCGACCGTCTCCCGTGCTCTTTGTTTTTCGGCCAGGGTCAGGTGATGGTCGTTGATCCGGTCGCCGTGAAAAAGGTGGTGCCAGGGGGCGGATTCCACGTCCTTGCCCCGGTCCTTGTTCCAG
>JAAYYW010000382.1 GCA_012515195.1 Leptolinea sp.
AAAAGCCACCACAATCCCCCCATCAATAAAGCCATCAGAAACCAGGTAAAGAAATTACCGGCAACCTTATACCGTTCATGAATAATGGAAAACAATAGAGCAAGTACGGGCAAAAGAATAATGAAATTTCCCGGGTCTGTTTGAATTCCGATCCATTGTGCTGCCGTTAATGTCAGACAAATCGTCCATAGAAATCCACGAAATTCATATCGTCGTGATAGGAACCATTCTATGATCAAAACAAGAACTAGGATCACCGTCAAACCCATTCCGATGTTACGTCCGGTAGCAGGAAGCCATTCCGCGAAAATGGCGGCTGGTGTACCGGGCGGATTATATTTTGGATAAAGAACAACCTCCCTCAGATTCTGCAATATCCAATCAGGGATAAGCATAGTTGAAACTGCCGTTAACACAGCAATGGTTCCATATAACCAACCGAGCATTCGCCAGCGCTGGTTCGAAATCCCCCAGAATGTCATATACAGAAGAAATACCAGTGCGATCTGTGGTTTTATGGTCATAAAGGCAAATAGAACACCAGCCAGCTCTTCTGCTCTTCCACGGATAGCCATCAAACCGGCAGTCAAAAAGAAAGCCACCAGAATGACAGCATTGCCATTGATGAGAGGACGCAATCCGTGATACCACAACAATGAGAATAGAATGAACCCGATGGTTAAACCCATCCCGGGTTTCCAGTCGGCTAGCTTTATGGAGAAAATGGCCAGACCTACGAGGGCTAATTCCAGTGTGGTCATCCAGACCGCCCGTGCCAGTGCAAAGTCCGGGAAAAGTGCAAACGGCAAAAAGATCGAGATGCTGTAAAGAGGATAGGCTACACGCAGCTGATGTTCGCCCGACTGGGCCAATCGTCCGTATACTATTGTTTGGATCCTCCCCGCCACTTCATCACTGTATGGGCTTATGCCATCAATGAGTAATGCCCTTGTACCCACCCAATGAACAAGGAAATCATTTCCTCCGGGATTTCGTACCGCATAGTAATGGTTGGCATAGGTTAATCCTATCAAAAAGATCAAGACGGCTGCCGCCCCAATTAACCAATTGCGTAATTCCCGATGGTTCTGCAATGATCACTCCTATTGCTAAGATATTCTAAAATTATAATTCAACCCATTTTCACGCCAGCAATTCAATTTTTCTTCAAAAATCCTGATTTCATTTTGCCAGATGCAGCAGCTTTCAAAGAAAACACTAAACCCAATCCAATCGTTGTCACTGTTCGTAAAACGATCACAATCCAGATTAGATCATCCCGCCCCCGGCTGAAAAGCAGCGGCCATTCGGCAAGGCAAAGAGAGATCAATAAGACAAGAAAGAGAACCGCTTGTTTAATAGGTAAGGCAAGAAGTATAAGCGGAATAATATAGAGACTCCATTGCGGGCTCCATCCCGGAGCGGCAAGTATAAGAAGCCCCCAGGCTGCTCCTGTGACGGCCGCACAAACCAAGGGAGTGGATAGCCGGCCAACACATCGTAAAAGAAGTAAGCCAGCGAATCCGCCAACAGCCAGGGGAATGATTGGAGGAATAACAGATGGATTCCGCGTTTTTTGGTAGGCCAGGGACGGATCCTGCCTGTCAGTCAACGGACCGAAATTTCCAGTCCCGTGGTTGCCATCCAATAACGCCCACACGGTCTGCCACGAACCTTTTGCATATTGAGCCGATAGCGAGGAAGAGGTCATCTGCGGCGACACAAAATACAAAAAACCGATCACAAACGCAATGCCAGTAACCGAAATCAGGGAAACTTTAAGAAATTTTTGCCTCGTCAAGGTCATCCAGGCAGGTATCAATGCCAATATGGGGAAAAACTTCCATAGGAAGCCCACAGCTATCGCAAATCCTGCTCTTGTTGACTGATTATGGAAAACAAATAATAGACTCAGTAAGAGAAAAAAGACGGAAATTGGATCAAAATACCACCAGCCGTACGGGAAGAAACCTAGAAACAGCGTGTAGATGATCAAACGAAGGGAGGTTGTTCCATCGCTTATTGTGACACGCAATAACCTTGAAAAAACCAATAATGTGCCAGCATCAAAAAGAGTTAATAATCCAGCCAACAGATAGCAGTAGATATGTTCGTTGCCCCCGGCAAGTCGATATAAGCCGGCTGATAGGAACGGAAAGAAAGGTGGAAACTCCACCCAGTAATGAAAAAACGGCCATCCGGGAAGCTGTGCCAGACGGTAAAAGTTGAGCTGATCACCAAATCCAAGGAAGGCGGAATAAGGCATAAGGATGAACAGAAACAGGCGGGATAGAAGAAAAATACCAGCCATAACACGGCCGCTTGCTTTTTCCATTATCCTTTTCGTTCTCATATTACCAATTCGCCCTGTCAAGTATCACGGCTTGTTCATCGCGGTAAACCTCCGCCCAATTGGCCATTTTTGCCGCCCTCACCAGGGGACGATCAGGTTCAATGATTACTCGCGTAATATTCCATTTTTCAAGAATAATCTCCCATTCATTATCCGCCTGCATGACGGATACCCATTGCCCTAGAATCTCATCTCCATACAGGTCAGTCCTGCCATCAACGAAAACAGGAACGTCTGGTTCCTTCCAGGCAATATATCCCCCCCAGTTGTAAGCATTGAAAATGTTGCCATTATTCTTCAGTGGTGAGGATCGGAGGAAATCAAGCGCTTTTTTCGGGTAATACCTGGTCTCAAAAGCATCCATTAATACCGGATGTGTAACAGCTGCCAGCTTAAAAAAGCTGAACAGCCCCAACAATCCGACCAGCACCAGGTTAACAATTTTCTTCTGCCCTTCTGTCAAATCCTTGCCACGGTGTGATTGATAGTAAGCGAATGTCTTTTTCATCCAAACCGGAACATACTCAGCAGACTTGATACCAGACCAGGTATCAAGCCACGAGCTTGTCAGTATTCCAGCTGAAGCAATAACGGCCACGGCAATATTCCTCCGGGCATAGATGGCCAGAAGTATGAAGAATAATGCGGGCAGCAATTCCTGATAAGAAACGGTTTTTTTTGCGCGTCCCAGGCTAAAGAGTAGCAGTAACAACCAGGCAGCAAACGGCCATACTTCCACTGCATGAAAATCTGGTGACGCCCACTCCTGGATGAACTGCCGTAACAAGTTGACTCCGACTGTTTCAAATGGGATGGTCCACATACGCCATCCATTTGGATTGACTGCTGTCAGAATGAAAGCGGCTGTTGTAACCAGTATAAGTGTTCCAGACTGCTGGATTTTCATTCTGCGTTCCGGTTCGGGAAAATGCCCCGCATCCAGCAACAAACCTGCCGAGCATGCCACCAGGAACAAAATCCCCGTCATGTATCCGCCGTGTATATTTGACCAAAAAATGAAGAATACTGGGATTATCCAAACCACACGCTCTTGCCGCTTTAACAAGTATTTGATGAACAGGATCAACACCGCAAAAAATAGTAACGAAAAGAATTGTGGGCGCGGTGTCCAAAGCGGAGAACAGGCCACACTTGCCAGAAGTACAAAACCGGCTCTGGTAAAAACCCCGCCAGGAAGCATCCTCCAGACAATTACCGCTATTAAAGCGGCAGTCAACCCCATCCAGGTGGATAGTCCGGTCCATCCCGCCAATCTGAATAGCTGGTAAATTATTACCTGGCCCAACCAGGAATGATTGATCCAAGTCTCGCCTCCCCGCGTAAATGAAAACATATCGGTCACCAAAGGTCTACCTGTTTCCGACATTATTTGACCACTGTGTAAATGCCACCACAAATCAGAATCCAAGGGAGTGCGTGATGCCACAAGAAATACCAGCAGGATGGTAATTATGGGTAGCAGATTTTGAAAACCATTCAGTTTTACAGTTTTTGATTCATCAAGATGCGATTGGCTCATGGGTCGCCTATGCCTGGTTGTTGTTGAAGTTCCGGATTCAGTTCCGATGGATGAACCGGCCGGCTAAGATCAAAATAGATATGGTAATCCCCAATGACCTTTTCCTGCCAGGTCACATCCAATCGTTCAAACCCAGACCGGAGAGCAGTATCCAGGTCAGGATTGAACGTTGTGATATAAGCTGTCTTGCTGCTATTCTCCACACGAAGTGTATATGCCGGGATACGATCATCTCGCGTGGTATAGCGAAAATCAGTGTGATACGGTAATCGGGGGGGAAAGATCAGTTCTTCACCGCTCTGAAATGCCAGGGGATACGCTACCCAGTAATTGCTATAACCATATCCTTCATCATTTTCCCTGAGAAATACCATCAATTCCTGATCGTACTGGTGATCGATCCAGGATACCGGATCAAACTGAGTGGTTATCCCCGGTGGGTTCTTCATAGCGGCCTGCACTGTACCAATCCCGTGAAAGGAAAGTAAGAGAATGATGACTATTGACCGGATACTGGATGAAATTGGCGCCGAAATGATGATATGCGCGGCTATCAACGAAAAAGGAACAACAAGGGGAAGAAAATAACGACCTGACGGATCCAGTCCGAATGATGTGAATAAGAAACCCGCAGCCAGTAACAACATAGAACCCAACAAGACCAGCCATCGCTCCCGATATGGTTGATTGACTTTTTTAAACTCGGATGGGAACCGCCAAAACACCAGCCCCCAGCCAAAAAGAACAAAGGGTAACAACGGTAGAACCAACCAGCGTATTTCCCATGGTGGACGGAATCCGAACACGGCTGGCAAGCCAAGAAAAATGAAGTTGAACAAGTGTGATCCCGTTCGCAGGATCCAGTTGCCCTTTTCAATCGATACTGCTGAGCCGGCCAATTCCCGCAACTGTATTCCAATCCCGGCATTCAATCCAGCCAACCACCAAGGAAACGACCCTATGATAAAAAAGACCAGAAAAGCTATGAGGAAACCCGCAAAGATTGCACGCTTCTTTCTCCACCGCCGCCAGATCAATATCAAACCATAGATGGATGCCGGCAATGTGCCGGATAAAGAGATCCCAAACGCCCAGAATCCAACGCCTGTAACAAAAGCCAGCAAGCCAAACAAAACAATGTCTTTTGTAATATCCAGCCTGCCGCAATCTGCCATATAAAAGACGATCAGGAAAGCAAGGTTCGCAAAAAGAAGCGCTTCACCATACCCACCCAGGCTAACAGTCGTATATAGCGTCACATTGACCGTTGGTATGGCGACGAAAAGACTTCCAAGAAGGCCGACCTTCCAATCATCCGTCAACTTTCGCCCGATGAAGGCTGTCGTTATAATAGTACAGGTATACAGGATAGTCTGAACAATGCGGATGGGAAGGATGGATTCACCCAGTAATGCAAACAGTCCTGCTGATAGGAAAGCATCCAGGCTGCCCATGTAAGCCTGTCCGTAAAAAAAGATCGGCCTTTCGCCTTGCAAAATATGCCGGGCCATCAATCCTGTAATTGCTTCATCCGAGTTGAAGGGAAAGGCTCTTGTAATCAAGAACAAACATTTCCAACCCACACCTATCAGGGCAATGAGTAAAATCCATCCCCAAACTGGAACATTGTTCAAACTCTCAAAAACCCCCGGATGTTTGACTGATCTCTTCATCAAATTATTGTAGCGCAAAATGAAAACATCTCGACTGATAAAAACCGCTCTCATAATATTGTTTGGTCTCATTTTCTGGAATTATTTTTCCGGGATTTCTTCTGTTCCCTTCCATCCTGACGAGAGCACACAGATCTTTATGAGTAGCGATGCCGCTACGAATCCCATAAATCTTGCCTATGAGCCATCCCAGGTACTCGATAACCGTACCCGATACAGGCTCATTGATTCGCCGATAACCCGGCTCCTAATAGGATGGGGATTGGTTTTATTGGGAGAAAAGAATAATCCGGCAGACTGGAACTGGGCAGCCAGTTGGGATGAAAATGTCTCAGCTGGAGCACTTCCTTCAGACTCCGCGCTTCAAACCGCACGGCTTTCTGTCGCCTGGCTTTTCCCGTTTAGTTGTCTTTTCCTTTTTCTTTTAGCTAAAAAACTGAGTGGAACTCCAATAGCCGTTCTCACCGCGATCCTCTTTTCTACCAACGCATTAGTGTTGATTCATACCCGTCGAGCCATGGCAGAAAGTGCTCTGATCTGCACATTTTGCGCACTTGTCTGGATCCTCGTCGATGACAAAAAAACTGTTTGGATTTCCAGTCTGGCCGCTGGATTGGCCATCAATTCCAAGCAAACCACGTTCCCGGTGGTTTTTATTGGATTTCTTACTACTTACCTCTTACCGTTGAATACGAATCTGTGGAAGAAAATCGCCCGTGCCGGCCTCTTTCTCATACTTATCCTTGTGATCAGCGGGTTATTGAATCCAGTATTCTGGAAGCATCCATTGGATGCTATCCGTGAAGGCACAGCCCAACGTGCCGATCTATCCTCCCGTATGCGGGAGGATTACCGCACATCTATGGATTTTTTTGAGCAAACAATATTCCTTGTTGCTCATACCTTTATCCAGCCGCCGGCTATAGCTGATGTCTTGAATTATCAGGATGAAACTCTGGAAGCAGAAAGAAATTATTTACGTGAACCATTCAATAATTTATTCCGCGGTTTCGCCGGTGGATCCATTATGCTATTTTTAACGATTGCCGGTTGGATTATCTTTGTGAAACAAGCAGCAGCGAAAATCTATGTCGAACGGATTCGCCTTCTTATCTTCACAGCCATAACAATTGCCAGTATCTTCTCTCTAATGATGTTCACAGCAGCCCCCTTTCAACGCTACTACATCATCCTGGTTCCGCTATTCTCAATTTCGCAAGCCACCGCGTTGCTATTTTTGGGATCAGCAGCAGTCGATGGAATAAAAAAATGGGTTACCTGGAAAGGCAACCCATAGTGACCTAGAGTGTTTTCCGGAAAACCCGGTGGTTTTTATACGCACGACCACCTACATTGATCAAATCTTTTCGCATCTGGACAGCCGTTTCAGCCACCTGTGTCAATTCCGCGTTCTCAAAATCAAAGTCCTCGATGGTTCTTTGCATCTCAGAATAAAGAAGAGCTGCGCCACCTCTTCCATGGTACTCAGGAAGAACACCAGCGCCATTCAAGGAAACGGTTTTCGCTTTCCGCATCTCCAGCATTATGTCGATGATTCCCCACAATGTAATCTTCCCACCATGACGTTGGAGTGCGGCAGATATATCGGGAAATGCCAGCAAAAAACCAACAATTTTCTCGTTATACGTAATAATCTTAACCAACTTCGGATTGATGACAGACAAAAGATTATCTAATAAGAGATTGATCTCACCTTGTGTCAATGGGTAGTATTCCCAGTTGTTGACAAACGTATCATTATACGCATGGCCAATCTCGTTGGCCATTTTAACGATTTGTCGTTTGTTCTTGAATTGGACCACCTTGAAAGATCCTCTCTCTCGTACACGTTTTGCGATTTCCTGGGCTTTTTCGGGAAGGTGGAAGTTCTTTTGCTCCAGGTGACATGAAACAAAATCTACTTCCTTCTCAAAGCCAATGCTTTCGAGAAGAGTGGCATAGTATTCATAGTTATAGTTCATCATGACCATCATCTGACGTTCTTCAAAGCCTTCTACCAGAATACCATAGCCATCGAACGCAGAAAAACCTTTAGGCCCAACCAACTTGTCCAAACCACGCTCTCTCACCCACACAAATACCTTTTCAAAAAGAGCATTGGCTGCTTCCTGATCATTTTCAATATCAAAAAGATAGAACTGGGCATTCTTACATTTATGGTAATCATTGAATGACCGGTTTTCCATGGCAGCGACACGGCCAACCATTCGTCCATCACGATAGACAGCAAAAAAATCCGCGTCATTCAACTCATAAAATGGATGTTTCTTTTTATTCAGCATCAGTTTGATGTCATTGATAAAAGGAGGCACCCACTGAGGACATTCCTTGTAGAGCCGGAACGGCAGCATAATAAATTCATTCACTTGCTGTTGATCCGATAGATCAATCTTTTCTACTTTGATCATTTTTCCTCACAGTGTAAAAGCAATCCCTGGCTGTAAAAAAGTTGTTACGAGTATACACCGAACAGAAGCAAAGATTAAGAGAAGATTAATAAAAGCACCCGGCCAGAAAACCCGGATGTAGATTCGTTTCGAAAAATTTTTGAGGTGATTAATTGTGAATAATAAGATCAACGGGTGTTCCCACCCCGACGTTTAATTCATTCGCCGCGCTTCCATTTACTATGCTGATGCACAACCGCCCTGAACTGTTCACCAAAGCTACCAGCTCTCCCGGTTCGCCGTCTGCGAAAGTTCTTACCCAGTGATCAACGACCTTACCCGCTACTTGTATCCGGATTTGCTTTGGGTCAATCCCGGAAAGTAGACCACTTTCCATATTTGTTTCCAGACTTCCAAAGTGGTCCACCGCCCAAATTTCCCCATGATAACCGTTGCTGATAGCTTCTGGAAATGGCATGGTAAGGACAACGGGGTTCTCAATTACATCACCAAAGTTTTCCAATGCCGCACCTGCGGCAAGGTAAGCGGCTGCCGGTGCGAACAGGTCCCTTCCATGAAAAACCGGACTGACTGGCTCCAATCTATAGCGTGGGTTTTCAAGGCGAACCACTTTAATGGGTTTCTGGCTGCTTTTTGCGCGCTTGATAACAAATGTGAATAATCCATTATCCGGTCCAACAAATAAATAATGATCTGTTCTCATGGCTAAGGCATGCCGTTCTGTTCCAACTCCCGGATCGATCACCGCCAAATGTATCGTACCTGCCGGAAAATAGGGATACGCCCTGTCAAGAGCGAGTGCTCCTTCCCGGATGTTTTGGGGCGTGATCATATGAGTTAAATCGATCACGCGAGCTTTTGGGGCTATGTCCGCGATAATCCCTTTCATGATCCCAACATAGGGATCCGAAATACCAAAATCTGTCAACAGGGTAATCAGGGGATAATCAGGCATAAAACACCATCAATTCGTGGTTTTTATTTTTATCTGGATTTCTCTATCCAGCATCAATGATAGCAAATCTGCTTTCTTAATTCCACCTTCCTGCTCTTCTTTTGCCAACGAGTCAGAAAAACAATCTATGCAAATGAATCCCTTTTTTATGCTGCATTTCACATCCTTGATTCTTCTGGCATGTGAACGGTCAAGTCCATCAGCCAACCGCAAAAAGCCAGAGAGCATCTGTACTGTTTTCCGGTCTTCCAGATTAAGTGCGGCAAAATGATCATGCGATGTATTTGGCAGCGCTTTACGATGGTACCGGGCGATAGAGCCAATGAGCAACCTTTCACGGTGCGAAAATGGAAGCATGGGTGTTTCAAGGATGATCCTCAACGCAATTTTGTGATGGCTGCGCCATCCTTCTATCCAACCGATATCATGGAGAATGGATGCGCATTGTAAAATAAACCGATCGGCCGCATCCAATCCATGCAAAGACTTCAGGTCATCGAATATCCGTAATGCGAGAAAAGACACATGGGTAACATGCTCATATTCAGATTCGCATGTTTTCGCGAGATCCAATACTGCGTTTAAAACCAGATCATCGTGAGGTTCAACACCCGGATTTTCGGTCATTCTTATCCGTCTTGTGTTTTTTCCCGGCGCGTTCGCGCTTTCTTCACTGGTCCGCTTGGATGGATAGTCTCCCGTGTAATTTCAATCGATTCATCCACCATTGCTTCAGGAGATGATTTCGGAGAAGCCACTTGTTTTATTCGGTTTTGCCGGGCTTTGTTTTCAGTGATTACTGGTTTCAGGTCCTTATTCACGGGTTCAATTTCAGCTTCCTCAGAAGAAGCTACTTCTTTTTTTGTGGGATTTAGATTTTCAAGGCTGAGGCCTTTACGTGTCATTTCTGCATAGGTGGAAGGCAGGCCAGCCGATAATTGGTTCCTTGCTGCGAGGTCTACATCATATTCGATCCGGAAAAAATCAACCTCAAATTTTCTTTTTTTTATTGAGATTATTGCGTAAGAAGCTCGCGGGTCTCCGTCGAACGGTCGTCCAACACTTCCCGGGTTTACAAAGATCGCTCCGCCGGCGAATCGCATAAATGACTGGTGTGAATGCCCGCAGAGAACAACATTCGCATGGGCTTTCTTTGCCAGGTCGCGTAACCTCTCCTGCGGGGTATCATCTGTCAGAGCTTCATCAACTGCTTCCGGGCTGCCATGCGTAAGAAGAATCTTCCAACCCTTTACTGTCTCTTTTCTTGTTTCTGGCAATACAGTCAAAAAATCAATGCTTTTTTTTG
>JAAYYW010000044.1 GCA_012515195.1 Leptolinea sp.
ACCAAGGAAAGTGTCTGGTGCGTCTTTGAACGAAGAAGTTTTTGCCGATGAGCTTCCTGTTCTAAAGAAACGAGAAGCCCATCCTGGGTTTGATCTGTCAGTTGAGCGCTATGGGCAATCAAAGCAGACAATCTGGCCGTTACATTTCCTGGAAGACCTTTGAATGCTTGAGCAGCCTGTTCTGGTGGTTGATGCATCCTCAAACGACTGGCAACCTGCTCAATAGCGTGTTTCATAATCCCTATTGGTAGCTCTACCCTGGTCAATGCGTTTAAGATCGAACGATCAACACTCATCAAAGATCGGATTTGCAACGCAACAACTTCCGCATCTTCATTGATTTGGGCACGCTCGATCTGACGTTTTTGAAAATCCGCCCAGATCAGAATTACCAGGCCAATCAGGAGCACAAGAGGGGATAACATGACATCATGGACTGCCAGAGCTATTACTGGGATTGCAATCAACAAAACCAATCGTTTCCAATCTAATTCGACCTGCGCCCGGAAAGGTTTTTCCTGTATAACGCCCATATCACGCAACCGGCGGCCTGCCCAACTGACAAATGTTTTCCGCCAGATCCGAATAATGACTTCGATACTGGTTAACAACAGGTTATAAAGCGTGAGAAAGATGCCGGCAGCCAGAAAAACTGCACCGGCATCGATCATGAAACGAAAAGCAGTCATCCCAGGTCCTCCAGTGTAAGTTCTCTGATACTTTCTGATTTTGACCAATAATCTCGCGAGGGTTTAGGAATCCTGAATGCTCGACAACGCTTTTCAACGACCTTTTTGGAAACACTATACAGGTTAGCGATTTCGGCAACAGGGATTTCCCAAACTAACTGATGTAATTCCTCTGGATCAATTTCAAATTTCTGTGAAGCCAACCTTCGGCATGTGCTATTGTGAAGCACTTGCCTGTATTTATCCAAAATTCGCAGCACGTGAGAAGAGGACAATTTATACGAAGCCCCACAGACTGGGCAATAGAGAATCATATGAGGGATAGGATGTTCGACATACTCCCGTAGTGGGATGATTTGTATGGTTTCGCAAGGTTGCATACACCCTCCTAATTCAAAATTGAAACGAACCCCTGCGGAGGATATGCAAGTTCAATCTGCCAGCACAGGAAACCGTACATCGGGTAAGTTGGTGGCTCCCAACCATAACGGATGAAGCCATTGGAGATGCCGGTACCCTGGTCATCCAGCACGAGGATGGTGTCAATCATCTGCGCCAGGTGGCAGTAATCCGAATCGCAGTCCTCCCAGAACACGCCGTTCTGGTTGACATAATCACCTTTGAGTTGCACGGCGATTAACTGGTCCTCTTGAATAGGTTGAGCTGCGAGTGAAAGGACCGGTTTGCCTGGAAATTGAATTTCTGTTGTCACCCAGGTGAAACTGATATCACCATCTGATTCGAGATAATAGACTTTCACCAGTCTCATCGGATCGATTAAGTCAATCTGCTTGGTTTCTCCGGCAACACCATAAAAGCGCCATTCTTTTTGTCCGCTGATATAGCGCAGCCCTTGCCAGGGTGCGTTACGCAGCTTGAACTCAATTTCTTGATTTTCTTGCTGAAGATCCTCTGCCACCTCAATCGGGGTAGGAATAGGATCTATGGGTACCGATCTTTTCAACCTGGTTAATCCAAAGACAATCCCAACCAGAATAAAAAACGCCAAGATGATCAATACTCGTTTTATAATCTTCCGATTCATGCCAATTCCTCCATGGTTTGGAATGCTTTTTCAAAAACTGGCACACTCTGCTCGCCCTCTGCTCGATACAGATAATCCAAGCAATAATTTCCATGCTCATCCAATCCTTGAATCAAGGCAATGGCTTGCAGGGTGCGTTGAACACGACCGGATTGATTGACCCGCCCCATTAAAGCAATTACATCCAATCCCATGGCCACCATAGAACGGACAGCGTCCAACCCTAATTCCGGAGCGGAGGCCAATGCCAGTTGCTCCAGGCGCATTAAAGCTTCTTCCACAGTTCCACCATGGATAGTAGTAAGTGCTTTTCGCCCCAGGCAGGTTGCTTTCAAGAACTGTAATGCTTCAGGTCCCACAACCTCTCCCACCAGAATGGCAGCCGGATTCATGCGGGTATAAATGACATTCAAAACCCAATCCAGCGATACTCCCGGAGTTCCTGGTGGAAGTTCGGCAGGAGCAACAGCTCGCAGTAAAAAAGGATGTTGGATTTCCAACTCGCGAAAAGTTTCCAGGGCAGCTAAAGGTGCAGTCGTAGGTAAGAACCCGGATAGAGCATTTAACAAGGTGGTCTTCCCAGATCCCATTTCCCCGGCAATCATCAGGCTCCCAGATAATGTAGCTACCAGCCAGGCTAGAAATCGATCAGGAGCATTTTGCAGATTCCGGATACGGACTTGTTGTTCGGAGTTAAAAATATCAGTCAGAGATCCGGACAACGAAAGATTACGCCTGGCAAAGGTCCCGGTCTTTTCCATCTCTTCCAGGGTTCGCACCCGCCGTCCAAAGGTACGGATATTAATGGCAGTTCCCTCTGTGGACAGACGGGGAACGATGGCTGTAAAGCGTTCCCCACCTGGCAAGTCGATCAGCACAGCCGGACGGTCGCCACGCAGGGTAGCGCCACCTTGATCGGCAACATGGACGGCAAGATTTTCGAAATAGCTATCATCTGCCAGTTTTCCCAGATGGTGGAAAGTCCCATCATATTCGACCGCCACATGCCCGTTGCGAACAAAGATCTCCTCCACATACGGATCGCGGAGAAGTTGATCCAGCAAGCCGACACCTGATAGGGCGTCTGTAACAATCTGAGCATTTCGGTTAACCGCTGTACGGTTTTCACCCTGGTCGATGAGGATCGAGCGGACTTCATCAAAGAAGCGACGACGTTTTTCTGGATCGGTTTCGCGCCAGGAAGGCGGATTTACACCTCGCTTGACCAGTTCTTCACGAACGCGTTCGATCAATTTCAAATCATTCTGATCCAGTGGATGCACATACGGAAGTTGTAATGTTTTGCCTACGGAGTTGCTAGCGTTGTCCATAACAACCCTCCTTGTTTTTTGGCGTTTGCGACAGCATTCAAGATGTCATTGACTGCTTCTGGCTTTACTGCCAATGTCAGAATCTGAACCTGCTCAGTTTGTGGGCTGCTGTTGAAGGTTGAATTGCCATCACTTTTTTGACCTGTTTCAACGGCC
>JAAYYW010000383.1 GCA_012515195.1 Leptolinea sp.
AAAAAAACAGTATCCTCTCTTCCTGACCAAATTCATTTTGGTATCATTGCAGACCAAATTCGAGATCCTGGAAATCTTGGTACCATAATACGGGTCGCTTCCGCAGCAGGAGCTCAGTTCGTTATTACCACCAAAGGATCAGTTGATCTTTTTTCTCCCAAAGTTATGAGATCCGCCATGGGAGCCCATTTTCACACACTTTGCCTTGAACAAGAATGGGATCAGATACTCCATACAAGAGATTCCAGCCAAATTCGCCCGATTTCTTATGTTGCGACTGCTGAAGCAGATCTTATCTGTTGGAATTGTGATTTTGTGCAGCCAACAATACTAATAATTGGTAATGAAGCTGATGGACCAACTGCCAACTCCTTTAATTTTGCCGATCATCATGTTTCTATACCAATGCCTGGGAATTTTGAGTCTCTTAACGCTGCAATTGCGGCAGGTATTCTAATTTTTGAAGTTGTGCGACAGAGAACATCATCAAACAAATGAATAGACCTGATTTCTTTAATGACAATGAAAGAGGTAAAGATGAAACATTTTCTTGTTTTGATTGAATACCTGATTCCCGTAGAAGAATTAGGTGATATTCTTCCCCGCCACCGGTCTTTTTTACAAACCGGTTATGAGAAAGGTATTTTGCTATTATCAGGCCCCAAAGAACCCAGAACCGGGGGAGTGGCAATTGCACGTGTAGAATCAAAAGAGGCAATTGAAGAATTCTTTTCTCAAGATCCTTATCAGATCGAACACGTAGCCACACATCAATTTGTTGAATTTAATCCAGTTCTTCATCAACCCTGGCTTGAGAACTGGATAAGAGGATGAAACTTATTTGATTTGCTTAAAATTTATGATGGCCAGATTCTTTTCGCAACTGTTGTAAGTATTAAAGGAATACCTTGGCGATAGACCGCGTCCGAGTTGATCAACCAGTCGAATATCAAATTCCCCCATTGTATCTTCAGGTTTATCATCCAAGAATATTTCGTACCCGCCTTCTCCGTATGATAAAGCGGATCCTGTCATACTTAAGAATTGAATCGTTTTACCGTGTAAAGGTCCACTTACCTGGACTGTAATTCCAGGTATTGGTCTACCCTGAATATCAAACGCTTGCCCTGCAACTCCCATCCAATTGCATGTGTGCTCTTGATTAAATAAACTTGCATTAATATTTTCCGGCCTCGATTTTATGGAAAAAGTAAAAAGCGATTCATCTTCAGGGGTTGGGGTAATGAAAACAACCTCCTCTGTCGCAATCAATGTGGGTACCTGTTCAGTGAATGACTTGTCAGGCAAATCTGTTGATACCTGATCCTCACTATTATTAGGTAACCGTGTAGGTTCACTTTGAAAGTGGTTTCCATCTACACTATAAGATGATAATCGCCAGTAATACCATCCACCTAAAGCAAAAATCCCAATGGTAAAAAAAACTGCCATCGTATTCCAAAGCCAGGCGTATTGATTAATAAATTGACGTCTTTTCTTTCTTCGTTCGTATCGCGCCCTTGCTGGTCCGTATTTCACGCCTACACCTTCAGGGTATTAGAATTTCTATTGATGCTCCAGATTTTGCCTGGTTCACCCACTCTTCCAGAGCCTCATTTTGCAAAGCGATTCTGGCTTCTGCTGACAGTTGCCTTTGGGGATCTCGTTCAATAACTTGAATTAGATGGAACCCTATTTCTGATTTTATTACCGGGCTTACTTCACCGACCTGTAAAGAGAAAACAGTCTCTTCCACTTCTGGTTGCAACAGGTATCCTTTAGGGAACCACCCCAAATCTCCTTTTGTTACAGGATCGGCTTCTGCTGCAAGCTCAGAAAAATCGGATCCATTATCAACTCTTTGACGGTAATTATTGGCTGAGGATTCAAGTGTGAATAAAATCTGTCGGGCATGAATCTGATCTGCTGTATTACCAACCGATTCCCTTATTTTGTCTCTTTGCCATGCAGCAGCCGCATTTCGGACAATAGAACGCCGGAAGGATTCCAACGAGAAATGATTGTTTTGTAACCATATGTTTAACTCTTGATCACCACCCAGTTTTGAATTGATCTGGTCCATTTGCAAATCGATATCCGGATCAGAAAGTTGGAAGCCGTTCTGTTTTGCCTCCAAGCTTAGTAGGATTATTCCAGTTAAATCATCAATGACCATCTTCTTTATCTCTTCTGAAGATAAAGTCTTTCCCAACGCGAGAAGCGCACTTTCCACCCGAAGGTATTCCTCCTGGTAATCAGTGAGAGGCAATCCTTCTCCATTTATTCGAATTGCCATGGGAAGTGATGTTGGTGTTGGCGGTGGTGGTGTTTCCGTTGGCGAAAAAACCGTAGGAGTTGGTTCAACCTTAGGTGCTGAACATCCTGTTATCAGTATAAGTATTGTTAAGAGAGAAATAATCGTTGAGATTTTATTCATATTTGACATTCGTTCGATTATACCCAAGAAAGAAAAAGAGGGTGCCTGGTTAAACCAGGCACCCTCTTTTAGTTTGGATTTTCCCTGATATTAGTATTCAGGTGGCGGCATGGGAGCCGGTTTATCTTTTTCGGGTACA
>JAAYYW010000384.1 GCA_012515195.1 Leptolinea sp.
CACGACAGCTTTCAATTGGAATAACTGATACACCGGTAACCATAGAGATGCTTCCAGGGTGCAAAATGACCATTTACAAGCCAATTGATTTGGATTATTACCTGTCCATTTTCCCGAATTGCGGTTTGGTTGATTCGACAGGCTCTTTTGTTGGATTATTATCAATACTGTCCACTAATGCTGGTAAAAAAATGAGCTGTGTAATCCCAAAAATTGAAGTGTCGGGCTTCTGTTACGAAAAAGTTTTTTTGTAAAAGTGATCAGACATGCATGGCTGCAACGGCATTCAACAACCATATTCCATAAACAAAGCCAGATAATCCACCTGTAATGAGTACCGTGTCCATAATGCGGATCAACCGGGGTCCTGGATTAAGATCAAGGATAACACTTCTCAATCCCAGAAAACTGTGGACCAGTATAGAGAAGAGAAACAATCCTTCCATTACCAGTACCAGAGGATTTTGATAATACGCGACAACATCTCTGAAAGTCAACAAACCTTCTGGTGCAAACATATGATTGACAAAAAAATGGATTACTAGAAACACGAAGATCATTCCACCAGCCAACACTTTAATGAACCAGAGCAGGGCGGTTTCCGAATTTTTTATGGTAGATATTGCACTCATGGATCAACCACCTCCAAACATATGAAAGCCAAAGTAAATTATGCCTGCCAGTGAAAGTAGACCAACAACCATCAGCATCGCAACCTGATAGCGAACGCCAATTCCGAAACTGGTAAGACCAAGCCGAATGCCATTGATCCCATGCATGATTCCGGCAGCAATTACCAGAAGCTCTCCAACCATGAAAACCGGATTCTTCATGAGAGTAACGAAAGAATCGTACGCATCCGCGCCACGGGTGAGCTGATACAAAACACCCATATGGATGACAAAATAGAGCAAAAGACCCAGACCGGTTATCCGGTTAAGCATGAAACCCCATGACCCAGCTTTTCGTCCGCGGGGATCAAACCATTGCCAGATATTTTTGGGTGATGGAGAGCCGTTCAAGCCTTTGCCTCCTTTTTGCCAAACCATTGGAAAAACTTTTCTCTCATGATCTTCTTCCGTAAGTCCATAATGCGATAGCCAGGTTCAACATTGGATGGACAAACGGCACTGCATTCAAACGCGCTATGGCACCGCCAGGCACCTGCCTGGTTATCTGCCAGTCTGGCAGATATGTCCGGTAATTTAGCCGTGAGAGATAGTTGCAGACCGGCTAATGAAGCTGGTCCCATGTACGATGGATCGGTCGCCGCGACTGGACAGGCTGATACGCAAAGACCGCATTCGATGCAATCCGCCAACCGCTCAAGATCACTTTCGGTGACTCCAATGGATTCATATTCCAGTCTTCCCTGCTTATTGGTAATGACCTGTGGGGCCCGCATGTTTTCAAGATCAATGAAAAATCGGGACATATCAACAACCAGGTCGGAAATGATCGGAAAATTTCTTAATGGTTCGATCTTAATAATTCCGTTATTATGAGTTACAGAATGGATGGGTGTTATACAGGTGAGTTTCTCAATATTGTTTACGCGCATGCCACAGGCTCCGCAGGTAGAATGATGGCAAGCATGTCTGAATGTTAGTGAACGGTCATGAAAAGCCCATACACGTTCCACTGCGTCCAATACGGTTTCATCCGGATTGATTTCAAGAGGGAAATCCTGCCATGTGGGGACTGCTTCTGTACCGCGCTGACGACGAATTCTAATAGTGATTTTCCAAAGCCTGGTTGTCATTAAAGAACCTTTTGCTGATAATACGTCCGGTAGGAGTCAAGCTCGAATTTTGTGGTCTGGCATGGAACCTTCATGTTGAATTTTGAGCAGGTGAGGTCCGCCGTTTTTTCTGCCATAATCCGACAGGTTGTGGCTTTTCCGCCAGAAATAGTGATGAAACCGCCCAATCCCTGGTCAACTTCATGATCAAAGCACTTGAAAGTCCGTGAAAGGCTGCGGATATCTGTTCCTGTTTTGATCAAGGGGCGAGCGGACATATAGCTGCCGCGTATCTTTAAATTTTTCAAAGCAGGAATTATCTCAGCCGCACGCTCTATCATGCTGTTTACCTGTTCTTTATAAACAGGAATGTAATCCGCATCTTCAACTTCAAAGGAGGTGGTGCCAATTACGGACATCCTGCGCTGGGGAATGATGATGTCACCGTCACCGGGATAATATAGCCGATTCAGAACTATATCACTCAGGCGCTGTTCGAAAGCAACCATCACTCCGGGGGCTGGAATAACCGGAACATTTACTCCAGCCATTTTCGCCACAGTTCCAGCCCAGGCGCCTGTCGCATTAATAAAAATGTCGGCATGCAGATCAGAAGTCTGTCCGGTATGCCTGTTGGTTATGGATAATGAATTTACTCTTGACGAACCATTAACATGGATTTTTTCCACCTGATGAAAGGGAAGGAACACAGCTCCTCTATTTTTCGCGCTGGCTGCAAAAGCCAATGCCAGACGTAATGGGTCAAATGCGCCATCTGGAACTTCATATCCTCCCAGTACACCGGGATGAATCGCAGGGATGTGTTTTACTATCTCGTCTTTTCCCATCCACCGGACAGAAATTCCGCATTTTTCGGCGCCTTTCACAAATTCGTTTCTGAAGGACAATTCCTCATCTGAAAGTGCGAGAAAAATCCCATTATTGAATTCAATACATTGTTTTGCGATTTTCCTAAGGATTATGTTCTCTTGAATGCACTCCTGACCGGCTTCCGGGTCGTTCACACAATAACGCCCACCGGAATGCAAAAGACCATGTGTCCTGCCTGATGTGCCGGAACAGATCTCTCCGCGCTCTAAAACGGTGACGGAAAAACCACGCAGGGTTAAATCGTAAGCAAGGGCGCAGCCGGTAAACCCGGCTCCGATTATTGCAGCAGTTGGTTTTTGTGGCATGTTATCAATTAATCCAATCAAATGAACGGGTTACTGCTTTTTTCCATCCGGCGAATAATCTGTCTCTCCGGGCATCTGTCATCGCTGGGGACCAGGTTTTATCTGCCGCCCATTTTTCGCGTAATTCGTCCTGCGATTTCCAGAATCCCACGGCAAGACCTGCCGCGTACGCAGCACCGAGTGCGGTGGTTTCTGCGACTTTCGGGCGCGTCACCGGAACGTTCAAAATATCTGCCTGAAATTGCATCAGCAGTTCATTTACAACCATACCACCATCAACCTTCAGGCTTTGAAGGTTGATCCCCGAATCTACCCGCATGGCATCCAGGACTTCCCTGGTTTGATAGGCTGTGGCTTCCAATGCGGCCCTGGCTATGTGGCCTTTATTGACAAATCGAGTGAGGCCAACAATCACACCGCGCGCGTCGCTGCGCCAGTAAGGCGCAAATAAGCCGGAAAATGCGGGAACGATATAGATGCCGCCGTTGTCTTCAACACTGGAGGCCAGGACTTCGATCTCGCTGGATGATTGGATGATACCAAGATTATCACGCAGCCATTGAACGAGTGCTCCAGAAATCGCAATAGAACCTTCAAGACAGTAGACAGGTTGTTGTCCTTCCAGCTGGTAGCCAAATGTTGTGAGCAACCCATTCTGACTGGGAACAGGCTCAGTTCCTGTGTTAAGCAACATAAAGCAACCCGTGCCATATGTATTCTTGGCTTCACCTGGTTGAAAACATGTCTGCCCGAATAAGGCTGCTTGCTGGTCTCCCAGAATGGACGCAATGGGAATACCTTCCAGTATGCCATGTGACTCGGCGAATATTTGAGACGATGGACGGATTTCAGGAAGAATATCAACCGGAACCCCCATAAGGTTTAACAGGTCTTCGTCCCATTGGTGGGTCTTAAGATCCATTAGCAGTGTACGGGAGGCATTGCTACCGTCAGTAATATGCAGCCCGCCGTTCTTCCCGCCGGTCAAATTCCAAACGAGCCAGGTATCAATCGTCCCGGCCAGAGCACGGCCCTCTTGCACTGCTTCTGAAACATGGGGAATGTTATCCATCAACCATTTTATTTTCGGGCCAGAAAAATAAGTGGCCAGAGGTAGTCCTGTTTTGTCCCGTAGACGGTCCTGTCCACCTTCACGGGCTAATTCAGAACAAATGCTATCCGTTCGGGTATCCTGCCAGACAATAGCTGGATGCAACGGCTGGCCGGTGGTTTTATCCCAGATGACTGTGGTTTCACGCTGGTTGGTGATCCCAAGAGCTGAAATGTCAGATGGATGAATACCGGATTTTTGCAGCGTGTTGAGGATCACTTCCTGTGTTCGGATCCAGATTTCCATTGGATCATGTTCCACGCGGCCGGATTGCGGATAAAACTGCCGGTGTTCTTTTTGATCAACGGCGACAACCCATCCGTTTTTATCAAATATGATAAATCGCGTGCTAGTGGTACCCTGATCAATGGCCGCAATATATTTTTGCATGATGATCCCATTAGAAAGTAGAGATTATTCGCCGGTTCCACCAAGAGAATTTGCAATATTAGCCTGCAAGGATAGTTGATCGGCCATGATGATTGTACCGTCTTCCCTGAGTTCCAATCGGCTGACCGGCATGGAAAAATATCGAAATCGAACCGAATCGATGGTATTGGCCAGGCACAATAATTGACGAACCTGTCCAAACGTAAGGCTGCTGATAAATCCGTCCTCACGTTGATTGATGAAATTGGATGCCAGGCGTGTCGTATCTTGGTCTTTCGCGAAATTTCTGAAGGCGTTGATCACATCATTCTGACGCAGAACCCGATCCCACTCACTGTCTCTTTGTGAACTTTTTGCCACAATATACTTACGTATCAGCGCCCCGTCCATTTTCTGAGTTCCTCGCGGAAAATCAAATTCTTCAGATACATATGTCGCGCTAACTTTTACATCCATGGAACCAGTATCGGCAACAAAATCTTCCACCGCTGCTGTATCGACAACCATGTAATGAGAAGCCAATATTCCGAGATTCTCGTTGATCATCTGGGCGATGCCATTGGCAGCCAGTGAAACAGCATCGGCATTACTACGCTCGGCATGATAAATAATGTCGAACGCATCAGTGAGGGTTGCGCTGGTTCTACCATACGGTTGCAGATTCGCGCCGGGTAAAACAAGTTCCGGAGGAATGGCATAAACAATGATGCGCTCACGGCTGAAATCAACCTGGATTACCCGAAACCCTATGGCACCATCATTATCCAGGTCTGGATTGGTCACATCTGTAAGAATACCGAGCAGGATATATGATCCTGTTTTTCCACAGACTTCTTTTAACGGTCCGGGAGTTTCGGTAGGACCGGGAGTGTTAAACAATTCGGGGGAAGGGAGGGGTGTGGTGGGCGGGATTTGTAACTCTGCCTCAGATGGGGTGGCGGTCAGAATGCGCATTGGAGTTGATATACCAGGAGTGCCTTCAACTGGGGTTAAGGACAACATCGCAGCCAGGGTTGACGGTGGAACAAAGGGTTGCCGGTAGAAAAGCTGAATCACAATTATCCCGATAACCGTACCCAGGACGATCAGGATTCCCAAAAGGATCAGGATGGCGGCTTTACCTCTCATACCGAAAGACTCCACATTCACTTGATGAAGGCATGATGATCTACAGGTATTTTATACCAGGAAACCGATTTCAGTTTTGATACAGGGTAATAATGGCGGAATCACACTAACGGCTTTTTAAAGATCGCAGTCTCTTTGATACCGTTTCCAAACCAGATGGATTCCCAACCATGAATCTGTCTTTCGACTTCTTGCCACTCTGTATTCAATGGACCCTCTTCGATAGAGCGGGAGTTCGGGGCACTTGAGGAAGAGGGGAGGTAATGATTGGCGTCATCAATTATCAGCAATCCTCCTTTTCTAAGGAGAGGAATCGAATGTAAAGCGCACGCAGGCCTGACCACTCCGTCTATGAGAACGAAATCCAGGCTGTCTTTTTGTACGTCTGCGACATCTGTAACATACGCAGACGTACGAACTTCATCCAATGACAGGCTATTATCCGGTTTGGGTTGATGGACGTAGGAAATATTGGTTATTCCTCGGCGTGCAATTTCAGTACTTACCCGGTTGAACCACTCTGGATTGTGTTCCATGCTGGTCAAATGTCCAACCTGAGAGGCAAACCATGTTGTGCTTCGACCAGAGCCGTATTCCAAACCGGAGAACCCGGGTTTCAGGTGTGATGATAGGAAATTTACAGCTCCCGGAGTCAACCATGGATTGCCAGGATAAATTGCTCTGTAAAGCCAG
>JAAYYW010000385.1 GCA_012515195.1 Leptolinea sp.
AAGCCCCTGCCGTTCTTCTGCAATGATCGCTTGAATATCATTCATAATCAAAGTCTCTTTGTTCATCGATATGTTTTGTATAAGGAATGTACAGCACAACCGTTTCCAGTCAGTACGCGTTCAGGTTTTGCAAGTTCGATGTTCATTTGCTAATTTTTGAAAATCGCACGCTGTGCGGCTGAATTATTGTAATCACCGAAATCGATATAAATCACATTGCCTTTTTTAATTTTGATTCTGAATCGCCGCCGGTATCCTTCCCGCTGGTACCGGCTGGACTCCCCCCAAGTTTCTCAAGATTTTCCTTCAATAGCTTATTTTCACTTCTGAGAACGCTGATTTCCTCTTTTATTTCCTTTAATTCCGACAATATTTTTGAAAAATCGTCATCCATGTTTTTTTGATGACTTTCAATCTGGACTATCCGGTCTTCGGCCTGGATGGCGCGATGAAATGATTGGATATTAAGATGCAGCGCAGTGGAATAAGGAGTCGTAGATTCGAGAATTGCGGCCGCCATCGTCAAGTCTTCTGAGACTTTGAAACTTTCCTTTGGCGCTTTATCTTCAACCGCAAGAGGATGGATCGGGAATTCCTGATCAGATTCAGAATAATTATACTCAGCGTTATAATTTAAAATTAAATTCGATAATGATTCGGATGCTGTTTTTTTCCCACGCTCGAGATCGGACAAATAATTATTTGTAATGCCAAGTTGCTTACTGAATTGGAGCTGGGTCAGCTTCAAATGTTTTCTGATTTCTTTAATTTTTTTTCCGGTCAGCATAATATTAATATATGTTTAAATATTTCCTTGACAGATTCACGCTTAGCGTGTATTCATCCATCCATGCAAACAATAAATTTCATCACCGCTGAACTCAGCAGACGGAAACTCACCCAGGCGGCCCTGGCGGAACGCATCGGGGTTCATTATTCGACCGTCAGCCTGATCCTTAACGGGAAGCGGCAACCTTCAATCAAAACTGCGGAATCCCTTTCCGAATTTATCGGGTGCACCCTGGAGGATGCGTTTCCCGACGTACACGAGAAGAAAATGAAACTTGAAGCCATCAGGAAAAGGAAATCAGAACGGATGGTGAATCCAAAGGAAATCAAAAACCTCCGAAAAGAAGTAAAAAAATTAATGATCGACCTGGACATGGATCGGCGCGGCTCCCTTACCGAGCTGGCCGAGCGGATATCCACTTGTTTTGGGCGGCGGATCAGCAGAAATTCGCTGTCCATGGCGCTGACCGGATACCGTGCGATGGCTTCGTCTCATCAGATCCTGGAGACCGCCCGCGATATCCTGTCTTCTGAACTAAAACGTTGTTAATCAGCCTCACCAAACCTTCAAGGAGGACGGCATGACCCCGGAAAAACGACTCAAGAACTTCGCAGAAGCCCAAGGATGGTCCAGCCAGATGCTTCTCGTTCTCAGTAAGCTAATTGTACAGAGAGAGACGATCTCTCGAATCTATCAGCCTACAGACATCGACCGTTTCCTCGCCGATTATTGCGAGATGGATTCATCATCGGTGACAAGTTGCGAGGAACTGTACAAGACGTACCGGATTGCCGGAGGCTGTGTCCGTGCAACGGAGTTCTCTCGTCATCTTTCAACAAAATTCGACAAAACAACCACTCTTCAAACCGGCAGGAAACTTTGGTGCTTCCGCGGAGTGACGATTAAGCCTCATCAGTTACCCACCAGACAGTAAAGGAGCCACTGTAGGTGATTTCCTCAATGTACGGTTCTGCATTGTCTTTAAATACGGAAGTAACCCTGATGTTTACGAGCCGTTCGGAGAGGACCTCACATTCCAGCTTTGTAATTGTTTCATCGGATCCGGATATGGAATCGCAATAATCATGATGAACCTTGTAAATTGGAAGCTCCACAGATTCATCATCTGTACTGCATGTATCAAGTCCGAGAACTTCGGCCATCTTCCGAAGGTCAGACAAATAAACGGTGTAAGCCTGTTTTGTCGCCCACTCGGTACGGCCGCTCGGTCCGGTAGAAAGATAAGATTCTTTAGAGGTCGTCAAAGCAATGTTTGAATCATGAAGCTCGATACATTTGGCATTCCTGTATTCAGGCATAAGACAGTCCTTTCAGTAAGAGCGTGAGCAAATAAGAGATGGAATATCAGACCAGTATGAATTCACCAGTCAACAGTACAACAAAACCAACAGACAGCCTCCGCAAAGAGGTCGGAAAATCAATGATCGATCTGGATATGGATCGGCCAGGCGGCAGATACAAGTTGGCCGAGCACATATCGAGTCGTCCTGGGCGGCGAATCAGGATGAATTCGCTGTCCAGGGCATTGCCGGGATATCGTGAGACGGCGGCGTATCGGCAAATACTTAATTCCGCTCACGATATCCTGAAGGTTATGAAGTAGTGAAACTATACACAAATTTAATGGGGAATCAAGGGACAATGAGATCACGTCAAAGGAATCACAAACAATGGGAGAAGAGGAACACCTGGAGGACATGACCGTGGAAGAGTTACAGGATATTGACAAACTGGAAGTCAATTTCACGTTACGCATTCCGGAAGTCACCAAAGGCCAGCTTGAACGTTTACCGCCGGGAATGAAGAAAAAGCTCAACAACAGAATTCTTTTGACCATGGCCCGCACACTCCACGAAGCGGATTTTGATCCGCGAAAGTATTTGAAGTCAG
Source organism: Leptolinea sp. (assembly GCA_012515195.1). Lineage (GTDB taxonomy): Bacteria > Chloroflexota > Anaerolineae > Anaerolineales > Anaerolineaceae > Leptolinea. The sequence continues at coordinate 2,702 of JAAYYW010000385.1, forward strand.
CATAGGGATTGTGCGGAAAAATTCAATGTAAGCATTGTTGAACAAAGTCTAACAGGAGGAAAGGGGAGGGCAGTGGAAAAGATAGCCGAGGGATTTTACCAGAAGCGTGCGGGAGCAGTGATCAGCGAAGGCGTTACACTCAAGATGCTCATTGATGTGATCGACGGAGAAGAACTGGACACTCATGTGGTGCTTCAGGGTCAATTCACCGTAGCCGGGTGCAGGAGGAAAGAGTTCTCCGGCAGGCTGTCCCATCTAATCAATGAATATCGAATTTAGGTGATGCAATGGACAAGAGAATCGACGCCTTTTTTGCTATTGCTGAACGGCTTTCTTTTTATGGCGGCCTGATCGCCAGCGCTGGGGCCATCCTTTTCATCATTTTGCCTGCATTGTTCAACATTGCTTCCATTGTCCCTGAATAACCTCTTTGGGGCTGCCCGGAGCCTCGGCGGCAGCGGAATCCGGGCGTTACATGTAGATCTCCTTTTGCCATTGCGACTCGACTTTCCTTCCTTCAGGCCCGCCGGAGCCGCCTTGTGGAATCCGGTTTCGCACCCATGAACGATACCGACCTTGCGTTACAGAATGCCCTGAAGCGTATCGACGCCCTGGAACTCCAGGTTGCCGAACTGAGGGGCATCCGTCTGGTCAGGGAATCGTCCAGTCTCAA
>JAAYYW010000386.1 GCA_012515195.1 Leptolinea sp.
GATTGTGCCACTAGGAAGAGTTTCGCTGTACTTCCGGATATTGCGAGTCTCGTTAAAAAGCATAAGTTGCCGGGCCAACTTATCGGCCGGTTCTTGATCCAAATAATCTATCAGTTCCTCAGCCAATTTGCTGAAGTTAAGCCTATCTTCGAATAGAGCCTCTAAATCTACAACGTGCCCGACGGCTACTTGATAGTCAAGGGTCTTTGATATCTTGTTGATGACGGCTATCAGCATCGCCGCCTTTTGTCTATTGTCAATCATGATTTATCCTTCAAAGATTTCTGAAATTCTAGATACCGCATCCTGCTTCTTCTTGTCAATCAGATGCGCATATATCTGGGTTGTACCAAGTTCTCGATGTCCCAACAGCTTCGACACCGTGTATATGTCTGTGTCGGAGTTCAGAAGCAGGACGGCAAAGGTGTGCCGGCTGCAATGGAATGTGAAGTCCTTGGAAATACCAGCCGCCAATGCCCACCTGCGTAGCTCAAGGGATGTTTCTGACGAATAGCGGAACAGAGGAAAGACCAGATCGATTGATTTGGCGTTGCCCCGATCTCCAAGGTATTTTTCAGCTGATTTCGGTATGTCCAGATATTCCTGTCCGCCGGTCTTTTTCTGCTTGAAAACAAGTCTTGAATATTCGCCAAATTTCTGAACCTCACCCCAGGTCAACTTCATGATGTCGCTTTTTCTCAAGCCGGTCAGACAACCAAAAAGGAACGCCCGTTTAAGTTGCGGATATTTGCAATCTGTCTCTGCGAGTCTCTTGACCTCTTCCATAGTCAGATACTGGCGTTCAACGTCCGGAGTCTTGAAGCCCTTTACTGAGTCGGCCGGGTTATTATATATAATGTGTTCCCTATGGGCCTGATTAAGGCAGGCCTTCAGCTTATTGAAGTATGACACCTTTGAATTCTGTGAAAGTCCATTGAAAGGATGGTTCCTTTGCATGGTCGTAACTTTGTATGAATCCTTTTCAACATGATCGAGATAATCCTTGAAGCCCTGCACCCATTTGGGAGTTATGTCCTTAAAGGTGGTGGATTCGGAGCAGTATGCTTCAAGATACCGGAGGCAGCTTCTCCAGTTACCCCAGTTGCCCTGAGATTCGGGATTCCCGTGCCTTGCTGCAACCATATCACGGTAATAGGGGAGGAACGGGGTGTTGATGCCATCATTGTCAACCAGAAACTTTCCGCTGAGTAATTCCTTTTCTCTCTGAATGCGGATAGTCTCAGCTTTGAGCATTGTTTCATTGTTCTTGTCTTTCTGTGCAGCATTCTGTGCATCCATGAGTGTCAGACCAAGAGATTCGCGGACTCTCTTGCCATTCTTTACATAATCCAGATACAATGCTGAATTACCGCTGGGCATTACACGTGAGCGAAGCTTGACCAGCTCTTCTTTTACCGATGAATTTTTGTTGTTTGCCATACTTACCTCCGATTCTTATGTTGAATTTCGCTGCAAAGTTATCCATAAATCGGTAACTTTTCAAACATTTTGAATGAAACTTAAAAACAAATTTGAAAGTATCTGCCAATAAGCTTTATATCAATGTATTGCAAAAAGTGAATAAGTACCATAATTTGTGCGTATTTGTTAGTATTTCAGCGTGCAAATTTAGCATCTATAGGTGTTAAATAGTCGTGAGAATTTCGTAGATGCTGGAGAATCGGTTACTTTTCGTAGATGTGTGACAAAAATCTGTCACATTTTTGTCACACGTGAGACAATTCGTGTGACAAACCGGTAAAATTTGTGACAAGCTGTAAATGTAACTAATTGAATATCAAATAGTTATAGGGTGCAATTATTTGCCGATGCAGAATCGTTCGAAGATGGTGCCCAGCACCTCATCGGTGGTGATGACGCCGGTAATCTGGCCCAGGTGGTGGATGCAGGCACGCAGGTCTTGAGAAAGGAATTCGCCCGATAGTTCTTCGGACATGCCTTCCTGAACACGGCAGATGGCTTCATGAGCCGCTTTGAGCACCTCGAAGTGCCTGAGGTTGGTGATGATGATGTCTTGACGGGCCAGGTCTGGCAACCCGGCAAATTCCAGTAATCTGGCTTTTAGCGCATCGATGTTGTGCCCTTTCTTGGCTGAGATGAGGAGGCGGTGTGGGGAATAGGCCCTTAATTGTTCGTCGAGCACCAGCTGTTCTTCCTTATTTAACTTGTCCACTTTATTAAGCAGGACAACCAGGGTTTTGCCTTCAGATCTGGGGAGGATGCGGGAGGCCATCCATTCAATGTGTTCGGTGTAGGTGGTGGAATCAATGACCCACAACACCACGCTGGCTTGTTCTATCTGCTGGTA
>JAAYYW010000387.1 GCA_012515195.1 Leptolinea sp.
CCGCCCGATGATCGAGAAAGAAATGGCATTACTTTCCCGTCATCAATATGCTGAACTGGCCCGCGCTTTTAAAGTAAGCCTTCGGACTGTCCATCAAACGGTGACTTTCATTAGTGAAAATTTGAATCCGTTTCCTGCGCGATCTCACTGGGGGGATGTTCGACAGGCAACTGAAACACCGCCCCAGGTGTATCATCGTCCTGATATTATGATGAGTTATCTTAATGACGACCCGATAAAGCCATTGGTCATTGAAATCATTATGCCCCTTAATGGCACATTACGCGTTAATCCTATGTTCCGATCAGCCATTCATGAGGCAGATCAGGAGAAAAAAGAAGATTGGAAAAATGATCTAGAACGCGCATCGTTGTTCGTCAAATGTCTTCAGCAAAGAAACCACACGATTACCCGATTAATGCAAAGGGTTGCTTCCTTGCAACGCAGTTTTATTTGCCGGGGAGAAAAATATCTAAAACCTGTTACACGTGCCCAACTTTCAGTTGAATTAGGTGTTCATGAATCAACAATTTCGCGAGCAGTGGCGAATAAAGCCGTTCAGCTTCCAAATGGGCGTATTGTCCCACTGGCAATGTTTTTCGACCGTTCTCTAAATGTCCGCAAAGTTTTAAAAGAAATCATTGAAAAGGAAGGTCGTTCGCTAAGCGATACTGAGATATCTGAATTATTATCAAAGCAGGGGTATCAGGTTGCCCGAAGGACTGTCGCGAAATATCGCGCTATGGAAGGTATTTTGCCGGCGCACCTTCGGAGACCGACACCCGGAGTTGGATGAACGAAGTCAATACTAACAATCAACTAAATTCCACCATCAGCCGCCCCAAGAATCCGGGAAACCAGGAATTTTCCTATCTTCTTAACGCGTTCTCGGAAGCAGCGGTTGTTTTGGATTTAAAAACCCTATTTGTTTACCAATCCAATCCAGCGTTTATTCAGTTGACAGCCTATTCCCAAATTGAACTGGCCAGTATGTCCATAATGGATATTTTGCCGGATTTCTCCATGGATTTCTTTTCATCCGGAGAGCCGCTCACAGCCAATTTGTCCCGTAGAAAACGGAATCAATTGCCAGTCATCGTGCAGGGAACCCCCTTGAACTCTGAACTATCCTGGGGGCTACTCACAATAATACCGGAGGCTAAGCATGCTGAAAACCAGGGGGCCTGGCAATCTGATCTTTTTCTAGGCTTTACAGACCTTGCCACTATTAGAGAAGAACCCAGCCTTGAGAAATCCTTATTAAGAGGATTCGAGATCACCCGGTTGATCACTCGTGCGCGTAAGATTTGTATGTATAAAGCAGACAGTCAACAGCCGCGGCTGATCCGGATAGCATTTGATAAACAATCTGAGGTCTTTCCTGAGATATTGCCATCAAGCGACCTGGTTCAACTTTCTACACAGATCACATGGTTTCCCGGAAAAAAAGTTGTATCCGAATTACAACGGGCGGCATTGGTCTCCAATCTAAGTTATATTTCCACAATCCCGCTAGGTCAAAAGAATGCTCTGTTTGGTTTACTTGTCGTAGGAGACCAGGACGCGTCTCCACCTGATCGTCTGGAAAATATCATGATGGTGCTTTCCTCACATCTTACAGCGGCCCTGCAACATTACATTTTGATCGATAACCTCCGAAAAGAGGTTCAACATCAAAAATTGACAGCGGATATTCGTGGAACAATTTTTGAACACAGTCAGGAAGGCATTCTTTTCATCTCGAATGACCTGCAAATTATTGAGATCAATCCGGCTGCTGAATGGATACTGCAATATGCTGCCTGGGAGGTGAAGAATCACCCGGTTGCTAATGTCATCATTGGACCAGACAGGATGATGACCGTCCTTGAATCATGTCTTCAAGGTATACCCACACACAACATGGGAAATGTCTCTGTTCACAGAAGAAACGGCCAATCGTTCCCGGCACATGTTCAGGTGCTCCCAGTCATGAAAGACAAAGAAGTCATGGGCATTGTGATGTTCATCCGCGACATAAGTGAACACGAACAAATCCGTCTTCGCAGCCAACAACTGGAACAACGCGCGCTTCTGGGAGAATTCACGGCTATTTTTGCTCATGAAGTACGCAACCCGATAAATAATATTTCCACTGGATTACAGTTGATCTCCGCCAGGCTACCGGAAGAAGATGTAAATGTTGATGTCTTAAATCGGATGCTTGGTGATTGCACCCGCCTGGACCATCTCATGGAGTCAATACTGGCTTTTTCAAAACCGCAGGAATTACGTCTTGAAAAGATCCACATTGACCAATTTCTTCAACGGATTCTTGACCGATGGCGTCCACGGTTGGCTAGAGTAAATGTGCAGCCTTTCTTTTCTGCTGCTCAGAATATTCCTCAGATCAATGGAGACCCTCGTGCGTTAGAGCAGGTTTTCACAAACCTCATATCCAACGCCATTGACGCCATGAGCCAGACCGGCGGCACATTGGCTGTTCATGTAAATCCTGACCATAGCTTACCCAATCGTCCACAGGTTGAAATTCAAGTATCTGATAACGGACCAGGGATACCCGATGAAATCAGAGAACGAATGTTTGAGCCCTTTGTGACAACCAAATCGCATGGGACAGGATTGGGTTTGGCAATAACAAAAAGAATAGTGACTGCCCACCAGGGGAATATCACGGTAAAATCTTTTCCCGGGGGAACCATCTTCCACGTTTATCTTCCAGCGTGCAACGGAGAATAAAATATGGGTACAAATGTCTTGATAGTTGATGATGAAGAGAATGCCCGCCGGAATATTGGGGATTATCTTACGGCCAAAGGGTATGAAGTAACAGGAGCGGGCACGTTAAAAGAAGCCCGTGATTTGATCATGAACGGGGTAGGAGATGTAATTCTTCTGGATGTTCAATTGCCAGATGGTTATGGACCCAATCTTCTTTACGAGGTTGATTCTCTTCCCGCACGTCCTCCAATCATAGTGATTACAGGATATGGGGATATTGAGACGGCCGTAGATGCCATGAAGAATGGCGCACATGATTTTCTTACCAAACCTGTAAAGATGCCCCAACTTGAACAATCGATTGAGCGTGCTAACGAAATTGTCTCCATGCGCCGCGAGTTGAACTACCTACGCCAAAAGCAGAAGAACATTGACTTTATTGTTGGCAAAAGTGAAAGGATGAAAAAAGTAGTGGAGTATGCTCACCGTGCAGCACAGGCATCAGTATCTGTTCTGATCACCGGTGAAACGGGAACCGGAAAAGAGGTTCTGGCTCAATTCATCCACAAATCTGGTCCGAGATCAAACAAGCAATTTGTTGCGATCAACTGTGCTGCCATTCAACCCACCGTCCTGGAATCGGAATTGTTCGGCTATGAAAAAGGAGCATTCACCAGCGCTGACACCAGGAAGCATGGATTAATGGAAATAGCCGATGGTGGCGTGTTATTTTTGGATGAAATTTCAAAAATGCCACTCGAAATCCAATCCAAACTACTGCGTGCTGTGGAAGAAAAGGCATTCCGGCGGGTTGGCGGAACCTCAACCATAAAAGTTGATATTCAACTCATTTCTGCATCGAATCGCGATCTTCAAAAAATGATGAAAGATGGCGAATTCCGTGAAGACCTTTATTACCGTTTAAAAGTTGTAGATCTCGATCTTCCTCCGTTACGTGAACGAATGGAAGACATACCTGAATTGGTGGGATTCTTTATGCGTGAGCAGAATGCCCGTCAGGGTTTGAATATAAGTGATATTTCACCGCGCGCATTACAAGCCTTAATGGATTACAACTGGCCGGGGAATATACGAGAGTTGAATCATGATATCGAACGGGCGATGCTGTTTTGTGATGACCCGGTATTGGACATCAATCACCTCCCATTGGATATTGTTAAAGCAAAAAAATAGCGCGTGGCATATTAATTGCAACATCCTCCATAGAAAGCTCTTTTGGAGGATGTTTTATGTCCATATTCTCTGTCTCTGATATTTTCATGGGAATGTCGGTATTTCTTTTTATTATCGGCATTTTTTCCATTGCTTCCGGTATCTTTGTTTTAGTGGCTAAGGTTGCTGGAGGCGATCTTCGTACTATTGCCCGTCAAACAACAGCTCTCGCTCAAAAAGGTCTTACGGAAGAAATCAGCGGACTAGTGGGAAACGCAACCGCGTTGATTTCTGCGGTAAACGACCTCGTCAAAACAACATCAGGTATAGGAATTTTCCTGATAATTGTGGGAATTGTAGCTATTGGTTTTGCCATGGGTATTCTCACCCAGGTTAATTAATCAGGGATGTATCCCGGAGAACGACATGCAATCTGTTGATATAGTAACTTCCATAAAGCAGGTGTTTAGCGAACAGGATACAACGGTTCTAATTTCTGCTCTCCGACAAGATGAGCATGTGTGGAATGCATTGCAGGATACCGATCTTTTAATGAAGTTGATCCAAAATGTCAAACGGGAATTGACTGCATGGACTCCTGCGGCAATATTTTGCCTGGCAGAGTCTTTACCCTGTCCAGCCGATCTACAAAATTTAAGCCTCGGGATTGAAGGCGTTACACGGCAGCAGTCCATTGATTTTTTTGAAAAAATTGGACGGAGTGGGAATAATCCGAAAAATTTACAGGAAGCTGGTTTTGCCGCTCTAGCTTTGCGCGAAAGAAGAAAACTGGTCAAGAGTTGGGACCAGCTTTCAGATGAAATCCAAAATGAAGAATATGGACAAGGTACCGGCATTCTTGACCGTTGGAAGACAGTCATATCTATACTCTCAGAACTTGTGCCGGATAAAGAGGCTTTGTTTAGCGAATTATTATCACTACCCGGAAAAATTGGGCGAGACCTTGTTAGCCACGCGGTACTTTCCAATCCTTCGCCGATCAAAGAAAAAGTAAATCTAATGGCTAATCTTCTCTTTGGATTGGATTTATCGGCTCAGATCGATTGGCTTCAATCATTGGCTTTGCGAGGTGAATTACCTCTTAGTGAGCAACTGGCAAAACTGTTGATTGCTAACACTACAACTAACTTACTGAATGGGTTTCTATCAACAGAGCTTTCAACTCTTGATCTCCCGCAAGTGGCGGCAAAGGCTGTACGATTACAGCACGCGGCAACACTTTTTCAATTAGCCGGCAAAGAGATTGAGGCAGAACGATACCTAAATTCAGCGATCGAGACACTGGCTTACTTGAATACCGGTATGCGTTTGCAACAATCCTGTATTCATCCAACACTGGTATCCGAATGTGAAAAGACGGGTCAAACGGTTGATCCTGAAGTAGGTGATCATTCCGGTTTGCAAGGTGAGCTCTTGCTTTCAGCTGCCATCAATGGGAATAAAGGAACATCCAAAAATTTTCCCGGGAATTTTGGGCGGTCATACAATGATCTTCGTAATGCCGCCAAATTTGCTGCATCTGGTGAAATAGAAAAGGCTCGTGACCTTGCGAGGCCTTCTATCGATGCGTTTATCCGCTTCATACAGAACACATCATCTGATTACAGCCCTAAATTTCTTGTAAATTGGCAACCAGAAGATTTCATAGATCTTCTAATGACACTGGATTACTTGAAAGAAGCCGCCATTGCCGCAGAATGGTTTCTACGCTACCAGCCAACCAACGCCCGATTACTTGGATTAATGGGGTCACTTTTCAGCAAAAATGAGCAACCAGAGATGGCTGCCAAGTCGCTTTCTCTGGCGGTAACTCTCGATCCAACAAGCCCGGATAACCGACGTTTGCTTGCCCGATTGCATGAAACCAATGGCCGCTTCGCTGATGCGGTTGATGAATGGATGCAGGTTCTGGATCTCTCTGCAGAACCACCGGTTGAAGACAAAATCCAAATGGCAAAAGCAGCCATCCACGCTGGTCAATTTGAAAACACGTACAACATTTGTAAATCCATTCTAGAAGAAGACGCCTTTAATGGAGTTGCTGCCTGCTATCTTGGACAGGCCGCAGGTCAAATGGGAAAGATAGATGAGGCTTCTGAGCAGTTGCAGAAATCCACACTGCTGGCCCCAGATTTTGCTGAAAGTTGGCTGGCTTTTGCACGTCACCAGAAGCAGAATGGGGATGTGCAAAAAGCCTATGAAACATTGCGCTCCGCTTCTTATTCGCTCCCAGATTCTTCTGAAATAAACCTTGAATTGGCTTTGATGAGCATGGGAACCGGTCGTCCGTCTGAAGCTTTGCCTCACTTGCGTCTCGCAGCCAGTCTCCAACCCGAAAACCTGGATGTGGCAACCATGTTAGTCAACGCGTTGACTGTACTGGGTCATAAAGATGAAGCTCTTGAGTTTTTAGAAAAGGTCCGGAGAAACTGGCCGGAAGAAGTTAATCTCGCCCGATCCCACGGGTTATTATTACAGGAAGCAGGCAAGTATCAGGATGCGGTACAACCATTGTCGGTCGTGTCCAGAAAAGATTCCGGAGATGAAGATGCTGTGGTAAATCTCTGTCTCTCTCTTCTGGAGTCGACTCTAGACCATCTAGTCATCGATGGGAGGATCAAACCCAATATCAACCTTGCAGAAGTAGCACAAATTGTATCCACAATGATAACAAAGCGGCCAGAAACCATTCGCGGGCACTTGATACTTGGCGCCCTTCAATATTCCATGGGAAATCTGGATGATGCGTTTGATGAATTTAAAGCGGCAGCTGAGTTGTCGGCAGGAAAAGACAACGATACCCACTGGATAGCCCAGGGAGGTCTAGGAAAAACAGCGCTCGCGTTGAATAGACCAGAAGTTGCTTTGGCCGTACTGGACGAAGCGGCGCACGATCAACCAAAGAATGTCACCATACAACGTTTGCTTGTACCAACATACCTGAAAGCCAATCTTCCACAGGAAGCATTAATTACTGCTAATCACGCATTAGAGCTGGATCCTGAAGATGTGGACAATCTAGTTTGGTACGCCCAGACGATGCTGGACATCGGAAACAAGGATGAAGCTGTCAAATCCATTCGAAAGGCGTCTGATGGATTAAATGCTTCACCCAAAAGCCTTATCAATCTGGCGGCTTTAGGGATGGAATTAAATGAGCAACCATCTGCACGCAAAGCTCTTTATGATCTAAGTACATTACCCAATGTCGGAAGTTTTGATTTTGCCCGGGCCGCGGAAATACAAATGCTATTGGGAGATATCTCCTCAGCCAGTGATAGCCTGTCTCGTGCCATTAAATTATCAAACCCGGTCAATACCGATTGGTCATTTCAACTCGCCTGTCTTCAAAAGAATATGGGTGATGTAGCAGCGGCACAGGAGACGATTCGGCAGACGATCACCAGTGATCCGTTATCAACAGAGAGCTGGCTTCTTCAAGCTGACCTATTTGAAGAACAAGGCCGTCATCAAAGTGCGCTTGAGAGTTTGGAAAAAGCGCTTTCTCTAATAAACACAAAGAGCCCTTCAGCATCTAATGAAGAAAAACGCCTTCTACATTCTGTTTTTTCTCAATATCGAAATGTTTCCGCTTCAGAAATTCACTCCCGTTTTTCCCGGTTGATGTACCGACTTGGAAATCTCACCGGAGCTCTCGTTCACTCTGAACAAGCGTTGGAAATTGATCCGCAGAATTTCCAATTCCGCACACAGGCTGCTCGATTGGCAGAAGCCATGTTATTAACTGATCGGGCAAGTTCCTTGGCGTCAATACCTGCTGAGCAGAAACAGATTTTGGCCGATGAAGAAATTAGTTCAGAAGACAAAGAAGCGATTGCCGAACTTCTTTCAATGAAAGCAGCCAGGTTGATTTTTGACCAAAAGCTAGCTGAGGCTGAGGCGCTATTCCAACAAATTTGCCGAGTTTCGCCTTATGGATTCTATAAAGAAAATATTGAGATACTTCTTACCGCAGCCATTGGGAACATACTTGATGTAAAAGACAAGGTTGACAATCATGTTGTTCAGCATTTACTGGATAGTAAAAAATCAAAACCTTCGTTTCTTCTTAGTGGTATTTCCATAGCAGCCATGGATGCGGCATTATCCGTTGAAAGATGGGATCTGGCAATGAAACTGGCTGGCCAGATCGTCACTGAATATCCTTTGGAACCCGCTGCTCATCTAGCCTTTTGTCGTGCACTGGTGCGGTCTGCGGAAGATCTTCAATTAAGAAAAGATATCGGTATCCAGAAACATCTTCCATCAGGTGAAATCTTCTCCCAAGCCCTACAAGACCGCTTTGAGGTTGAAATACTCACAGCCGCTAAACAGACAAATTCGCAAGAAATCACAATCTGGCAAAAGCGTGGACTTATGGTTTTTGGTGGCAAGGCTTCTTTGGATCAGATAAACCCGGAAGAATTGACACAGACCAGTGAACAGTCTGCTTATTTACAGGCTTTAAGGTTGGCAGGGCGTCCATCTGATGCCGTTCACTCTGGTGAAAAGTTTGAAGAAACTCCTCAAATACTTCTCCAAATATCACTGGCATATGCAGACGTGAATCCAAGGGTCGGGCTTGATCTCTGCCAACATATGCTCGACTCCACACCCTCCAATGCTGTTCAATTCGCCGCGTCTGCGAAATTGGCAGAATTAAGCGGTGAGATTGGTCTGGCTATAGATTTTCTTAATGATGCACTTCAAATATATCCAGATGAACCGGCATGGCGTTCATGGTTAGCCAGACTACTCTCTCATCAAAAGGACTTTGATACTGCAGCCATACACATGGAGGAAGCTGTGGCAATGGATCCTGGCTCTGCGGAAAACTGGGAATCGCTTGGCAAGCTCTACTCAAAGAGCAAGCAGAATGACCAGGCAATCCATGCTTTTTCAAAGGCGATCGAGTTAGCTCCACAAAACCCGGACACATTGCTTTCATTGGCTTCCTCGTATCGGGCTTCCGGGAATATTCAGGACGCATTGGATTGCATTGAGAAAGCCATAGAGTTGAACGTGAAACCTGAAAAGCCTCTTTTACTGCGGGCGGAGATTTCTCGTGATTTGGGTAATCTATCAGACGCGATCAAATATACAAAGGAAGCAATTGACATCGATCCAGGGAATGCGAATGCATACCAGTTCCTTGCACAAACCCAGCGAATTGCCGGCAAAGCGAACGATGCTATTCTAACCATCGAGGAAGCATTGAACAATCTTGGAAATAATCTTGATCTTTTGATAGAGAAAGCAAAGATCCTGCATTCATTCCGTGGAGCCAATGATGTTCTA
>JAAYYW010000388.1 GCA_012515195.1 Leptolinea sp.
TCTGGATAAAGGCGCTTATTATACTGATGATGTCACCGTTATTATCAGCCTTGTTGGTGATATTGAGGGCATTGTATTTTATGGTTTCACAACACAGGCGGCCCTGAACATCGCCTCAAGCATGCTGGGGGAGCATATCAATGAAATGAATGGTCTGGCCCAAAGTGGTATTGCCGAACTTGGCAATGTGATTACCGGGAGGGCGAGTGTGAAACTATCGAAGAATGGATTTCAATCCACCATATCTCCACCAACCATGTTGTTGGGAAAGGGTGCCACGATTTCCACTCTCGATTTCCCCCGTGTTGTTGTTCCTTTAACCAGCGAGATTGGCTCTGTTACTATCCATCTGGCTTTACGGGAAGCCTCACGCCAGGGTGCTAATGCCGCGCTGTTAAAAGTTCCCGAGGCACCGGGATTGAAGCCAACAGAGTCGAATTCATAGGAGTTTTATTACATATTTACCTCTGATTAATTCACTTTGTAGTAAAGAGATTGTAAAATGTCGTAAGGCAGAGGTATTTTAGGATTTTTTCTGCCTACTTGAGGTATGGAGTATTTTTTATGCAATCACCAATAGAACCTTCCAGCGAAGAAAGCACCAGAATTCAACTTGACAGGGATGTGCTCTCTGCCATGTTAAAAGCCTGGTTGCTTCCTCGTACGACTGGAAAACTGTTAAATTCAAACGAAAATAAAGATGAAAAAATCGACCAACCATTTGTCGATGAAAAAACAGAAGCGGCGTAGAACTTATCCCGGAGTTTGATGTACTGAGGACCTACATGGCACAAGTGGTTGCGATAAGTAATCAAAAAGGCGGCGTAGCGAAAACAACTACATGCATTTCGCTTGGAGCAAGTCTGGCCGAGACTGGCCGTAAGACGCTGTTAATTGACCTTGATCCGCAGGCAAATTTGTCTTTATCTCTTGGCATTCATGATGATGAAGCCGGAGAGACAATTAGCGATGTGCTTGAAACGGCTTTGAATCCTCGAAAAATAAAATGGGACGATTTAATCCAATCCACGTCTCTTGTTGGTTTGGATGTTGTTCCTTCCGATTCTCGGTTATGGACTGTGGAACGGTTAATCTCGGAAGTGAATGGGTATGAAGGTGAGCTGAAGAGGATTGCCGAACGATGGCAGGATGAATATGAATTTATTCTTATTGATTGTTCGCCTTCACTTGGCCCTTTGACTATCATGGCTCTTACCGCAGCAAATCGGGTTGTTATTCCCATTCAGACCGAATTCCTCGCTGCTGTAGGTCTTGTACGTCTGATTGAAACGATTGACGCTGTGAGAGAACATACGAATCCATCCCTGGATTTTAATCTGCTGGCTGTTATGTACGATCAACGCAATGGTATTTGCCGTGAAGTTTTGCAAAAATTACACGAAAATTTCTCAGCCAAATTATTCAAAACTGTGATTGGGGTGGACACACGCTTAAAGGAATGTGTTGCTACCGGTCAACCGATAAATCAGTATGACCCCAAAACCCGAGCCACCCTGCAATATGCTTTGCTTGCCGGTGAATTGGAAGAACTATCAGGGGGGATACAGGAGGCGAAATGAATAAAAAGTCCCGAATAAAATCCACTCTGGATAGTCTCTTTACTGGAGGCAAAATTATTCCCGAAGAAAAAAAAGAGCCTCAAGAGGAAGCTGTACAAGAATCAAAACCGGAAATAAAAGAGGTTGAATCTCCCAAATTAGGAAATAGCATCCAGGATAAAGACTCACAGTCATCGAAGGAAGAAACAATAACAGTCTTACCGGTCATGAAAAACCAGCAGGATGTGAAACCCGAAATGCCGCAAAACGAGAGGATCGATAAAGCTTCTGTTGTCACGGAGAAACCAGTGACACAAGTTGGAGTGACAAAACCGGTTGACATACTTGCAGAAAAAAAGAAATTGGATGTGGACAGGGTGAAAGAATTGGCAGTATCGATTAATCAAGCAGAAATTTCTGATGGCGATGATGAAGAACACCTCGTAATTTTTTCCCTGGGTAAAGAACTCTATGGAGTAACTATTCAATCGGTTGAGAGCATTATTAAGCTTCAAGCAATAACCCAGGTTCCTCATGCCGCTTCCTTTATTCTTGGGGTCACCAATTTGCGCGGAACCGTTGTTCCAGTACTGGATCTGCGCAGGCGGTTCAATATGGCTTGTTGTGAAAACACACCCAATACTCGTATTGTTATCATCAATGCCGAAGGCTCCAAAGTTGGTATTGTTGTAGATGAAGTAACAGAAGTATTAAAAGTTTCCCGGAATTCAATCCAACCACCACCGGCGATGTCAACTACTGTTGAATCAGCTTTTATAAATGGAATAGCGCGGATCAACAACCGCCTGGTGATCTTGTTGGATTTGGAAAAAGTACTGGCATCATCCAGCCGTCAATACAATCGCTAAAAAACCGCAAGGAAAACTTTCCAAACGAAAAATAGTTGCAGTAAGGAGAAAAAATGCGGCTAATAAACAACCTTCGTATGCGGGTAAAGTTAATCGGGAGTTATTTGATATTAATTCTCGCCATGGTGGCAATTACCTATTTCGGAGCGACCGGCTTATCAACGGTCTCCAAATATAGTGAATCCATGTACACTGACCGGTTGCTTCCCATCGAGCTGTTGGGAAAAGTTCAATCTTTCATGTTTACCATCCGGGGTGATTATTACAAAATCATGGCTGTCCCGGCGGAAAAAGACAAGTATTTCCGGGAAATGTGGGATAACCTGGATTCAATTGATGCCTTGATGATGTCCTATAAAGCTGGAAAGCAGAACGAAAAGTCTGTTAGTGCAATTGCTTCGTATGATGACGCGATTGCTGAATTCAGGGCTTCATTGGAAGAATTTAAGGAAGTGATGGACGCCGGTGATCTGGAAACCGCCATGGGACTGATCAGCGGAGAGGGCAGGGTCGTTGCTGCCCGCGAAAGCTTGGGTTATACGCTGGATTACCTGGTCTCGATCAATGATGCCGAAGCTGTGAATTTAAAAAATGAAACAAAAGAAATCGAAAAGAACCGTTCTTTACTCATGGTTGGGTTCGGTGTAATTGCATCAATATTAGGGCTTGCCATCGCCTTTCTCATCAGTAATTCAATTTCTACTGTCTCGAATTTCATTGCTGGCTTAACGAAAGCAATGGCTGATGGCAATCTTCTCCGTGATCTTGATGAGAAGAAGATGAAGAAAAATCTTGACCGCAAAGACGAGATGGGTGATATCGCCAACTCCATGAATGAATTAACATCTTATCTTCAAGAGATGGGTGATGTAGCTGAACGGATCGCTGCAAACGATCTGACTGTAACGATAAACCCAAAATCTGAAAATGATGAACTCGGGAACGCGTATAAACAGATGATTGACGGATTGAGGGAGACAATTGACCAGGTGGCTCAAAATGCCATTTTGGTAGGTTCGGCTTCCAAACAACTGGCGGAAGCTGCATCACAGGCCAGCCAGGTTACCGGGCAGATTGCGGCCACCATCCAGGAAGTAGCCAAAGGGACAACTATCCAATCGGAAAGCATATCCAAGACAGCTTCTTCTGTTGAGCAGATGACACGTGCGATTGATGGTGTTGCCCGTGGTGCCCAGGAACAAGCCAGTGCTGTCAGCCGGGCTAGTGAAATAACAGCCCTGATTAATAATTCGATTCAACAGGTAGCTGAAAATGCCCAGTCAGTTACCGATGGTTCCACAACAGCCGCCCATGCCTCACGTGATGGCGGGAAAGTGGTCGAGGAAACTATAGAAGGTATGGGTATTATTCGGGAAAAAGTTGGTCTTTCTGCTCAGAAAGTGCAGGAAATGGGATCGCGCAGCGAACAAATTGGCGCGATTGTTGAAACTATTGATGATATTGCCTCTCAAACCAACCTGTTGGCTTTGAACGCTGCCATTGAAGCTGCCCGGGCAGGGGAACACGGAAAAGGTTTTGCGGTTGTGGCTGACGAAGTACGTAAGCTGGCTGAGCGATCGAGCAACGCGACCAAAGAGATCGGCGAATTGATCAAAGGTATCCAACAGACAGTTGCTGACGCGGTTGCAGCCATGGAAGAAGGTTCTGCGGAAGTGGAAAAAGGTTCAACAAAAGCTAACGAAGCAGGTGTGGCACTTGAAGCCATATTGAAGGCGGCAGAAGAAGTAAACAGAGAAGCTATGGAAGCCGTTGCCGCGACCAGAGAAATGACAAAGAATGCCGATGAACTTGTTGCATCCATGGACACTGTATCGGCCGTAGTGGAAGAGAATACGGCAAGTACGGAAGAAATGGCTGCCGGGACATCAGAGGTGACACAGGCGATTGAAAGTATTGCCAGTATTAGTGAAGAGAACAGCGCGGCTGTAGAAGAGGTAAGCGCGTCTGCGGAAGAGATGACCGCACAGGTTCAGGAAGTCGGAGTCTCGGCGCAATCGCTGGCAAGTATGGCTGACGCTCTGCAACAGCTGGTAAACCGTTTTCGATTAAGCAATGTGTCCAAAGAGAATTATGACGAAGAGGAAATATTTGAGGACATTGAGCTCACGGGAGAATAATAAGTATCTGCTGTGATACCAGATGAAGAGAGGATGATTCTATGGAACAACAACTCGTAGTTTTTGAATTGGCAAATGAGCACTATGGTGTGGAGATCTCATCAGTTGAAAGCATCATTAAGATGCAAGAGATTACTCGCATTCCGCACTCCCCAGCATTTGTTGAGGGAATAACGAATCTACGCGGTCTGGTTTTACCGGTCATAGACCTGCGAAAACGCTTCGCGCTTGAAGCGCAGGAAACTTCGCGTGATTCCCGCATCATGGTTGTGGCACTTGGCTCAATGAAGGTAGGAATGATTGTGGACGCGGTATCAGAAGTACTGCGGGTACAATCCGAAGCAATCGAACCGCCTCCTTCCATGACCACATCATCGCGGGCCAACTTCATAACAGGTATCGCAAAATTAAACGATATTCTGGTCATTCTTCTTGATATGAGCAAGATATTGACAATGGATGAACAGGTGGAACTTTCTAGTGTAGTTTAGACACGATTCTTTTTGAATCGTTGAGATGATCACGTTTCAGATTAAACAGACTCCGGGCCAGGATCGACCCGGAGATTTGTTACAATATCACAATCATCTAAGTTTCGAGATATCCATACTTAAGTGAAGTGTCATAGGCACTTTTAGGGTCAATGCATGAAGAATTTTTTATTCGTCTTATTGATGGGCATTTTAATAAGTACCGGTTGTGAGACTGCAAAAGCTCCAAAACCAGATACAACCACACCGGCACCCACTGAAATCGCGTGTCCCGGTGTGCCTGCCAGGGGTGTTGTCGTGGGTGCGGAGGCGTATGTCGTTTTGAATGGGCCTGTGCTGTCTGCAAGGTTGTTGGATAACCCCCGGGAAGGCAAAGAAACCGGGTCA
>JAAYYW010000389.1 GCA_012515195.1 Leptolinea sp.
TATTCCGGCAACATGGCTCATGGTCAGGGGAGCAAAAGATGCCGGGGAGGAAACCCTGACACCCAAGAAAGACCATGTTATATACACAGGGATATATGAGAAGATCCGTCATCCCCAGGCAGTAGGGGAGGTATTCCTCTTCGGAGTAATCGGTATTCTCCTGAATTCCCCATTCCTGACGTTTTTTTCATTCATTTACTTCCCGATCTTCGTTATCCTATGCTACGCGGAAGAACAGGACCTTTTGTTGCGTTACGGTCAGTCGTACGCGGATTACTGTAAACGAACTGGTGCTTTTTGGCCGAAGGGATAAAGGAGTGATGGTATGGCGAAAAAGATCAAGGATGTAGAACCACCTACCGGTATATCCCGTATTTTATGGCGAATCCCGATCTTTCTGTACCGGATTGGACTTGGCTGGTTACTCGGTCATCGTTTCCTATTATTAAACCACCGAGGCAGAAAGTCCGGACTGTATCGAAAAGCTGTTATAGAAGTTGTGAAATTTGACCACGAAGCCGGCTTTTATTACGTGGTTTCCGGTTTCGGTCCAAGATCGGATTGGTATCAGAATGTGATTGCCCATCCTGATGTCACGATCCAGGTGGGTTCAAAAAAGATGAAGGCAAGGGGTGAAAAGGTTCCGCTGACTGTGACGGAGGAAATCCTGTTGGATTACAGCATTCGTCATCCGGGAGCGTTAAAAACGCTTTCGCGCATCCTCGGTTATGCCATCGATGAATGCGAGGCGGATGTCCGTTTTATGGCATCCATCGTCCCCATGATCCGGTTTGAGCAAAAAGAATACTAACCAGGTGATCTTGAGAAATAATCTTGAATTTCGTGGCAATCTCCAAAAATTTCGATTTACTGCCAGCAAGTTTTTTGTAACTCAAGAAATGCACTCAAACCGTTCTTGATAAGCGACCCAGATAAAAAAAAGCCGTGTGCAACTAAACGGATCTCTTGTTGCACACGGCGAATACCGAACCGACTTACTAACTGTTTTTAAAAAGATATATAAGATGTATTGGCATATTCATGGGTAAGCGAAAATCCAGACATCCCCAATCGGGTGTCTTCTGATAATTCATCGTCGCTTGGTAATTCACATAAATGATGTCCAATTTACTATCTTTCTCGGAGTGCCAAATTGATGAATGATGGGGAGGTACTATTGCGATAGACCGTAAATACTGGAGTCTCATCAACAGGGTAACGCTCAAAGGTGGAATTATCACAGCCTGCTATGGAAACCCGCATTTGGTGGCCTTGCTTGATCAGAACTGATGTTGCATAGAGTTTAAAGGTAACCTCAGTCGCTTGTCCGGGAATCATCAACATCGCTTGTTCTCTTTCCATAGAGTGGTATGGACCAAAATCCTTATAGGGGGAACTCTGGTCCGAGGTTTTTCGATGAACACCGCGCATGATTCCCTCTGTAATATACGTAACCTGGCCACCCGGAGAAACGTCCTCCAGATAGACATGGAAAGCGGTATCTTGCGTACTTGATGCGACGTGGAGCGTCACGACTGGATTACCGGTGATTTCCACGTCGGTGGGCATGGGGGAGCTGGTGTACGATAAAAGTTTCTTACTCTCCTCAGCACGGTCAGGATATATGACATCAGATTTGAATAGACCGGTTTGCCATCGGCTCATTTCACCGGTTGAGGCATCCCAGTTGACAGTATATTTATCAGCCGCTGCCTCTTCTTGTGGAGATTGAGTCGATAATGCACCATTGTTGCTAAAATACCAGGCTTGGGTTGTGAATCCGGCCGGGGGCCAGGTCTTAGTTGTCTTCCAAATCTCCTCCCCCATTGTGTAATATGTGATACCCGTTTCCTGATTCGGATTGTCTGAATCCTTCAGATATTGATCAAAGAAATCGACCAACATCAGGGATTGTTCTTCAATCGATGGCTCAACAGCCTGATCCGCTGGCAAGAATGGGTCGGTATGATAGCTGCCACCATGAGACCAGGGACCAATTACCAATTTCTGTGGATTGCTGAACGTCATGTAGCGGCTTAGCGCACCATCGGCAGTGGCTGAATCCAGCCAGCCGACCCACACATACATGGGGATTTTTGATTTTTCAATTTCATTTTTCCTGGCAAAGGGACTCAGGTCACTCAGTGTGTGATCAGTTGTTCCCCAAGTGTCATTACTGAATTCAATGGATTTACTAATTTCATAGACATCCACATGAGAGTGCCCGCGCACTGCTTCCGATAGCATGGTGGCATCAATATCTTCATCGACTTTTCGAACACCAGTCATTATATATTTCAAATCCTCACATTCAACCCCCGAGGCTGCTTCCAGAGCGCATATATCATTTTTCCCCAATCCATTGTGGAATTCACTCCAGGCAGAGATGAAACCTTGATTGAAGACACCGCCAGGGCGTATGAGTCCGTTATAAATGTCAAAGTCACTGTACTGTGGGGCAATCGCCTTTAGTGCTGGATGCTGAAGCGATGCCATCAATTCTGCTGTGTTGCCATCGTAGGAAACACCGTATGCACCGACATTGCCATTGGACCATGACTGTGTAATGATCCAATCCAAGATTTCCCCGAGGTCGGCAATTTCCTGCTCTGACCATACCATCTCCCATTGCCCGTAAGAGGCACCACTGCCGCGCACATCCACTACAACCAGGGCATAACCGGCTCCTGTCCACAACTGGGCTTCCTTCAAATCACCGGGAACAACTCCCACTTTTTCCAATAGTTTACCAATCTGGGTCAATTCAGTGCTGCGCCAATAGCAAGTGGACCGCATGATGGTTGAAATCTTTTCGCCCGGCTTCAAATTCGTTGGAAGCCACACATCAACCGCGATTTTCGTCCCATCACTCATGGGAACATAAATACTTTGATGTTTTGTCGTTTGAAATCCAGCGACTATCAGTCCTCCAATGATGCAAACCAGAAATAAAACGAGTCCTATAAACAAGATAATCTTTTTCATTTAGACTTCCCTTCCATTTTTTAACCCCAAAACAAGATACAGAAACAAACAATCCAGTCCGATTTTTTTTATGACTGTTAATCAGGAGCGATCGAGACGGCAAGCCGATGGTGTATTGATATAGATATTAGCCGATCATTTCCCTCGTCTGCATCGCCAGTTGTATTATTACTGTGAGATAACGATCACTTCCACAAAATCAGGATAACTGGTGACACCTAACCGGAGTATCCACTTCCTCGTACTAGAAAACCATTAGTTCAAGAAGACTTGTCAAAGCAATTTCCACCTATTTCTAATCCATTGCTTATCAATGAAATGGAATCCGTGTGTGTGGTAATTCACAATTAGACGGATCAGGAGTTGAAGAAGTAGAGGGGAACAGGAGATGACAAAAGCCAAACGGAAGGGAAGGTAAATCCTTTTCCATCTTTCCGACAACGGTGTCAGGCTTTGTATATGTATACGCAGGGATGTCAAGTCGGTTTCATAAAAACCGGTAAACCAAAAAATCGATTGCAATCTCTTTGTTTATGAATTTCTCGTGAAATTCCTATTTTGTCTGTACATGGAAAAATCAGAGTGATGAAAAAAAGTCATATTCCCAATGATATTTACTTCTTTCCATGAAAAAAAAGATCATCTCAAGTCTCATCATTGAGAAGTCCGGTTTGTTTTCCTGATTGTCTATCTAATCTCAAACCCGTCCCCAAAGCTCGAGCCGCGCATATACACATCTGGGATGCTCTGCGGTACACAGGGAAATGGATTGTAGCCGCACTGTTGGTACTGGGTTGCACAATACACGCTGAAGTTACCAAATCGACAGGGCTCTGTTGGCAGATTGACATAGTTTGCCGGCAGCAGCAGACGGTCTGTCAGGGTTTTTGGATCGGCGGAATTTACCAGAA
>JAAYYW010000390.1 GCA_012515195.1 Leptolinea sp.
AATATGACCCCTCCAGAGAAGCACCTTTATGATTATTGATCATGGTACCGGTGTATACAGCGCCATCTTTTACGGATGCACTTAAAGAACCCGGGGTGAATATTCCATAGTTATCAATGGCACAGCCTGCAGTGAGCTTAACAACCATGTTTTCAAGCCTTGCGCTGCCCTCGTTATAAACAGCAGTGCCCGAGTCCATTGTGATATTAAACCTGCTGTAACTGGTTATATCTGCGTTATTGTATCGAATACCAATGAAAGAGCCTTCAGGATAATTTCGGATAGCAGTGCCTTTTATCAGATGAATGTCCATCACATGATATAAATCGCTGTGATTCTCGATTGCATAACCACCATTTACAGTACACTCATGGGAATAGTACTCGTATGAATCGCTCTTTTGTGGTTGAACCAAGCCATAATTCAATATTGCAGTGCCGTTGGTCACGATAAAGCTTCCATCAGGATAGGTATATACGATACCGGATGCTTCGTTGTGCAGTACCGTTCCTCCATTGGATTGGACGGTCATTGCACCAAAATTCATCTCTGCTTTGTTATGAAAGCAAGTGGTTCCAACGTATGCCTCAACCTTAACCAGGCTTTTAAAAACACTGCTGTGGAGATCATTGCCCGTATCCGGACGACAAACCGTTCCCGCGTTTAAAACCCCGATTCCGGTATTCACTGTCATCTCGAAGCAGCGCAGATAAAGCTCCGCATTGTTTTGAATGCCAAGACCATTGGATTCCAGTTTCATGGGCCGGCCTCTATAGGTCTCCATCTCTCCGGCAGAAAAGCTCTTGTTATTCTCAACATAAGCATCAGCGGTTGTCTTGATGGTTCCATTGACAATGCTGATGTTTGTATCAAGTACAAGTACCGTTGAAAGCGTTACGGTTTTTCCCTCCAGGTCCAGAATCCAGGTGAAGTCTTTGTCTGTAAAATAAGGGAAAGCTTCAGAGAATGCAAAGTATTCCTCTTCAATTTCGCCATCCTCCCAATAGATAGCCTTAACCACCGGCCCGTTTTTTTGAGCGAGGCCTTTATTGGGGCTTGATGGCGCTGGCGGAGTGGTTGTGTTGCCCTTACTGGTTGGCTTCATATTATTTGAAGGGCTTGTTGTGGCTGCTGGAGTCGTTTCTTCTACAGGATTTGTCTTGTTTCCAGTATCCGTTGGATCCGTCGTATTTGAAGGATTAGTAGTACCTGATGAGCTTTTTGGTGTTTTTACTCCTGTTGGATTTACTGCGTTGTTATCATTCGTCGGCTTTTTGGTATTTGAAGATGTCTGAGATGCTGTGTCGTTAACATTACCAGAATTTTTCTTTCCGCAAGCGGAAAAGGCTGTCACTAACATAGCCACTGATAACAACAGGATTAAGATTTTTTTCATAGTATTCTTCCTTTCATGTTGCAGATCCTGGTGTGGGTGAATATCACCCATTTATTCATTATACCGTGGCATGAATTACAAATACATTACCATAATTACGACAAACATTAACAATTTTCACATTATCCGAGCATGCGCTTGTAACCCATAAAGTCAGACAACTGTTTTCACATACACCGGTGTCAAGGGGATTTCACCCCCCATCCCCTTCCCGTGTCAAGGGGACGTCCCGTGTCAAGGGGACGGGGGTTAGACAATCGTAATGCTCATGAAAGGGTCACCTTGTCCTATGTCATTCAGTGTGATATATTATGAAAAGACAAAATGGAAGTCACTGTAGTTCGGATGAAGTAATTCCATTCGGCTTTTACGCGTGTTTTAATGCACGAACCAACCTTCCGGGCCTACTCTCAGATAAGGAGAAACAGATCATATGATGATGAAGGACAATACTGAAAAGATTGATATTCATGCGGTTTTGGAGAACAAAACCATTTCCTGCCCCTGTGGAAGGCCTCATGTCGCAAGTGTTAAGGAAGTCGTTATCGAAC
>JAAYYW010000045.1 GCA_012515195.1 Leptolinea sp.
AAAACATTCCTGAGGGGCTTACTGTTTTTGCTTTTCCCGTTGAGCATCGGCGATTTGTGCGCACTACAAATAGTCTGGAAAGGGTGAATAAAGAGATCCGCAGAAGGACCAGGGTAGTAGGCGTTTTTCCAAATGATTCAGCTTGCTTGCGTTTGGTTACTGCGGTTTTGATGGAGATTGGAGAGGATTGGCAAATTGGAAAAAAGTATTGTTTTGATAAACTTCTAGTGAATTACTAGTTCTTTGGCTACTTCTGACTTGAATTTACAGAAAGAACGTTGCGTAATCAAAGCCTAGCAGATTTCCAACCAGAAACACATTTACCTATATCTTTGATGTAATTATTCCTTTCTTGCCAAGTTAAATGAATATATTGATTTGTTTTCTCATAATTTTTCTTAACCTGTTTATATCTTTTATTGTCCTTTACGCGTTGAAGTCTTAATAATTCTCGCTTTCGAAAACTCTCAACTTCCGTTCTCCGTTGTGAGTGTTTCATTTTTTCAAAATCTTTAATTAAAGTTTGTTCATGGTAAGGTCTTAGAATCCAAGCTGTATGTATTTCTGTTCCCTCGAGTTCATATTTCTTTTGTATCGCAATAATCTCTTTTTCATAGTTTTGCCAATGCCAAATAGGGATAGCAATACCAGCGAGAACAAAGTGAGATGTATTACCTGATGATTCAGGAGTACCAGATTCATCAACATAGCAAAGATACATTTATCCCTCCTTAAAAACAAAGCGACTGGGGTTGAGGCTATAAGCCCCACTATGAGACGCTTGGCGACTCTTCCCAGACGCAATATTATTCTATATATATATTATCTGATTGTCAATACGTCTGCAAAATTTTACCTAGAATTTATCCGAATAAATTGTTGGTTTCATTTTTCTAGGAATAACAAAAAAAAGATCATTTTATGAATTATAAATCCACAAAACAGGTCTTCTTTTTTGAGTAAATAGTCGGGGCGAGAGGATTTGAACCTCCGATCTCACGGACCCGAACCGTGTGCTCTAGCCGGACTGAGCCACACCCCGAACAGCGTTGAATTATACAGCACCCCGTCGTCTTTTGGCAAGGTCACCGTCCGTCAGCGTCCACTCTCCGGTATCAACGCCCGCAGCATATCCACATCCCACTGGTCCTGTTGGCAATCGTACACCGGGAAGTCTGAGCAGAACTGCCAGTGGATCCAACCGATGTTGCGTTTTTCGGCTTCCCGCGCCACAAAAGACATCCAACGGGCGCGAGATTCCCGGTCAGCCAGGTAGATCGCCCCGAACTCACCGAGCACCATCGGCACCTTCTCCCGCTTTGACCAGGCAGCCGCGCTGTTTAAAACTGTGGTGATCGCCCGTTTTTCCGTCCTTGTACCCTTCCAGGGAATACCCATCCACGCCTGTGAACCGTCCACCCAGTCAGCGCCCTGGTGCGTGAACGGCAGCGGTTCATAATAATGGAAAGTTGCCACAAGGTTGGGATCATCGGGCAATACAAGTTGATCCAGGTCCACCGCGCTGTTCATCTGGCTGGTGCCCACCAGCACCTTCCTGTCGGGATTGGTCTCCCGGATGGTCTTAATGCCTTTTGCCAGAAGATCGTTCCAGCGTGCCGTATCCAAGCGCCCGGTAGGCTCATTCAGCACCTCAAAATACAGGTCTTTCGGGTAATGAGCGTAATGGTCGCCCAGTTGCCGCCAGATGGCAAGGAAACGTTCCTCTTGCCCGTCGGGGTCTTCCATAAGTTCAAGGTAATGGTGCAGGTCAAGAATGACGATCAATCCGTTTTGCAGTCCGGCGTTGATGACATCATCCATTTGCGACAATAATCCGGGGTCAACGCGGTATGGCGCTGACGGCTGGGTATGAGCCGAGACGCGTACCGGAAAACGTACAGTATTAAACCCCGCCTCTTTTATTGCCGTCAGGTGTTCCGGTTTGATGATCACACCCCACTCCCCCGGTGTGGGTGCGTCAAACGCGTTTCCAAGGTTTATACCCTTCATAATTGTCTCCTCCTCGTAGCCTGTTGATTGTGGTTCAAGTAAAGGTACGCTTCCCAACTCACTCGTCGATGCCAGAAGATACCTGACCAGCAAACACGCCGCAAGTCCGGTCACGAAAAGTGCAAGGGTCGTCAGAATTCGCTTCATGACTGCACCAACATATTATAAAACGCGGGTGCGGATAATCTTGATTATGTTATCTTTGCTGAACTCGCCAAAGCCGTTCATCTGCCGGTCAAAAATGAAGTTCACCAGATAGGTGTTTTGTAAAGCAGCCAGTCTGTCAAACATCAGGATGAACTTCTTGCCCCAAGCCCGGCTCCGTAAAAACACGCCGGGAATTGCCATCCCATCTTCCGGGAAGACCAGGTGTATCTTCATACCCGCCAATGAGTCGGGTTCGGCCAGTGGTTTCACCGGGGCAACCGCGCAACCGGCCACTGAAATATCCAACAAGTCAACCGGTATCTCGCTGCCGTCTTCAAGTCGCAAAACCATCCGCTCTTTCATACTGAACCGTTCCGCCACACGATAGCGGCGTTTCTCAAAACATACAAAGATGGCAACAAAAATTCCCAGCATGTTGTACAGCAGCCAGAACAGGTTAACCAGATAGACCGGCATCATATAATTGACATCGGTCAACATCTTGGAGATACCCACAATCAGCGAGATGAAACTAAAAATCCCCAGGACAATATGGGGCATGGCCACTTTAAAGGCGAAATACGTATCCCGGTCATTTTTACCTTTGGGAGTCACAGAAAACTTTATCTTCTTCGAGAAGAACAGCTCGGAGACAGCCGAAATGGACAGGTACGGCGCCAGCGCGGATTCATAAATATGCGCCCAGGTGTATGTTCGGCTCTTGTGCCCGAACAATGTGAAGATCAGCGAAGCGGAGTAATATGTCGGGACAAAAAATAGTAGCATGGTGAAAACATCGGAATAGTAGATCGGTATTCCCGTCAATAAGAACAGGATCGGGCCAATGTAATACACCATCTTTTGCAATCCAAAGAACCAGTACAGAACACCGTCGAGGTAGATGAGTCGCTGCATGAAACTGAGCCCCGGTAATTTCAACGGGTTCCATTTCTTCAAGACCTGGATATTTCCCCGGCACCAGCGGTCTCGTTGGATGACATAATCCGCGAAGAAATCGGGGGAAAGTCCCATAGCCAGGTTCTCGTTGACAAATGTTGTGTTAAATCCGCGTGCCTGCAGGAGCATACTGGTGGCCATATCTTCAGTAATGGTTCCCACCGGGATCCAACCGATGTCTTCAATGGCCGACCGGCGAAATACAGCATTACTGCCCACATTCAATACGGCATTGAATTGTGAGCGCCGTTCCAGCACCTCGCGCATGAAGAAATCCTGTTCGTTCGGGATAGTTTCGAACAGTTTTAAATTGTTTTGGAAGGGATCGGGGTTATAGAATACCTGCGGGGCCTGAACCAGCGCCATCTTTGGGTCTTCAAAGTACCCAATAGTTCTTTCCAGGAAAGTGGTCTTGGTGATCATATCAGCGTCAAGCACGGCAAACAGCTCACCACTGGCATAGTTCTGAAGGCAGCTATTCAGGTTTCCCGCTTTGGCATGCGTATGCTCATCACGCACAGCCCAAACGGCGCCGTATTCCTCCGCCAGTTCATGCACCTCTTCCCGCCGGCCGTCGTCGCAGATGTAGACCTTGTACTTGTCCTTTGGATATTTTTGCGAGGTGGCCGCAGCCACGGTATTCCGCAGGACGCTGACCGGTTCGTTATATGTGGCGATCAGGATGTCAACGGTAGGCAGTTCCGTCAGGTCGGCCAGTGTTTTGATCACCGGTTTGTAATCGTTCAGGAACATCACCCGGTGTGTGGTGGATTGAACCAGGGCAACAAGTTCCGCGAGGAATAACAATCCGCCCAGAACGATGCTTATCACATTGATCATGGGAATGGTAAAAAAGAGACGCCAGACCATATAGATCGTTTGAAGGGCTATGGCAAACCCGATGAAATACTTTAAACGCGACCGATCACGATAGGCGAAATTGGCAAACAACAATAAAAGCAGAATTATGGCAGCCATGGCTGCCATTTTCAAGGCTATGATGCGAAGATCAAATGGAGAACCAAGCATATGTTGTTTTCGCCTATTTCAATTTGTTTTGAAAAACAGATAATGTGTAAATGACCAGGACTACCAGAAAAACAGATATGGTCACAAACAATGGACGATTCTCAAGAGCCCAGGTTTCAAAATCTTCAGAAAACCGGTCATAGTCGCTTTTTTCAAGAAGTGCAGAAGGAACATCATTCCCTGGGTTATTGCGGGTAGATTCGTCCTCCAGCCCTTTCTCCGATACCAAAAATATCGGCAGCCTGACGACCGTGTTGTCCGTATCCTGTCCTATATCGTATTCCACAAAGATCGTCTCGTTCACCGAACCGGCAGGAATGTTTAACACCCCATCCTGGTCGATCGTCACAGTACGGTAGCTCTGGCTAATCACATCCCAGGAACCGACTTTATCCTGTAATGTTGAAATGTTTTGAATATTGTAAGTTTCCCTGTGCTCGCCTGAATCTGGAACGCGGATAACCGTCTCTCCCTGGATAAACGCGGGAACATCCTCTCCCCCCAGAACTTCAAACGTATCAAAGTAGAAGGTTCGGGGGTAATCATTGTTAAGTGTGATGCCGACAGCGAACGATTCAATGGATCTGGTTTGCAACTCAAAGTCGCCGCGAGCAGTGTTCCATTCAGGAACCGAAAAACTTGTAAAGGGAATTACCACCCGTCCCGTGAATTGCGCGGGGATGACCAGGTTTCCATACTGACATTCACTCTGGATATACAATCCATCTTCATCAGATAGAAACAAAGGCGAACCGGGTGTAACCGACCAGTACTCATTGTGAGCTTCCTTGAAATTGAATGTTAACCACAACACATTGTCAGATGGATTGCTGAGCCAGAACGCGACACCTGCTGCTCCGGTCCAGTTTCGGTTGAATAGCGGCAGGGAATGAAAAATCGAACCGCTTTTCTGTCCGTCAACTGAATTAGGGCCCACCACCCTAATTTGCAGAGCGTTCCCGGCACCATCTCCATGCGTACGGTCCAGAGTCACTTCCAGATTGGCGCCATCTTCCCAATGGCTGTACGCTTTTTGCAACTGGTATGTGTTGACATATCCTTCAAAATCATCGGTATAGATTGCCTGATGTGTCTCCGCAAGCAGATTGAACGCTGTGATAACAGGAAAACACAGGAGAAATGTTAACAGGATTAGCGTATGTCCATATGTTCGTTTGAAAAAGTTATTAGCCATAGTCCTCAATCTGGTCCTGTCCTCAAAAAGTGGGCTTTTTATAAAACGTGCTGTATCGTGGCACGATCTTATTTCTATTTCACATATTGAGTATTACTTAAACAAGAGAAGATTGGTAGGCTCTATACGCCTTTTTCACATAATATTTATCTGATTATTATCGAAAAATAGATCAACCGCGTCCGGTTAACCACCGTTCCAATTGTCCAATTGATTCCCCTATTGAACGCGGATTAATGGAAGCCTGCATCGCGGCGCCGTTCAAAGTAAGCAATATGGTCGTAGCAACCTGTTCCGGTTCCAGGTAATTCGGCCAATAACCCTGTCGAATTCCGGCTTGCAATAATGCGACTAATTTCTTATGCCACATTGTTTCCAGATCGAGATATTTTTGCGAAGCCGCTGTCCGCCCTGCCCGCAATTGTATCTCTGCAAATACAGTGAACATACCGGGTTCATCCCGCATCTGACGGTATAACCTTGTCAGGTAGGCATGAAATTGATCACGGGGGGTACCGGGGGACTCGGTTGCAAGAATTCCCAACCGTTCAAATACGTAATCAACTACCGCGTCGATCAAGGCTTCTTTTGTGGGGAAATAATGATACACCGTTGCCGGATTGATCTGAACAAGAGAAGCCACATCGCGTACCCGCAAACCTTCGAAACCTTTTTCTGCGATCAGATCACACGCGGCCTTAACAAGTTGATTATGTCGATCCATGCAATCACCCAATTATCAAACAACTGTTTGATTGAGAATACAACAAGTTGCCGTGTTTGTCAACCAACTGTTTGATTAATCGCCCTCATTTTCAACCACCAGCTCACCATGCAGGCTATAATCTATTCAATTCGATTACCGTTCGACCTCTATCACACTTGAAGGAGCTATAGCGAATGACTACCAGCAAAAAAGTTCGTGTCGCCATCATTGGCGTCGGTAACTGCGCCTCATCCTTTGTTCAGGGTGTCCAGTTTTATCGCAATGCCAAGGAATCAGAACGTGTCCCCGGTTTGATGCACGTAAATCTGGGCGGCTATCACATCAGTGATATTGAATTTACTGCAGCGTTTGATGTGGTTGATACAAAAGTTGGGAAAGACCTGTCTGAAGCCATTTTTGCCTACCCTAACAACACCTTCAAATTTTCAGACGTCGCCAATTTAAACGTGCCTGTCTACCGTGGAATGACCCACGACGGCCTTGGAAAATACCTCTCCCAGATTCTGACGAAAGCCCCCGGACCTACAGCTGACATTGTCAAAATCCTCAAAGACACAAAAACCGATGTAGTTGTCAGCTACCTGCCGGTTGGTTCAGAAATGGCTACCAAGTGGTATGCCGAACAGATCCTGGATGCCGGTTGTGCGATGGTCAATGCCATCCCGGTTTTCATTGCTTCATCAGAATACTGGGGGGATCGTTTCAAGCAGCGCGGACTTCCAATCATCGGGGACGATATAAAAAGCCAGGTGGGTGCCACCATCGTACACCTCACTCTTACCAGTCTGTTTGTCGATCGTGGTGTCAAATTGGAACGCACATACCAGTTAAACTTTGGTGGTAACACCGACTTCATGAACATGCTGGAACGCGAGCGTCTTGAATCAAAGAAAATATCCAAGACGGGTTCTGTGCAAAGCCAACTTCCTGTTCCCTTGCCGGACGAAGCTATCCATGTCGGCCCCAGCGATTACGTGCCCTGGCTTACAGACCGCAAGTGGTGCTACATCCGCATGGAAGGAACGACCTTTGGCGAGGTACCTCTAAACCTGGAGACAAAATTGGAAGTTTGGGATTCGCCGAACTCTGCGGGTGTCATTATTGACGCCGTTCGCTGCGCCAAGATCGCCATAGACCGCGGAATGGCCGGCCCGTTGATCGGACCTTCTTCCTACTTCATGAAAACTCCTCCGAAACAATTCCGTGACAGCGTTTGTCGCGAAATGGTTGAGTCCTTCATCCGTGGAGACGAGGCCGAGAAAGCCTGAACAAAGCATTGTGGCGTGGCTTGAGTTACTGGTAGAATGTAACTCA
>JAAYYW010000391.1 GCA_012515195.1 Leptolinea sp.
GAATTACTTGCTGTAAATCTCATTGGCATTGTTCCGGAAGATGAATCGGTTATATCAAGTGCCAATCGCGGTCAACCGGTTGTAAACGATTCTAAATCCCGCGCCGGAATGGCTTTCCATGATATTGCCCGGCGTTTGCGCGGAGAAGAAATCCCCTTCCCCTCATTGGATGTAAAGGAAGATTTCTTTAAGAAGCTCTTTCGGGTAAATTAGTCAGGAGAGATACGGATGTCCGGATGGTTGGATCGAATTACAGGAGGCCATAACAATAGTGCCAATCAGGCAAAAGAACGCTTGAAGTTGGTACTTATCCATGATCGTACAGATCTTTCAAATGAAGATGTGAATCATTTGAAATCTGAATTGATGGCTGTGATCCGGAAATATATTGAAATTGACCCTGGAGAAGTACGCATTCTCGTTAATCATGACGGCCGAGAACAACGGTTGGTCGCAGATGTTCCACTTAGGGCAGGCCAGAGGCGAAGGGTCGGCTGAACTGTAGATTAATATGTTCCGTTTAGTAAATTGGCGCCATTTCGATTATTGGTTATTTGGCACCGTCACCATCCTTTGCATCTTTGGCATTGTCATGATCCGGTCTGCTGTTGCTGGTTCGATTGAGCTGGCCGATTACGCAAACCGGCAAACTATATTTGTTGCCGCGGGGCTGGTTATTGTGTTAGTCACCGCTATGATTGATTACCATTTTCTGGGAAATCTGGCCCGTCCGATGTACATATTTGCCATGGTTTCCCTGCTGATCATCTATATTTATGGACAGGCAAGTTTCGGTTCCGCCCGGTGGTTGGATACCGGTGTGTTTTTTATTCAACCATCTGAATTGGTAAAAATTATTATGGTCATTGTATTGGCCGATTTCTTCTCTCGGACTCAACACGATCCCCACAATTTGTTATGGGTGGTAAAAAGCGCCGCGTTGACCCTGGGTGTTGTCATCTGGATCCTCTTGCAGCCAAACCTTAGTACATCAATTGTTCTCATGGTTCTTTGGTTCTCCCTGCTTTGGATCAGTGGTTTGCCACCAAAATATCTGCTAATTTTTGGTATCCTGGGTGTTGTTGGTGCTTTGGTGCTTTTCCCATTTCTGGAAACGTACCAGCAGCTGCGAATATTGAATTTTATTTTTCCTGATCCAACATCCCGACATGGCAACAGTTACAACGTCGAACAAGCTCTGATTTCTATTGGATCTGGTGGTATGTTTGGGATGGGGTATGGACACGGTACCCAGGTGCAATTGCGTTTTTTGAAGGTACGCCACACAGATTTTATTTTTTCTGCCATGGCTGAAGAGTTTGGCTTTGTTGGTACGGTTCTGGTAATCAGCCTGCTTGTTTTTGTTATTTACCGATGTTTTCGGGTGGCGCGCGAAGCCAATGATATGTTCGGTGCTCTAATCGCGTATGGAATTGGTGTATTATTATTCTTCCAGAGTGCTGTAAATATTGGAGTGAACCTTAATGTTATTCCGGTAACGGGTCTGGTATTACCATTTATCAGCTATGGCGGTAGTTCATTGTTGTCCACTGTACTGGCAATCGGTCTGGTGGAAAGTGTTGCCCTCCGGTCAAAACCGTTGGATTTTTAATCTTCCTGGAGTCTTATGCCTACTACTTCTATTCCTGCCCGTGTTCGTTTTGCCCCATCGCCAACAGGTCATCTTCATCTGGGAGGGGCGCGGACAGCTTTATATGATTACTTATTGGCGAAACAAACCGGCGGACAGTTCATTCTGCGGATCGAAGATACTGACCGGAAACGCCTTGTCCCAGGGGCTGAAGAAGAATTGATGATAGGTTTGCGTTGGCTTGGACTTCAATGGGATGAAGGCCCTGATATTGGCGGCCCATATGGTCCATACCGGCAGTCTGAGCGCAAAGAAATCTATCAACAGTATGCAAAGCAGTTAATTGATGAAGGAAAAGCTTTCTACTGTTTTTGTACTCCCGACCACCTGGCAAGAGTTCGCACCGAACAACAAAAAACTAAGATTATCCCGCACTACGACGGTACTTGCCGTGAACTTGATCCGGACGAAGCATTGCGACGGGTAAAAGCCGGTGAACCTCATGTTGTACGGTTCAAATCTCCGCGTGAAGGCTCTATCACGGTAAAAGATGCCCTGCGCGGGGAGATAACAGTCGAAAACCGTACTATTGATGATTACATTCTGGTTAAATCTGACGGCCTTGCTTTGTATCACCTGGCTGCCATGGTGGATGATCATCTGATGAAAATAACGCATGTTATCAGAGGATCGGAATGGCTGCCCACATTACCGTTACATAGTCATATACACCGGGCATTGGGCTGGCAGGAGCCAGAATGGGTGCATCTTTCTGTGTTCCTTAAACCAACAGGTAAAGGCAAAATGAGCAAACGGGAAGCTGCTGATCTGATAAAGGATGGGCATTCCATCTTTGTAAAGGATTTTGATGGTTTGGGATATCTTCCAGAAGCTGTTGTCAACTGGATTACGCTAATGGGTTGGAGCTATGATGACCATACAGAGTTCTTTTCTTTGTCTGATCTTGTGGAGAAGTTCACTCTTACGAGATTAAATCCTTCGCCCGCTGCCATCAATTTCACAAAGCTTGATCATTTCAACGGGTTGCATATTCGCAGCCTTCCCGTGGCAGAATTCAGCCGGAGGATCAAACCATTCTTTGAAAAGGCCGATCTAAAACCGGATGACGAGACTTTAATAAATATCGCTCCCATCATACAGGAACGAGTCGCTACTTTGGATGAAGCCCCGGAAATTGCCGGATTCTTTTTCCGGGAGAGTGTTGAGCCCACAGCGGAAGATCTAATAGCAAAAGGTCTTACAATGGCTCAATCTGCCGATGTCGCGAGACACAGCCTGTCCGTACTGCAGAGGTGCCAGAACGTATCTCCTGAAGCCGCTGAACCGCCAATGAGAGAACTGGTGGAAGAACTCGGTCTTTCCGCTGGACAGGTTTTTTGTATTTTACGATCAGCGGTTACCGGTCAAAAGGTGAGTCCTCCGTTGTTCGAAAGTATGGAGATCATAGGCAAAGAAGAAGTACTGAAGCGTTTGAAGCGGGCCATCGACCTGTTGGACAACGCGGGCTGAGTTGACACATCAAACTGGCAGTGGTATAAATGGGGTCGCGAGTTAGCACTGGGGGCTCGTCTAATGGCAGGACAGCAGACTCTGAATCTGTATGTAGAGGTTCGACTCCTTTGCCCCCAGCCACTTTCTTTTCTTCACCCTCCTGGTTTTCCTTTATGAAATCGGAGGGTGAAGTGCATAATACTTCAAGACACACAACTTGCTTGATGTGGAGATCAAAATGAAAGAAATTGTGGATGGAAATTTTCTTGTAACAATTAATGAAAAACCAGATTCATCGCGCGAAATTTCTGTGTTTCGCGATTCCATCTCAACAACTCCAATTTCCCGGTGGGTTACCCACTATCCAATTGATTTGATAGAAAAAATCCTGCGAGTCAAAGGAGCGAAATACCTTTGTGATGAAATCCGCCGGGATGAGGATGATAGTTATATACGCAAGTCGATGGAAGTAGAAATTCTTGGTTATGTAAAACCTGAGGAGTTCGTAAAAACTAGAATTTTGGATTTTGGATGCGGCTCTGGTTCATCTTCATTAGTATTGGCGCGCATGTTCCCTGATGCAGATATCATTGGTTGTGAGTTGGTGAAAGATTTTGTGGAAATTGCCAGGGAACGAGCAAAATTTCACAAAATGGACCAACTATCATTTTTATTATCACCGGATGGTAATCACTTACCAGAAAACCTGGGAAAATTTGATTTTATAGTACTCAGTGCAGTTTTTGAACATTTACTTCCGTCTGAACGGTTACAAACGTTGCCACTACTATGGGATTGTCTCAAAGAAAATGGGATATTGTTCATCTCTGAGACTCCTTACCGTTATTCGATTTTGGAATCACACACAA
Source organism: Leptolinea sp. (assembly GCA_012515195.1). Taxonomy (GTDB): domain Bacteria; phylum Chloroflexota; class Anaerolineae; order Anaerolineales; family Anaerolineaceae; genus Leptolinea. Next base: position 3,973 of record JAAYYW010000391.1, read on the forward strand.
CAGGGTTACCATTTCTTAATTTCCTTCCTGACAAATTGGCTTACCAATTTGCAATTCGTTTTTCCAGCCGAATTGATAAAAATGAAAATTGGGAAACTCTCCTTCGAAGAGGAATTCGAGGAGGTACAGATAAAGAAATCCTGAAGATACTACGGCCGTTAAAAGGTTCTCCCGAAGTTCTCAAACCAGGTAATCTTGGAATTTCAGACAGAGTGGAACTCTGGCACCAGCTGCCTTCTTCATCCCGCTTTTCAAAAGTGAAACAGATTATGTACCTGTTATTTAAGATCTATCTACGTCTTACAGGTCATGTGATCGTACCTCAATTATCACTAGCCATCAAAAAAACACCGGCCTAGAGTGGGTTGAAATACTAATGAGCAACCCCTGTCTCTTTTAACATATTGATGTCTCTTTTGTAAAGGATGATCTCCAATAGGATTTATATTTTTTTGATGGTTGAGATCTTCACCCCGAATTATCCTCTCAAAAAATCCGCAAACCAAATCACAATTTGATGGTCTAAGATAGTCATGTTCATCCATACGTTTTGAGATGCTTTTTTGTGCACCAGAACATCCTGACGGACTAACAAATGTCAGAACACAAGTCTGTGAATCTGTTTTATGGTTCGACTCCTTTGCCCCAATAGAAAAAGTCACCCGTTCGGGTGACTTTTTTCTTTATGGGAAAAATGGTTTCAAGGTTAACGCGAATGGTGGTTTTATGAATTTTAGGGTTGGGGTGGCGGTTGGCAATGTGTAGATTGGGATATGGGGAATAAGGATTTTGTATTGTATTGTGTTGACATCCACCCAGAAGGCGTCATTTGCATCACCGTTGATACCAAAGACCACATTGTCAGGTGATCTTAACCGGAAGTATCCCCGATAATTCCCAACAGTTGAGGGTGCTGTTAAATCGACAGAGATATCCGCGTTTGCTCCCGGTGGAATAGACCCGCTTGTTAAAACAGTTTCATTGGGCGCACTCATCCTGTCTCCGGACTCAAAAATTATCCGATAGCCTGAGGTCCAGGAACAGGATCCTGTATTCTTCAATCGCCACGTCTTGGTAAAGTTAGCGCTAATGAACACATCAGATCCGTCAGGATAGTTTACATCGCTGACGAACTGCGCGCGATTACAGGGTGTGGCAGGTTGGGTCTCTGTAGCAGTTGGTGGTATGACCGTGTTGGTCGCTGTGGGGGTATCTGTTGGGGGGATTGATGTTGTTGTGCTGGAACTTGTTATAGTTGGTTGTTCCGGGGTAGAAGTAAACTGAATGGTGATGTTTGGTATTGGTTGTGGTGAGTTAGTTCCGGTCGGGCTGCTGTTTCCTGTATTGGCGATTAACGGCATATTGCACGCAAGAGAGATCAGCAGGGGAAATGCGAAAAACAAATATAACGGAGTCGCCAGAGGTTTACTCATCCGACCTCCTTTATGCTCTGGGAATTCAATTACATTATACAAACCAAATTCAATAAAACAAGTTAGACACTTGCAGAAGTTTTCATAGTACCTTTTACGAATAATTGGAGCGTAATAAACGCTAGTAAAGAAAACATCACAGCCGTAATAAATGTGACAGTGTAACTTGAAAAGTCCGCGATCCAACCGGCGATGAGTGGAGCAAAAATGGTGCTGGGAGCGATCATCGTGTTGGCCAGTCCAACGTAGGTCGGTTTTTCC
>JAAYYW010000392.1 GCA_012515195.1 Leptolinea sp.
TCAAAGTTGGTCTGCATTTGCTGCAGTTTACCGGTCGTTGCGGCATTTCGTTGAGTAAGGCGGGTTAACTCAGTCTGGCTTTGTTCAAGCATTAACTTGATCTCCGACATGGATCGCCGGGATTGGTCTAGTTCATTATTTACTTCCTGTTGAAATTCAAGCCAGGGGTCGTTCGGTTCAGCCCGTTTAATGGTCATTATGAATCTCCCGATTCAAGCACGTTGTATATGGTTTTTCGTGATGACAATCTAGGCACGATTGGATAGTATAGCATAACCTTGCCGGGAAAATGTTTTTATTTATTCTCATTTTTCCAGAAACTCATTTTTTTTGACTAACCAGACAGCTTCTCCAAAAAAAAGAACAACAATAACCCGAAAGACAACTACTGGTTGAAGCAAGCAAATACCTACCGGAATCAATTTCAGATATTAGCAAAAGGTCTGAAATGATCACATCACCGGGACTATGATTCTGGTATTACCGGTGATCTGTGAAGTATTCTTATGGGAGACATCCCTGGAAATATGGTTTTCGCTAAACAGATATGATTATTCCCCACCGATTAAATATGAATCGAGCAACACCTTGTTCATGTTGATTTTCCATATTCAATTTCTCATAATTTTCTCTCACGGTAGAGGAAATCACACTCACATAGTGGATCATTAGCTATACCGGATTAATCACCACCTGTATACTGCCATATTTTCTCCCCCGGACTGAATGGAAACAATTCCCGGTGATCGGAATATCATTTCTCTTTCTGATGTCAACAACGGATACCAACCCGGGAACGTAACCAGAAAATCCGTTTCCTCACTATCCAGATAAGTTTGGATCGCTACTTCATTCCGGATGATTGGGATTATCTCAGGATTCACCAACCCGGCAAGATCAATGAGCTCGTGTCCGGAGTAGTATCCAATAGCTCCGATATCATGAGCGGCTACCCGGCTGTCGATTGGAACATGGTTCTTAATCCAATTCGCGGTTTCCACCATTTCAGTCTCAATAATAGCCGTATCAGTCTTATACGTTTGAGCGCCAATCAGAAAGAAAATAACGGTCACAGAAACCAGACAGGCGCCCCAGAAGAAGCATGTAAGCCGAATCCGTTTTTCCGATGACCATTTACCCATCCATATCAACCAGCCCCAAAAACCCATCAGAAAGAAAACAGCCATAGCCGGGATCATATACCGGCCGTGCTGATAATTTACCGGAAGCCTGAGTGAAAATAGTAAAAGATACCCACCCATCCAAAGGAGCATGGCCACAGGAAGAATGGGTCGCTTTCTCCAGGCAAATACTACCGACGAGACCACTCCCGGTAAGAGAACCACACCACCACCTGCCAGGAATGGCAGGAACAGCCACCACATTCGTTGGAAGAGAGGATACCCGGTTGCCGCCGCATATTCTGCCTGTTTAGCCGAGAATGTCGTCGGCCAGATGCTTCCCGCAATGTGCAGATTGAACAATAAATACGGTATAAACACCAACGAAAAAGAACCTGTCAGGAAGGCAATCCTTTTTATTTTTTCCCGCATATCACCAGGGTGAAACACTGCCATCATCACAGCCGAACCCAGCAGGGTGATACCATCCGGACGGATCCAGGTACAGATCCCCATGATGAAACCGGCCAGGCCAAAAAGTGGGATCTTCCTGCTGAGGGCGAGAAAAGTTGACAGCACAACGAGAACATACAGTGATGTTTCCATGCCGGATACTGACGCCCAGGTCAAATGCCATTCAAATGCGAAGAATAACCCAACCCAGGGGATCGAGGGTTTGTAACCGGGCATTAAGGAACGGACCAACTCATCCGCAAACACGGCTATCAGGAATAATGTCAACCAGCCTAGAACACCTGACCAAATAACTGGGTGGATCTTTACAAAGTATCCAGCAGCCATCAATAATGACCACAGTGGTGAAGTAGATCCCCCTGAAGGTTCACCCGGATTAAAAGACCACTCTCCCCTTTCCACCAGATTCCGCGCGTAAACTTGATGGATCCAGGCGTCATCAAGCGGGAAGCCAATATAACCGTTCCATGAGGTGTATAGCAGATATCCAGCGACAGAAAGCAAAGCAGCTGCCAGCAGGAGAGCCAACCGTTTCCGCCGGATCAAAACCCAATGCTTCATTGAATCACACCCTTCCCACTGTTTACCCGCAGCAGGATCTTATCATCCATTCGATCGATCACAGAAAACTGAGGATAATGTTCGGGATTGAGATGAAGGTTAATCAACCCTGCAACTATATTCTTTTCCACAAGGATGTATTCCGAATCAAAGGTGTTCGCCACATTCAACAAAGTGACTGTGTCTCCAAAAGGGATCACGAGTGCTTCACGTCCTGATACCAGATTAAATCCCGCGGGATTATTGATCATGATCCGGGCATTTTCCGGAATGGTATTTCTTTCCACCAATTCATTCGCGACCAAAGACTGCCTGTAACTATCATCCCATATAGGGTTTTGTGCATCTGGACCAATAACCAGTATCTGGAAAATAAAAATTGTTGCCAGAGCACAGACAAATACCAGACCGGGTGCAAACATTTTTTCGGCGCGTTGCGGGTCCCAATTCCTTTTATCGGATATCCAGGATATGGCAATAGAAAAACCAGCCGCAGCCAACCCCCATAGAAAAGGTTGCAACGCAGCGGAGGAATGCAGGAAACCGCCCCGTTTTCCGGAAAAAGGAAACCCGATGGTCATGACCAGAAAAAGGACTACTTCCATGGCCAATCCGATCTGTACCAGTCGGTCGTGTCGCAATTTTATAAACGCGATGATCCAAAATGGAATCAGGAAAACCATTCCCTGAACACCAAACGCGGTTAGCAGAATACTGGCGGCCGCTTCAAGTCTGGCAGAGAGGATATTAGCCACACCACCATGTATCCAGTGCTCAATTGTCAACTCTGCGGCTGGAAATATGAAAAGTTCATCGTACGTGTTGACCCACAAGGCTCTCGAAGATCCGGGGATGAACAGGCTGCCGAATTCTGATAGGTTGCGAAAATACCAGAAACCGGAAATGGCAAGATAACCTGTCAATACCAGGATACATTCAGTCAGCAAAACCCTCATGCGGATTTTTTTTGCCAGGCGAAAAACTCGATAAAAACAAACCAGCAGAACCAATAATAGCCAGAGGATACCATCCGCCCGGTTCATATGCATCCATCCGGCGGCCACACCTGAAATGAGCCACAACCAGTTGTTTGGACTGTCAGAATCACCAATGGTTTGATCAAGACGGGTCAGTATAGCCCAGGCAGCCAGCATCACCAGGTAAAAACTGTCGATGGTAGATGCGTACACCGCATAATACCCTCCGAACGCGGCCATACCGGCAGCAAGCCAGGCGGTTATGCGTTTTCGTCCCAGGCGGTACCCCATCCAACCGGCCATCGGTGCGGCAAGTGCGGATAGAAAGATGAATGGAATTCTACCCGAAGTAAAATCAGCCCTGCCTGACAGTAACATTCCGGCTGCCGCCACCCATGATGGCGCTGGCATCCAATATGTGTGCGATGGATGAGGCAATCCCTGTGGATCATCGAGGTAATTCCAGAGAATCGGCTGGGTCATCCCCTTCCCTTCGACCATCTGAACAGCCGAGAGCGTATAGTACTCTGCGTCCATGTAACCCGGTGATCGAATCCACAGACTGCAAACCCCGAAAACGAAAAGGGCTGTCAGGTACTGCCAAAAATAATCCCACCGCCTCATCTCAATAAGTTCCCATCGAATATTCAAAAACCAACAGATCACCAAATTTGTGTTCAACCGGTTTATCAGCAAGCTCATCCAACTCTTCCAAAACCGGATGCACCTCTCCCAGCGCTGTGAATTCGTCAATTGTCTGTTGAAATACAATGAAGAACACACGGTCATATCCACGAATGGCCGTTCCGACATCTTCATAAGCCTTAATGTCCAGCGATCGCATGGTCTGAGAAGCCAGTGTATCATTGGCCGAACCCGGGATATCCATCAGGAACTGGCTATTCAGACGTGGTGAATATACTTTTGAAGGGAAAAAACTTAATTTGTTGTCATGGAGAATCACATCACCCGGCCTGACTGCCGATTCAAGGTATGTACTGGCTGCCAAAAATGGTGACCGGGGGAATTCATTGTATTGTATCGATGATGGAAGTGTGGCCAGTGCGCAGATTGAGATCAAACTGCCAATCAGACATTTTTCAATTATCCGCGAGCGTGAACATACGACTCCCAGGCAAGCTACAAGCCCGACGTAAGCGCTCAGAAATGCGCGTGGAACAAACATGGGACGCATGATGTAGGAAAGAAATAAAAGACAAGCTGGTGGAATAACCGCCATGAGAAAAAATATCAACAGGCTTTCATTCTCATTCCTGTTACGGACCAGACTTATTCCGCAAATGACAGCAATCAGTACGGCTGAAAACAGGGAAATTCCCATTGCCACCGGAGGCGCTGGTAAATCTCCAAACACCATAATAATCGATTGAAAAACCTCCACTACGCCGGGAACTGGAGTCCAGAAAGCCTGCTGAACTTTTACGATCTGCCCGGGCACCAATGTCAACCAGGGAATGTACAAACTGAGAGAAACTACGCCTGCGGCGATCATCCCCCACAAATGTTTCCAATCCCTTTTCAACAGGAAAAAGACATAAGGGGATAGAAGGCCAAATCCGGCCAGAGCGTGGCTGTAAAGTGCGCCGGCTCCACTCAAACACAAAACACACCATTTCCAGGCAGGGAAATTTTGAAGGTCTTTCTCCAGAATCAGCTCCATCGCGGCCCATATCCAGACCATGATCAAAAAAGTCGCCAGACTGTACATGCGGATATCCTGTGCGTGATAATACTGCAGAGGATTTACCGCAAGAATAGCAGCCGTCCAGATGGCTGCCTGCCGACCGGCCGCTTTTTCAACAACATGGTACGCCAGAAAGATAATACCCAGACTGAAAATTATTCCCGGCAACCGCAGAAATGCGATTGATGAGCCAAAAATTTGCCACAGATGCAAAATGAAATAGTAGAGTGGCGGCATGGTATCAGCTGCCGTACCAGCAATGATCTCATCAAAGGTTGTACCTGCCAGCAGGATACTAAATGCATCGTCATACTGGATGCCGCGGGCAAAAACTCCCAGCAAGCGAATGACGCCAGCCCCGGTTATCAGGCCAAACAGGGGATGACCTAGAAACCGGCGCATATCTTCACCATCTTGTCAGCTCATCAAACCACAAGCGTGATGGTCTGACAACCCACCATCGTACCCAGAAAAGCAGAATAAGGCATAGTCCGACTAGGGGGAAAAACATGACGGAATTTTGGATGGGTTGGTAATCATATGTAATAGTCCGAATGA
>JAAYYW010000393.1 GCA_012515195.1 Leptolinea sp.
AGTAACCTCGGAAAACCCCGCTATCTCTTTCAACAATTCCTGCAGGTTATACATTACTACCAGGCTTCCCTGGATGGTTTCGATAGTTTGGAGTGGGTGACAAAACGCGAAACCTGGAAGTCTAGCCATGGCTTCGTTCACCCGAGGATTGTATTTCATAGTACAGGACCCCAACGGATAGAAACCTTCATCAATACAGTAGTTCAAATGTGAGAGATGTGTAAAATGTCGGATTACATCAACTTCAGCCAATTCGGGAAGAGGGAGATCCTCACGGAGAAATTCTTTAGGGAATGTACTTGAAGGTACATCTGCTTCAGGAAATTGAACGCCTATCCTACCTGCCGCAGAAAGTTCATAGATCGTTTTTTCAATCATTGGACATCTCCTTGAGAACATCAACAAAGATGTCAATATCTTCTTTCGTCAGAACTTCCGTAACAGCCACCAGCATTGTGTTTTTCATTGATGGATACTCGCTCTCCAGATTAAATCCACCCAGAATGCCGTGTTCCATCAGGTGAGCATTTATCTCATCTACAGTGAAGGGGCATTTAACCATAAACTCATGGAAGAAAGGTGCATCTTTTATGACCGAAAATCCGCGAACCGAACTGATTTGTTGTGCGGCATAATGTGCTTTTTGATAACAAAGTTCTGCCACCTGTTTTAGACCATGTTTTCCCAGAAGTGATAGATAGACAGATGATGCGAGCGCAATCAATCCCTGGTTGGAACAGATATTGGATGTTGCTTTTTCTCGGCGAATGTGCTGTTCACGGGCTGTTAACGTAAGCACATAACCCCGTTTCCCGTCTTGATCCACCGTCTCGCCTACCAGTCGTCCAGAAATCTTTCGGATCAATTCTTTTTTCGTTGCGAACAATCCCAAATACGGCCCTCCAAGTGATAGCGGAATTCCAAGGGGCTGCCCTTCGCCAATTACAATATCTGCGCCAAACTCAGAAGGCGGTTTCAAAAGACCGAGCGCTGTCGGGTTGATACTAACAGCAAAAAGAGCGCCGTTTTGATGTGCGGCCTCTCCAACTTTCGTATAGTCGATAATCCGGCCGAAAAAATCCGGGTATTGAACGATGACAACGGCTGTTTCATAATCGATCAGGGAGATCAACTTATCTGGGGATTCAAGCGGATCACTGCCTTGATCTCCAAGTATGGAAATATCGCTGTATCCCTGGGTATAAGTACGGATAGTTTCCCGGTAATGTGGATGTAGAGCAGGCGAGAGAACGATCTTTGAACGCTTTCCGCGAAAATGAGCATAAGCCAGAACAACAGCTTCAGCAGCCGATGTGGCACCATCGTAATGTGATGCGTTGCAGGCATCCATTCCTGTCAGATTAGCGATCAATGATTGGTATTCAAAGATGGCCTGCAGGGTACCCTGAGAAATCTCGGGTTGATAAGGCGTATAAGCAGTAAAAAACTCTCCCCGACTGATTATGGCATCCACTGCCGATGGTATGTAATGATTGTAGGCGCCTGCGCCAAGAAAACACATCATTTCCTTGACGGACCCATTTCCCGCGGACAGATCACCCATTTCAGCTGTAATTTCCATTTCTGTCCGTTTGGCCGGCAGATCTAACTCCGGGTATCGGTATTTTTCTGGAACAGCCTTGAAAAGATCATCAATTGATCGAACACCAACCGCTCGGAGCATCTCATCCCGTTCGGAATTGGTATGCGGGGTGAACATTAATGACTCCGATCTTGCAGGAACTTCTTATAATCTGCCGCGCTCATTAATCCATCCAGCTCTGATGGGTCTGATAACTCAATTTTCAGCATCCAGGCTTTTCCATATGGATCACTGTTCACCAGTTCCGGTGTGCTTGGTAAATCTTCGTTGACAGCAATCACTTTTCCTGATACCGGTAGATTGACATCGGCGGCGGCCTTAACGGATTCAATTGTTGCGGCTGTCGATCCTTTAGAAACAGAATCACCAACGGTGACAATTACTTCAACAAATACCACATCGGATAATTGTTCCTGGGCATAATCGCTCACACCAACTAAGGC
>JAAYYW010000394.1 GCA_012515195.1 Leptolinea sp.
TCCTGTCGAGATGGGGGTTTTTCCTAAACAACCAAAATTTTGTTTTTCAAAAAGTATTACCAGATATAGTTTTCTGCCTGCTACTTTGGGGAGCAGCGGTTCTTATCTGGACTGGTGTGAATATGCCAAAAAGTTTTTTTGCGCCCGGTCCGTATCCACCCAACCATGAGATGTATCCGTTCTCTGATTCAGTTCTATATGATAGAGAAGCTATGAAAGCTGTAATAGGTGAAGGGATTGGAAACGATATTTATTTGGATAAGCCCATCTACATAGCGTTTCTGTCTGTCATTCACATGATTGTTGGGAATCGGATGGGTGCTGTTGTTGGTTTTCAGGTGGCGGTTATCGCGTTATTTCCTGCCATTTTGTACCTTCTTGGAAGCCGAATTCACTCACGGTTGGCAGGACTTCTGGTTGCGGTTTTGTTCATATTGAGGGAAGTGAACAACATTCAGGGAACTCTCTGGGTTCTGTCCACCAATACTCGTTTGTTGATGAGCGAATCCTTGGCCGGGTTGTTGCTTGTCCTATTCGTTTACTTTCTAACGCGCTGGATGGAAAATAAGAATTCACATGTTTACCTTATGGTGGCAGGTGGATTCCTGGGGTTGGCATCATTGACCCGCCTAAATCCCATTCTTGTCATGCCTATGGCTGTGGTGGGGATATTCGCGTTTTGCTGGAAACATTGGAAAAAAGCTGTAATTAACTCCCTGATATTCTTTTCCATGTTCCTGGCATCAATGCTGCCCTGGATGATTCAATCACATATAAGAAGCAATAAATTCATTTTCTTTATTCCGACAATTGATGGTGTGATACTCAAACAACGCACGTTTCACGCACTAAATAAACCATTGATACCAGAAGCAGTGAATAATTCCAGTGAACCTGAGCAAGCTCCATCCGCAACACCTCCAGGCCCTTCTGTGAATGATGATGAACCATCGAACCGGACATGGATTCGAATAAGCGGAATCGCCCGATATGTTTCCGGGCATTTCTTCCATAATTTGATTGATAGCGCAGCTATTTTTCCGACAACGCTAGCCTTGAACTCGCTGGAAGGAACACTAAAAGATCCGGATTCCTTCTGGAGCTCGGATTGGGATGGTCGACTAACGACAGAACGATCACTCATTCTGGGCGCATCATTGCTTGTTTTGTCACTGGGAATGGCAGCAGGGTGCTCGCGATCAGGTGTATCAGGATTGGTGCCAGCAGGTTTTCTGATTTCTTACAGCTTGGCTACGGCAGCCGTTCGTACTTCTGGTGGAAGGTACATCATTCCTGCAGATTGGGTTGCCATTTTATATTTTGCGATCGGACTTGCGCATATCATTTATTGGGGAAGCAAATGGTACGGATGTAAATTGCCGTTCCCGGTTCTCGATTCCCAATCCCGTAATGACATAGGCAAGAATAATATACGATGGATCGTTGGTGTAATCACAGTATTTATGTTGACCGGATCGGTTCCTGTCTTATTAAATAACCTGATTCCACGAAGGTATGAACCTGTTGAAAAAAATCAAACTGCGAGCTATCTGTCAGAGCGCGGGTTGTTAGATGATCTGGGTATCTCAAGGGATAGACTTGAAAGTTTCTTACTATTACCTGATTCAGTTGCCTATCGCGGGATGGGGTTGTATCCACGCTTCTATCCTCAGGATAAAGGAGAACCAGATAAGTTCTCTGCTTTTCGCGTTCAAAAATTCCCCCGATTGGTTATGGATATCATTGGACCTTCATTCAGTGTAACAGGGGTGCTGCCTATCCAAAAATCTCCTGAGAGTTTGCCCAACGGATCCGATGTTATGGCAATAGGTTGTACGAGTAAATACAATAACGATTGGCTGGCGCTACTTGTGGATGATGTAGTTTACTTGCGATCACCAGCTGCGGAATGGAACTGTCCAGTCCACTTGCCGGAATGCGATGACAACCGCGTTTGCCGCTAATTCTGTTATTTGAAGCCAATAAAAAATCTAGTCTTGACCGGGAGTGCCATCCGTTTTATAATTCAACGGCTGAATTTAGGACGGCGCTATGGGACTTATCCCCGACCCCGCTAGAGATCTTATTCTTTTAGAACATATAGAACAGAATCCAGATGCCA
>JAAYYW010000395.1 GCA_012515195.1 Leptolinea sp.
AGTCTGTGTAACAGGAATGATCACTGTATTGGCATTTAGTCCAACAATCGCATCCATTGTGTGAGCGATGTAGACCATCCACCCGGGGCGAAATGTATCGGCCAATTCAACTACGGTGTTAAACCCGGTGTGTCTTGCTTCAGTATCCTCTGTTGTTACAATCGTTGGTTCTTCGATGGGATTCCAACCAACCCATTCCTGGCCGCTTGATACGCTGGTAAGGTTAGAATCTCCTGATTTGAACGACGTATGGATATGTGAATTGGTATCTTTTTCGACCAACCCGCACATATGAGACCGGCAAAAGCGATATTCGACAGATGTAGAGAAATTTAGGGGATTGAAAAGTATAAATTCATACGATCCATCTCCCATAGGCCGCATTTCGATTGGTTCCATCCAACTGTACACATTGAACTGGATTTGAATCAAATCTGTGGGCAAGGTTGAAGTGGGTGGAACGAACAGGAAATGAATTGGATTCTTGTTGTCTACACCCCATGATGCGATCTTATCCTCAAATTCCATATCTTCTTTGCCGATAAAAACTGTCCGTTCAAATAAACCATTGTTTTCATCCAATTCCCGGTTCCAGAATGTATCTCCCAAAGAATATAAGTAGCGAAGTTCTGTTCCGGCCGGAACCTGAATTACGCCAAAATATGTGTTATTTGATTGCCGGGAAAGAATTGGAGTCAAGTTGGAGGTGATATTTGACCCTCCGAATAGTCCGGCATAGGAGTTTCCCAACTGAGATAGGTTGCCAAAAATTTTTAACTCAGCTGACTTTGGGGTATCGCGCGGGACGTTAACCAGGAAAGTCACGTTTACCATTTCTCTGGCAGCTAAACTCACATTTACTGGTGTGATGATGTTTTCAGCGATCACAGCCTGTTGTTGTAATGGTTCGACAGAACCATCCGGGCTGAAAACTGTTATGTTCTGGGTTCCGGTTGGAATGCCTGCTAACCGAAATTTGCCATCAGCATTCGTTGTAGCTGAGAGACCAGCCGAAGAGATAATCAACCCCTTTGCCGGATGGCCGTTTCCTTTCAGATGTATAAATCCCTCGATTATTCCAACATTGGTAGCATTTTTCAGAGATGAACTTGAGAATCCCAAAACGCTATCCTGGATTTGCGAATGGTCGGTGATATAGAAAAAACGTGAAGGCAACGGCTTTCCATCAATGGATATTTCTTCCATCGTACTCGTCCCCATGGCCACATATCGATATTGAAGGAGTTGCCCCTTTTTGACAGGGACATCAAGAGAAAAGTGCTTGTTGTCCACGGAGATCATGGGGATATACTCTGGAGTAAGTTCATAGGAGGATAGTGGATCTACCCATTCAAGGAAGAGTTGAGTTCCATCTGGAAGTGGTTCTTTTATTTCGACCTGAAACCCGGCTAGAACATCAGGATGATTTTGCATGATCTTCTCAATCCGGGCGGTTTCATTTTTCTCGATACATGACGAGAACAAAAATCCACCAAAAAGAACGGTGAAAATAATCCTACGTGTCTGTAATAGCGAAGATGAAAAAGACATGCGAGGGTAGGGATTATCCGGTTTTTGCTTTGATTATGGACGCGAATGCCTGGTGAATTTCATTAGAACGGTTTGCCAGTGCGCCTAATACTCCGTTAACAAATCTGGGTGTGGAATCAGACCCATAGTACTTGGCTAATTCAATGGCTTCATTAATGGCTACTTTTACCGGAGTGCACTGCTGAACAGCAAATTCCCACATGGCAATCCGGATAATATTCCGGTCAATAACAGCAACCTGATCTAATGGCCATTCAGGCGCATGCTGAGAAATGTAATCATCCAGTTCTTTTATTATAGGTAAAACACCAAATATGATCTGACGGGAAAACTCAGAAAGAGTCTCATCCAAAGGTTCATCAGCCAGTCGTTCCATAAAAACAGTGCCTGGTTGATGTGTTGTCATATCTTGTTCGTAAAGGACTTGCAAGGCGATACTTCGGGCCTTGGTGCGTGATTTCATAGGTTCAAGACTCACTGACAGCGCTAAAATCAATATCCTCGATATGAATGTTCACTTTTCCAACTTCCATACCAACCATTTCAGAAAAAGCGCGCGCGACCTGTGTTTGGATGCTGCGGCTGACATCACGGACATTGACATCGCGATTAAGAATAACATGAATGTCGGCGTAAACCGTATCATCCTGTACTTTTATCACAACACCTTCATTTTCTCCACGACGAATAATACGGTTAAGATCATTTTGAGCCAAGGATAGTCTTCTTACACCTGGAACGCTCAATGCTGTCAGGCGGGCAATCGAGATCAATACCTCAGGTGCTATAGTTGTTTTTCCGGGTGGGCGGGTTCCCTGTGTCATGAAATCTCCTTTTGATGACAATATATAAATTATAACCCCGAACAATTAAAGGGTTTTCAAAAAGAGTAAATCAATTTTTGGCGGTGGCAATAAACTCGATTGTTTTAGCGTAGACTGCTTCCCGCTTTGCATCAAGAAGAACGCAATGTTGTCCATTTTCAATTTCTATTAACTCTTTAACTTTTGACCGGATTGAATTGATTACGACACGGCTGCTTTGGATATCAATGGTTTCATCTTCCAACCCTTGAAAAGCAAGAACCGGCTGAGTAATAACGGGTAGTCGTTTTTTGACATATTTCTGGAGTTTTCCAAGTTGG
>JAAYYW010000046.1 GCA_012515195.1 Leptolinea sp.
ATCCCGGAGTGTAACCAATCCCAATTTTGATGTCAATTATGTGCCATGATACCAAACTCAATCATAAACGCTTCCACGAGCCGGCCCTGCGTCAGGATTCACTTCACTACGTTTGCTGCCGAGGCAAGCTCGCCAGCGCACTGCGTTCCGGAACCCTTCCTTCCGCTTGAAAGCAGGCTTTCAAGCGAGAGGAGGGAACCCGAAGCGGACGCCTCCGCCGTGCTTGCACGGTGGAAAGGGAGTACAGGGAGTCCCGACGAGGCTACGCCTCCTTCTCTCAGCTTAGCGGAGACAAAAAATTACTCGGCTCATGAGTGCGTTTATTCATTCGTTTGGTATAGAATCCTCCAAATTGCACAAAAAGCCCCTGCCGGCACAGGCTGGCAGGGGCGGTGACAGACTGGGCATCCACAGATTAGCCCGATGGATGCTGACAGCTTATTGGCTTTGAATGATTTGCACAATCTTCATCAAGTCCTTCAGGTCAACTTCACCTTCGCCGTCCGCATTGGCATTCTCCATGGATTTGCAGGGGGTTCCGAAAAGGATGTATTCAATCACACAAACCAGATCGTCCACCGTCACTTCCTTATCAAGGTTTGCATCGCCCGGCAGCGGCGGAAGCGGCGTGACTGAGAAACCCAGATAACTTTTGGCATAGCGTCCCGCATCGTCTTTCACGCTGATGGTGCAATAGATATATCCTGGTTCTTCAGGGGTATAGCGGGATTCTTGTTCAGCTGTTTCCTCAAAAAGGATCCCATCCGTGTTCGACCAGGAAAAACTGATGGTATAAGGCGCTTTCCCGCCAGAGATGTCCTTGCAGCTTGCCACCACCTCGTCAAATTGGCTGACTGTCTCTGCGCTCAAGTTTGATGTCATGGTGATGGGCGTTGCCACCTCGGCGCCAATGATTTTAACAGGATTTGATTCCTGGTAGCCCCCTCTGCCATCTGCATCGTGATATGACAGAAACAAACGTGCTTCCGCACCCGCCATGGGGGTGTAGGATGTGTTGTCTTGAACGGATGTCGGTTGTCTGGGTGTTGTAAATCTGTAGCCATCGTTTTCCTTGACGCTCCAACTATATTCAACCGAAAGCGGCTGTTTCCCGCCTGACACGCTCCACTCCGCATGAATTGTCTCTCCAACCTGAATGCTCGAAGGACTGACAGTTATTTTGGCAGACATCGGTTCGACCGTTTCAGCGCCAGTAATCGTAAACTCAGGGGAATCAAACCACGCTTCCCGTCCAAGAGCATCCGTAACATTCAAACTGTATCTGCCTTGTGCGCCAAATTTGGGCGTGAACTGGTTTGTGCTCGAAAACATATGGTGCTCCTGACCATTTTCTTCCGTAACATACCAAATCCCGAAGTATTCATATGGTGGCGTTCCGCCCGAGGGTGTGATGGTGGCTGTTATTTCTTCCCCCACAGCTATAGTTGCGCTGCTGAGCACAATGTCGCAGGAAAGCGGTTCCACCGGCTTGCTTCCTGTGATGGTAAATTGATTTTCCCCCCAATAAGTATGGTGATAACGACCCACTTGATCTGATATGCTCAATGAAAAACCACCAAACAAACCGACGCTCGGTGTAAATATCGAACTGTCACCAGCCAATACGGCAGGGAACCGAATCTGGTTTTCGAATTCTTCATCTTCAAAAACAAGCCATGTGGCCTCGATTGCATAGGGAGGGCTTCCGCCAGCAATCGTCCAGCTGGCCTTGATGGATTCCCCCACCGCCACGCTTGGTTTGTCCAAGGTAAGGCTTTCCACGCTGATCGGGGGTTTAGGGTCCGGATCTACAATCTGGAATGATTCGGAATCATAGTAACCTTCTTCCCCATCGGCATCAGCTATCCATATCATCACGTGACCATTGCTGCCAAACTTCGGAAAGAATGAATAAGAGCCTTTGCCATCGGAGTTTTGTCGATGGTCATCTGTCACCTGCATGCCATCAGCGAACGCGAGTAGAGACAAATCGTATGGCGGCGTACCCCCTGTGATGGTGAAGTCCAGCGTGATGGTTTCCCCCACATGGACTTGACTGGCGCTTAGACTAGCCTGCACGTCAAAGATGCCGGTATTGGCCTGGGCAGGCCATGCCCCCGGCAGCAGCAACCCCACGGCCAGCAGCCCTGCCAGGAACAAGCAACAGAGTCTAGACTTTTTCATAGCATTTCTCCTTGATTATATTGGTTTTTTCGTCGTGTAAGAACAGGTTGTTACTGGCGTGGCTTCGTGTCTTTGAAAGAGTCGAACCCTTATCCACTTTGATTTTGTTTCGCGTTCATTGTACGGGCTATTCTTGATGAAGTCAATGTAAAAACCGCCCCATCAGGGGCGGTCAGAATGAAGACAAACTATATCAAAGGGGAGTTTCAGAGGGCACAGCCCTCTGAGTGAAATCGTATCGCACGGCTCTGCCGGGCGTGCGGGGCGAATTGCGAAGCAATTCATTCCGCGCATTTTCCCTGACCGGGAACATAGTGACCAAGGGAAAATGCCCGTTCCTCCTAATCGACAAAGTGTCCGCAGACACTTTG
>JAAYYW010000396.1 GCA_012515195.1 Leptolinea sp.
CGGATATCGGTAACCGATGGCTGTAATTTGCGTTGTATCTATTGCAGAGCCATAGATGACCCTTGTGACCTGGTCAAATCCTTTGCTCTATCCGCTGAAGATATCGCGAAAGTTGCCGAAGCGGGTGTCCGTTGCGGAATCAAACAAGTCCGTTTGACAGGGGGCGAACCACTGATACGGCCTGATATCGTGGAAATTATTGAGCGCCTGGCAGCCATCCCCGGAATGGAAGAGATCAGCCTTACAACGAATGGGATATTGCTTAACAGATTAGCCCTGCCACTTGCCAGGGCGGGATTAAAGCGGGTCAATATCAGTCTTGATACATTGGATAAAGCCAAATTCTTCCGGATTACCCGCGGAGGTTCGTTTGACATGGTTTGGGAAGGAATTGCCGCAGCGGAAGAAGCCGGACTCACTCCGATAAAAATTAACGCTGTTGTTGTAAAAGGTTTGAATGATGATGAGTTGGTAAGCCTGGCTTCCCTATCATTAAAAAAACCATGGCATATTCGGTTTATAGAGTTGATGCCTGTAGGAAATATGGAATCCTGGGGAGACGGGTTTCCCCTTGCTCCAGATAGGTTTATCTCCAAACAGGAAATGCTATCCCATCTTTCTGAACTCAATCTTGAACCTGATGTAACAAAAGCAGGCAATGGTCCGGCCCGGATGTATCGCATTCCAGGTGGAATTGGAATGATAGGCTTCATCTCACCCATTGGCGAGCATTTCTGCGCTAGTTGCAACCGGTTACGCCTGACCTCTGATGGTTTTCTCCGGCCATGCCTGCTCTTGGACCGGGAAATTGATATTAAGGAAAGCCTGAAGAACGGAGAAGATTTGGTGCCCATGATATTGAAAGCAGTCTCTTTAAAACCGAAAGGGCACGAAATCTCTTCCCAACATTATCCAAAAACCCGTCACATGGCAGAAATAGGCGGTTGAAATAAATGAAAAATCAATTATTGGTAAAAGCACAGGTAGATCAAAAAGGTCGACTGATCCTACCTCCTGAAATAGCTTCAAAGTTTGGATTATCACCCGGCGCGGATGTTTATATTGATGAAGGTAACAACGAAGTGCGCGTAATAAGGCCGGTATCTCATCTTGCCAAGGTGTATATAGAAGTCACAAACATGTGCAATCTGGACTGTCAAACCTGCATGCGAAATGTGTGGGATGAACCCTCCGGAATGATGAGTGATCAAACCTTTGAGGTCATTTTCTCAGAGGTCAATCAGATGGCGGTTAAACCGACTGTTTTCTTTGGCGGATACGGGGAGCCCTTGATCCACCCGAAAATTATCGAAATGGTCAAACGCTTCAAAGCTATTGGCGCCAGGGTTGAATTGATCTCAAATGGGTTGCTTCTCACAGAAGAGCGTTCCTTGCAGTTAATTCGCGCTGGAATGGATCTGTTATGGGTTTCACTGGATGGGGCTTCACCCGAAAGCTATGTGGACGTTCGTCTCGGTTCATCTCTGCCAGTGGTGTTGGACAACCTTAAAAAATTACGCTATATCCGGCATAAAGCCACAGATATCGACAACTCTCTTCCTAATTTAGGGATAGCATTTGTGGCAATGGAAAAGAATATCAAAGACCTACCGGAAGTTATAAAACTGGGTATCGAAGTGGGGGCAACACGGTTCTCGATCAGCAATGTGCTGCCTCATACCCAGGAGTTGAACGATCAGACTCTCTATAAACGATCCATGCAAAATATGGTCGGCAGGCAAAACACATCTGTCCCGCTGGTAAATATCGCGCGAATGGATTGGAACGATCTCACAAAAGATGTGCTGGCTTATGTTTACAGTCGGAAATTCCGTCTTGAGGTAGCTGGATACGAGCTAAACCGCGCTTTGGATACTTGTCCATTTGTAGAACAGGGAAGTCTATCCGTTCGATGGGATGGTAATGTTGCGCCCTGTCTCCCATTGCTGCATACTAATCAATATATCTACAGACAACAGATGAGGAAAACGAACAATTACATTCTGGGTAATATCCGCGAGAATGGATTACTGGGAATATGGAATAGTCGGGAATATGTAGAACTGCGCGATCGTTTGCAAAGATTCCAGTTCTCTCCATGCACATTCTGTGATGGATGTGAACTCTCTGAAGAAAACATTCGCGACTGTATGGGCAACACTGATCTTACTTGCGGTGGTTGTATGTGGGCACAGGGATTTATCCGCTGTCCATAATCTGGATTAAGGGGTCAAACAAAATATGGTCTCAAAACTGACCGAGTATGATTTGGTTCGATACCAGCGGCAGATGATAATTCAAGGCTGGGGTGAAAAAGGTCAACAGAAAATAAAGAACAGCAAGATTTTCATTATCGGAGCTGGTGGTTTGGGAAGTTCTGTTGCCTTATACCTTGCATCAGCCGGAGTTGGAGATATTCGGATTTGCGATGACGACCGGGTGGAGCTTTCCAACCTGAACAGGCAAATCCTTCATGCAGATAATCGGTTGGGAATTAGTAAAGCTACTTCCGCAGAATGTACTCTACGGGAGATTAATCCATCGATATCGATAACCGGTGTTTCTGCTTGTCTCACGGAAGAGAATGTTCAAAGCTTGATCGGAATGCCTGACATGATCATCGATTGCCTGGATAATTATGACACACGTTTCCTGGTGAATTCCTATTGCCTGAATCATGGAATCCCGTTTATACACGGAGCCGTTTCTGGATTGGCAGGACAAATCACATTTATCAAACCATATGAAACACCCTGCCTGCGCTGTTTTGTTCCAACGGTTCCTCCAAAATCGGAACTACCGATCATGGGAGCAACTACAGGAATCATTGGATCTTTGCAGGCTATGGAAGCCTTGAAATTCATTACCGGAGTAGGGGATGTGTTGAAAGGCCGGCTTTTATTCTTCGATGGGGAGAACATGTCTTTTGAAACAGTTACCATGAACCGGCGCCCGGATTGCCCGGATTGTGGTGGCATTGAGTAAAAAAAACCTCCTAAACTAACCTACATTGGCTATGAATTCACCCATATGTGAAACATCATATCCGGGCAGACCCAAAATAGCCTGTTGAAATTTTTTGTCCCGGGCTATTGTAAAAAGTGGATCGAGCAGGTCTGAATCAACAAAAGCTCTTGGTATGACCAGTTGATAGGATTCATCATATAACGGGACAAAATCGAGGTCTAATGCTTTTGCCGCTGCGGCAACCCCAAGGCCGCAGTCACTTCTACCTGAACTTATGGCGGCTGCAACAGCAAGGTGGGTGAACTCTTCATGCTTGTAACCTGAGATCGATTCGGGCTCCAATCCCAACAATGATAATTGGTAATCCAATAGAACGCGGGTACCGGCGCCGCGTTGACGGTTCACATAGGTTATCTCTTTCCGAGTCAGGTCTTTTAGGGATTGCAGGTTTTTGGGGTTCCCTTTTTGCACAAGAAGCCCTTGTTTACGACCAACCCATCCAAAGACAGATACCGGTACATCTTTGCAATAATCCCGGATATACGACAAATTGTATTCACCTGTTTCCGGGTCCAGCAGATGTGAACCGGCCAGATGTGTTTCACCGCGATTGAGTGAGATCAAACCGCCCTGACTGCCTACATGCACTGATGCCAGACGCCGGCCATGATGGGTTAAGTACTGCGCAAGAAGATCGAGGGTCATATCGTGTGACCCGATAACAAGGATTGTGTTCTC
>JAAYYW010000397.1 GCA_012515195.1 Leptolinea sp.
TCGCTTCTGCTTTTAGAACTTCATAAGCTGCTTCCACAAATGGAACCAGGTATTGTACTTTCATCTGCTTCTCCTTTCCTATTGCATTTGAATTGAAATGGGCACGAAGTTCTTACCGGTTTCGTTACCCGCAGGGGTTTCACGAAGGGCAAGATGGACAGTAATATCACCCATTTCGGTCTTCAACTGGACAACAACCCGGGGAAAATCCAGGGTCGAAATTTGGATCCCCTGACCCTGGATAAGGGTTGGCGGAGATATTTCGGAGGCAAATCCCTCTTTGCTTAATTTTACGGTCGCACTTCCAGTGATCACATTACCCAATTCGGCTATTCCGCTCTGGGCAAGGTTATCAAACTCAGAAAACTCCTGCCCCATCATTTTCGAAACGAGCTTCAGCCCTGTCTCCTGGGAAAGGCCATACAATACGACGCCCTGAACCTGCCCAACAAGACTCAACAATACAGTGATCTCATCAGATGTCATGGCTGACTTTTGAAGGCTTAAATCGCCCCGTTCCACTTTAAGTTGAACTTCTTTGTTCAACACATCAGCGGCTGCTTCCACAAAAGGATTCATGAATTTCACATTTGCCATGGGTCAATCTCCCATATTTCTCAATAGATTAAAGCTTCTGATAAAAAGAGATCCCGATACTTTTTAAGCCGTAATCCTGTGGATGTGGGATGATCTCTGTCCCACCGATGAACAGGATGCCTCCTTTTCGCAAAGAGGCGGCAAATTTTTTGTATAACAGCTCCTTCGTTGTACTTGTAAAATAGATGACAACATTCCGGCAAACGATCAAATCGAAATCGGTGTCAAAGGTATCCGAAATCATATTTTGTTCACGAAATGTAATTTTCTTGATTAATGAATCGACAACAAAGAATGGCGGGCCACCTGGTTTGAAATAGGTTTCCCTTTGCTTCGAGCTCAATCCCCGGATTTCCTCTTGAATAAAACCACCTCCAGAAGAGGCTCGAGCAATAGCGCCTTTATCCAGGTCAGTCCCCAGAATATGGTGCTTTCTTGTCGGTGTTAATTCCTCGAGGATCATAGCCAGGGTAAAAGGTTCAGCGCCAATGGAGCAACCAGCGCTCCAGATGCGCATTCCGGGGCGTTGGGGTGATTCACGAATTAGCATAGGCAGAATATTGGTCTGCAAGTACTTCCAACGTTCCGTATCGCGAAAAAATTCAGTCACATTAATTGTTAAATAATTCCGAAATTTAAGTAATTCATCTTTGTCAACTTTAATTTTTGCAAAATAATCTTCCCAGGTACGTAGTCCCGACCGAATAAGCCAGGAATCCAACCGTCGGCGCATCTGCTCATCTTTATAATGCTCAAGATCGATCCCGATATGAGACTTGACGATCGATTTTATGCGTTGATACTCTTCCAGTTCCATATTACCTTCCCACAGCCTTTTCTATCGCTCCAGCAATCCGGTCCAATGGGACGACTTCATCCGATGCTCCTGCCTCGAATACAGAACGAGGCATTCCATAAACTACGCACGTCTCTTCGGCTTCAGAAATGACCCAGCCGCCGGAATTATGCACCAGTAACGCGGCATTAGTTCCATCATTTCCCATTCCGGTGAGGATCGCTGTAATAACCCGGGGGCCGTACAACTTGGCAATTGACAGCAGGGTTACATCAACAGCAGGCCTGACCCCATGGACAGTGGGATTTTGATTCAGAGAGACTTTCTCGTTTTCATTGAAGATCATGTGAAAACCACCTGGCGCTAACAGGACTTTCCCTGCTTCCAGGCGGTCATCTGGTTGTGCTTCTTTTACAAACAAATTGCTTGTACTGTTTAAACGATCAGACAGGGAACGTGTAAAGCCGGCCGGCATGTGTTGAACAATAACAAAAGCCGCCGCGATATTTGCATTCAACATTGGGACTACCGTATTCAAAGCTCTCGGTCCGCCGGTTGAAGATCCAATAACAACAACTTTATCCTGGCTTTTTAAACCTCGCACCTTTTTGGCAGCCGCATTTACCGTCGGAAGGGTCTCAATGAATGAGCCTTTGATGGGTGTCTGCCAGACTTTGGCAGAAGCGGCACGCAAAACCTTATTACCCACATCTTCCAATATGGAAGCCATATTGGCTTTATTATCAGGTTTGGCTACAAAGTCGACCGCACCCAGAGTTAATGCCCTTACCGTCTCCAGTGTGCCTTCAGATGTCAAACTTGAGAGCATGACAACTGGCAAAGGATGACGCGACATGATCTCCCGGAGTGTTGATAATCCGTCCAGACGTGGCATTTCCACATCCAGAGTAACCACATCCGGTTTGAGCTTGGGGATCAATTCAAGAGCTTCTTGCCCGTCCTTTGCCGCCCCGAGGACAGTGATTCCCGGAAATTCGTTCAGGTGTTTGGTGATCGTGAATCGCATAAAAGCGGAATCATCCACCACCAGAACCTTGACAGGATTTTTTACGGGGACCGGGGTTTCCATATGGCTACTTGATAGCTTTGTTAATCGCCTGCAACACCCGATCACTGTCGTAAGGCTTTACGACAAAATCTTTTGCACCGGCTTTTACAGCTTCCATAACAACAGATTCTTGCCCCAACGCAGTTAGCATGATAATCCGGGCATTCGGATCAATACCACGGATGCTTTTCAGGGCGGTTAAACCGTCCATTTCAGGCATTGTGATATCCATCAAAACAACATCCGGCTTATTCTTCTGGTAAATTTCCAGCGCCCGGGCTCCATTTTCTGCCTCTTCCACCTCGTAACCTTCACCGGCCAGCATCTTAGTGATACGAACTCGAAGGAATTCAGCATCATCCACTACAAGTACTTTTGTCATTCTACAGCTCCTTTTTGCTGTTTATTTTTGTACAGCTCCCAGGTCGCGTTCCTGGGAACCCATCATGCGGACCGTCATTCGGCCATCTGCAACATACAACCGGACTGTCCTTCCAACCTGCCCACCAACTTCTTCTGTGTGTAATTTCAAATGTAAATTTTTTAAGGTCTGGTGAGCCATTTGTATATTCCGGGTACCAATATCAAAGGTCCCTGAAAGACCAGGAGAAACAAGCATGTTGGCCCCACCGGCCATTTTTATAACCAGACGTGATTCAACCGCACCTTCTGCCTGCAATTTTTTTAATAGTAAGGGGATACCAGAATCAACAAACTTCGCCGGGTTGGAATCGTTCCCGGCTTTCTGTTCCGGCAATACAACATGAATAAGTCCTCCCACGCGGGCAACAGGATCATACATACCAATACCAAGACACGACCCAAGGCCAAATGCAATCAGCACATCCATGGGATCGTGGCTGACAAAATATTCCCCCAGGCCTACAGAGGACATTGATCCACTCATGATTCAGTCATCTCCGCGATTGTTAATTTTTCAAGAGTCGCAGGATCCGGGATGATCCAGAAATCTGCCTGGATTTTCCTGTCACCGATCTGGAACGCGGCTTTAAACATCAGAATATGATCTGAAATAGTCCCCATGGTGGCAATAACCACATCAAGAATCGAACCCACCATATCCACCATAACCGCAGGCGGACTGGGGTGTGAAGACAGGCGAGTGATCTCGTAAATGGCATTCAGGAAGAACGTACCGGTCAAATTTCCGATTTCTGAAAGCGC
This sequence comes from Leptolinea sp., assembly GCA_012515195.1. Taxonomy (GTDB): domain Bacteria; phylum Chloroflexota; class Anaerolineae; order Anaerolineales; family Anaerolineaceae; genus Leptolinea. The sequence goes on from JAAYYW010000397.1 coordinate 3,648, forward strand.
AGAGCGCTCCATCCGTCCAAACTCCTGGGTTGTACCCGAAGGCTGATCAAGCACCATATCGCAAAATTCAAGGGCTTGCTGGTAAGAAATAACCATCATAATCTGACCGGTTAATTCGCCATCCACACGAAGATAAACACCAACAGCATCGTTTTCTGGCCCACCCAGGATATCAGCAATAGCAGAAAGCGGAACCACATCAACATCGGGAGAGTGGACACTTAATTCCTGCCCGATCATTTTTGACAGACCCTGTGCTGAATTGGAAAACCCCTTTGCGGCGAAATTCGCATCTTCGCCAGGAGCTTTTCATCCACTTTTCGGTTATCTGAGCTCATTATGCGGCATTCTCCTTCTTGTTCCCAGCGGTCTTTTGACTTGATATCTGGAACAAATCCTGAACATCGACAATTAAAATAACAGACCCATCACCCAAAATGGCGGCACTGGTTATGCCACTAACTTCACCGATTATGGTGCCGAGCGATTTTACAACTACCTCTTCCTGGCCTAACAACCGATCAACAGCGAGCCCCATCTGTTGTTTGCCCATCCCAACCACAACCACATAGCGGAAGTCCTGTTCATCTCGCATGGACTTGTATCCAAAAGCCTCTCCCATCTCAAGCAATTGAAGAACTTTATCTCGCAAACGTATAACAGGCTTTGAATTAACTGTTTGGATATCATTTATTGAGATGCGCAGGGTTTCAAGAACGGTTACCAATGGTATTGCAAGTGTGTTTGTGCCAATCTGGACCAGCAAGGTTGGCACAATAGCCAGCGTTAGCGGTAAAGTCACCATGAATCGGGTGCCTTCCCCCATCTCGGTTTCCACCATCACCGTGCCATTAAGCCGTTGAATATTGTTGCGCACAATATCCAATCCGACACCTCTCCCCGACACATCATTAACAACTCTGGCCGTCGAAAAACCTGATGAGAAGATAAGATTGATCGCTTCATCATCGTGCAGGGCATTCGCATCCGCTTCGCTGATTACTCCTTTGCCAACTGCAACGGCTCTGATCTTCTGAGGATCAATTCCTTTGCCGTCATCTTCAACGGTAAGAATGATCCGGCCCTGCTCATGGCGAGCTGTCAGCTTTATCTGGGCACGTTCTGGTTTTCCAGCTTTCAATCGTTCTTCAGCCGTTTCAATACCATGATCAACAGAGTTGCGGATAAGATGAATTAATGGATCATTAATCTCTTCGATAACTGATCTGTCCAGTTCGGTATTCTCTCCTTCAATTGTCAGGTCAATCTTTTTGTTTAACTTGGCTGAAAGGTCGCGTACCATGCGCGGGAATTTATTAAACGTGTTTGAAACCGGCAGCATACGAATACCCATTACTTCCATTTGTAATTGGTCTGTAATGCGGCCGACGTGCGTTATCGTGTCAGATAAGACATCCAATTGATTGCTATTTCGGATTGATGATTCCAGCGTGCCACGGATCTGATATAAACGGTTCCGGTCGGTGATCAATTCACCGACAAGATTCATCAGGTTATCCAGGCGTTCCACGCTGGTACGGACGGTTTTTTCCACAGCAACCGGTCCACCACTCTGTTTTGGGGCGATATTGGCCTGGGAGTCTGAGGCACCTGTTGGCCTACCAGGAGGTGATTGAGGCACAACAGCCGGGGCAACTGTCACCTCCTGAACAACCGGTTTGGGTTCATCGGTTGCCTTAGTTTCAATACTCCCCAATGGCAAAATCTCCACCTTTTCCAGTTCGGACAGTGTTTCAAACGCCTTGAGAATTTCGCTCTCATCTTTTGTGGTTTTAAGGTCCACAATCATACTGTGGACTGGTTTCGAGGTTTCTATCTCTTCCTGAGTGGGAGCCATTTGTTCAATTGTTCCCAATCCCTGCAATTCCATCATTACCTGAAAAGCCCGGGCAGCTGAGGCAATACTATTTTGTGATATTTCCACCCGTATGGTGTAACCACCGGCCTTTTTCCCTTTGACACTCCCGGTTTTTTGCTGAGCACCCGGACTGGCAGATACCTCGGCGGCAGGTTTCGCTGGTTTGGAAGGTGGTTCCTTTGTAGGCGGGTTTCCACCGGCCAACACAAGAGCTGAAAACCGGTCAGTTAAGAGATCTACTTCAACAACCGATTCCGTTCGCGTGATAACCTCCTCGCGAAGGGCTCGCAAAGCATCAGTAGCTTCCAGGCACAGATCAATCAGTGTCGTTGTAACAGGTAACGTGTGTTTTCGCAGGCAATCCAGAGCAGTCTCCATGGAGTGCGTTAGATTAACCATGCGTTTATGCCCGATCATACCGGCCGTTCCCTTTAATGTATGGGCTGCCCGAAACAAAGCCTGCAGCAGCTCCATATCTTCACCTTCGCGTTCGAGACGGATCAAGCCATCATCAAGTACCTGTAATTGCTCATCCGTTTCAGCCATAAAAATGGGGAACTCGTCTTCAGCCAGATCAAAATTTAATTCCATAAGGAAATCCTTGCTTCATGATGTGCGGCCGTAAAGCCACCGAGAATCAAGCA
>JAAYYW010000398.1 GCA_012515195.1 Leptolinea sp.
CGATGTTGTAGGTACTCATGCGCCCAACTCCTCGAAGGTTAGCAGCTTGTCCCGGTAGTATTCATATTGCTTGCGCCGCGCCTCGATCTCAGCGGGGAGGCCGCTGGACAAATCGCTGCATAGCGCGTCGAAGCGGTCGAGGATGGAAATCACCTTTTCTTGTTCCCGAATGGGCGGCAGGGGTATTTGAAAATCAAGAAACCTTGGCACTTCGATGGATTCAACCGTTCCTCCCTGCTTCTTTGTTTTGTTGAGCAATTCATCGTGATACGCACATAGCGCGAATGCAACGTACCTTGAAAGCACATCTTTCTTTGGAATCAACGCCCGGATATCTTGGTTGACAGCTGTTTGAAATGGTATATACGCAATAGGAAGCGTGTGGCGTAGGATTCCAGAACGAACAACAACTGCAACTGAGCCTTTCGGGATAATCTTTGCCGGGGAATTCTTGATCGCTATCTCAGTTATGCAATCTTGTGTGCTGGATAATACTGTCCGCGACATATCTTTGGACGTTACCCAGGGGATTGAACCGCCATCCCAAAATTCTCTTTTTGTAGTTGACGGAGTCCCGCCACTAACCCAACTACCCAAATCACCGATTCGGGTCATTACAACTCTTGCTTGATTACCAATCACGAGTTTGCTGTAATACTTATATTGCTTTTGGCGAGCTGTAAGCTCCGCTGTAAGCTCCGCTGTAAGCTCCGTGAAATTGTCCAGTATGCGGACAATTTCGCGCTGCACAGGCAATGGCGGGAGGGGGATGCAAAAATTCTTCACATCAGTGTCAGAAATAGCTGGATAGCTTGCGCCTTTCTGATACTTCTCGACATACGAAAAAAAGGCGTTTGATGAAATTTGATGATACAGCCATTTTTGCATGACTTTGCTAGTGTTTGCTCTTATAACACAGAATCCGGTGCTACAGATTTGCCCGTCATATTCTTCACTGATCAAACAATATCTTCTAAGCATCGGTCTTGTTGCACCCAGTAGAATGTCACCAGATTGCACAATTTGCTGGGCACGACTTGGAGCTGACTCAGCATTGATGCTTTGAGTCCCAGTTATTTTATGAGACTCTCTGTCCACCGATGTTAAATCAATATATTGATATTCTTTATCTTGATTAGAATTCCATTTCATATTGTCGATCTTTTTAATGCAATCTCCAATAGGCACAAAGGGAACTCCATTCAGGCAGAACCTCTGAATCAATTCTTCCAATTTACTCATGCTGAGGCACCTCAGCCGCATTCCAACCTAGAGTTCCGATTGCTTCCAGCAGTTCTCTGTTAATCTTTATATTGTCAAGTACACCAATAACGAGCCTTCGGAGCGTATCGTACTTCTTCAATCCTAAGTGCTCATCATAGTCACTGTGAACCACGTCACTCAACTCTCCAAACAATTTGTAACCATTGTCCGAAAATTCTCTTGGAATGATTCTGCGTCGTTTATCTACACTTTCGAGTACTTCCTTAAAAGGTTTGGGACTGCCGTTTGCTTTTTTTGTTTCAATCTCTTCAGCTTCTGCAGTTTGCTCCGTCACCAGCTCTAAAATCTTACGCAAATAGACGATTGCGCCAGCGCCTAGCTCATCGCGATAAGCTCTGTCTGCTTTTTCTAGTAATTCGGAAAAATCACCATATTGGCCTCGGCTTAATTGAACATTCTCCGTAAGTTTTTCAGTTCGTTTTAGCACCCGCACTTCTGGGGCCAAGGCATGAGCCTCACCTTTGCTCTCCACTAAAAACCATACTGGAACAAAAGCTCCGCAACGCGGGCATTTCAGCACACTGTCTATACTGATTAATCTATCATTGATGCCTATGCAAAACAATTCGCCATTGGAATTGAACGTCAAGTCATCCTCGCAACTTATACAGAAGTAAGGTAAAGCCACCACACCAACATCAATCTTCTTTTGTTTTCCACAATTTAGCTTGGCGTTGCTCAAGAAACCATCTATTTGCTTAAACTCGCTTGTTAATGGTTTAGACAATACATCAGATAACCGCATTGCCTTCCACCTCAATTTAACGGATGATCTTTGCGATTTCGTCGCGTAGCGTCTGTTCCCGCGCCACGATTTCTTCAATCTCTGTGTTGAGTCGCAGGATGTCAATCTTTTCCCTCGAGGCCTCTTGCTCAACGTAGGTTGAAACAGAAAGGTTATAATCCTGCTCCGCAACCATACTGTTCAGAACCAGTCTGGCTAAATGCTCTTTATCCGTGCGGTTTGTATAGAGCGCTAGAATCGCCCTGATATTCCCTTCTGTCAGCTTATTGCTGTTGGTCACCTTGATGCATTCACCGGACGCGTCAATAAATAGAGTGCTGTTGTCGGTCTTAGACTTTTTCAGCACTAAAATACAGGTGGCGATGCTGGTGCCGAAGAACAGGTTGGCGGGGAGCTGAATGACGCACTCGATGAAATTGTTGTCGATCAGGTACTTGCGGATTTTCTGTTCCGCGCCGCCGCGATACATCACGCCGGGGAAACAGACGATGGCCGCTGTGCCGTTGGTCGCCAGCCACGAAAGGCTGTGCATTATAAAGGCGAGGTCGGCCTTGCTCTTGGGCGCGAGCACGCCAGCCGGGGCAAAACGCGGGTCGTTGATCATCAACGCGTTAGCGTCACCGTCCCACCTGATTGAATAGGGCGGATTGGAGACAATGGCTTCAAACGGCTCATCGTCCCAATGGGCGGGTTCGGTGAGCGTGTCGCCGTGGGCGATGTCGAACTTGTCATAGTCGATGTCGTGCAGGAACATGTTGATTCGACAAAGGTTGTAAGTGGTGATGTTGATTTCCTGCCCGAAAAAGCCCAGCCGGACATTCTCTTTACCAAGAATTTTCGCCGCCTTGAGAAGCAGCGACCCGCTGCCGCACGCTGGATCATATACTTTATTGACTTCTGTTTTTCCGTGTAAGGCGATGCGGGTCAGAAGTTCCGAAACCTCCTGCGGGGTAAAGAATTCGCCGCCGCTCTTCCCCGCGTTGGAGGCGTACATGGTCATAAGAAACTCATAGGCATCGCCGAAGGCGTCGATTGTGTTGTCTTTGTAGTCGCCCAGGCGCATATCGCCGACGCCGTTCATCAGCTTGACCAGCTTTTCATTGCGTTTGGCCACGGTGCCGCCCAGCTTGTTGCTGTTCACGTCCAGATCGTCAAATAGCCCTTTGAAGTCGTCTTCACTTCCGACTCCTTGCGCCGAGGCTTCGATTGCATTAAAGACCGCTTCGAGGGTTTCGTTCAGGTTTTCATCCTGCGGCGCACGCTTGCGGACGTTTGCGAACAACTGGCTAGGCAGGATGAAAAAGCCCTTCGTCTCTACCAAGTCAGCGCGTGCCTGTTCTGCATTTTCATCGGAAAGAAGCGCGTAATCGAAACCGGGATTCCCGGCTTCGCGTTCGCCCTCGTTGATGTAATTTGCGAAATTTTCGGATATAAAGCGGTAGAAGAGCATGCCGAGGACATACTGCTTGAAATCCCAGCCGTCTACGCTCCCCCGCAGATCATTTGCGATGCCCCATATGGTGCGGTGTAGTTCTTCGCGTTCCTGCTCTTTTCTGTTGTCCATTATGTTTGCCCCTATCTTCTACAACGCAATGCTAAGCGTCAGTCATTGCGCAGTTTCCACTGTATAAACTGGTAAACACTGTTAGTATATCAGAAAATTCATGTTGCCGCAATTGTTTTTGAATTTCTGGTGAAGAATATCCTGAAGGGAGCTTCCCGACGAATATAATAGCGGCATTGTCGGTTACAAACTATGGCCCAAACTACTCTCTTTTCCAATTTTATCACCCCTAACACCAATGATCTCCGCGACAACCTTGTACGGCACGCCATGCGCATCTACCCATGAGGATTCACTAAATTGATAGAGCCGAAGCCCGTCAGAAACTACCTGGCCAACCATCTGGTGTCCATTCACCAAGACGATACCGAATGCGCCCATGTTCAGCTGTCTCGTGCCCCGAACGAAAAACTCCTGGCCTCTCTTGAAAATTGGCATCTTCCCGCTGCCACATGCATATTCCTGTTGCCAATTTGTTTGGATTTCTTCTGCGTCTACTTTTCCTTCGGTCTCAATTTCCCTCGGAATGCTGTATGCTGCTTCTTCCTCGAGCGGTATTTCGTCGCGAACCCTATGGATGGAAACATCAACAGAAGCACCCTTGGGCTTTTCGATCCTGCAATCAAGGTGCACCTTTTGGCCACTTTCTAAGTCGATGCAAACACGCTGTACAATCGTCTCCCGCTCGCATCCGCCACTGACGACAAGGCTACGCGGCAGCCCACCACCTGAAAGAACACCTTCCTTCACTAAAGCCTGGATATGAAATAACGCAGAGGATGCCGATTTTAATCCTACGGCTTGGCCAACTTCACGTATAGTCGGGCTGTAGCCATTCGCGCGGTTGAATTCCGAGATAAAGTCAACGATTCTTTCCCGGATCTCATGATTACGTCCACTATCTTTTGTCACACCTATTTCTCCTGTTCATGCAATCTTCCGTTCAACAAACCATCTGCCCAGATTCGCACCGCTTACCTCCGTACTGCGCTCGAAGAACAGATACCTGTCTTTCCCCTGCACCCGGATTGTGAAGCGTTCACCCTGTCCCCCCGAACGCATAGCGGCGGCAGGCTTACAGTCAAGCACCTTGTCAATGATATACCGGGTACCGTCCTCCCAAATCAGACTTTGGGGAATCAGCCGACCATCTTCGCCGAATACCGCCGTCACCTGCACATAGACCTTCAAGGGATTCTGCCCTGGCATACCCAACATCCTCCTACAATTCACCCGCGTTGTCCTGAATGGTACCGAGAAACTCTCGCTTC
>JAAYYW010000399.1 GCA_012515195.1 Leptolinea sp.
AGGACAATATGTCATACTCGGCGGATCCTGGAATTTCCTGGGAATGCCCAACGCAGCCATGATCCACGAAGAAAAATCGTTATCATCCCAACCCGACTTCCACATAGGTTCGATCCCCATTTTCGGAAGACTAATCCTTGCCCCGATGGATGGATATACTGACCATCCATTTCGGTTGATCTGCCGCCGGTGGGGATCAGCCTGTACGTATTCTGAATTCATAAATGCCATGGACATTGAGGGAAAACATCCCCATATTGGCAACCGCCTCTTTTTTTCAGAAGAAGAGCGCCCGTTTGGTTACCAATTGCTCGATAATTCTCCGGATCGAATTGCCTTGGCAGCCCGACAACTTCAGCAGCGAAATCCAGATTTTTTTGATGTTAACCTGGGCTGTTGCGGTAGATCAGTCTGTTCCAGAGGTGCGGGGGCAAGCATCCTTAACGATCCGGGAAAAGTTACCCGGATCATGGAAACGCTAGTTCAAACCATGAACATTCCGATTACAGCCAAGATCCGGCTTGGATGGGACGACACCAGAAAGAATTATGTCGAGATTGCCAAACGGTTAGAGGATTCGGGTGCGTCTGCTATTGCTGTACATGGAAGGACCCGTGTTCAGGCTTATTCAGGAAACGCGGATTGGGACGCGATAGCCCGGTTAAAAGAAACCGTAACAATCCCAATAATCGGGAATGGAGATGTAAAAACCCCACCCGATATTGATCGCTTCATGAGCCATACCGGGTGCGATGCCATAATGATCGGGCGTGGCGCAGTAGGCAATCCTTGGATCTTCAGCGAAAAATCACGGTCAGACTTCTCCCCCGGGCAAATTTATGAAACCATGGAAGAACACCTACTCGCTTCCATCGCGTATTATGGAGAAGAGCACGGGTTGGTTGTCTTCCGAAAGCAGACGGTCGAATATTTGAAAACTATGTGGCCGTCCATTAACATTCGCAAGGATGTTTTAACAACATCGGAATGGAAATTATTCCTGAAGAAGATCCGGGCTATATTGATATAAGGTTCAGCTATCAGCGAGTAGCTTCTTCATAAGGTCTACATCAATATCAGGTTTGGGATATTCCATTTTTAAAGATTTCATTGTTTCTGCTATGACGGAAGAAACAACCATATTGCGGAACCAGTTGCGGTTAGCCGGAACAACATACCAGGGAGCCCATTCTGTTGATGTTTTTGCGATCGCTTCCTCAAATGCTTTCATATACTCAGACCATAGTTTACGTTCTTCCAAATCCCCGGCGTTAAACTTCCAGTTCTTTTCCGGCACATCCAGGCGTTCCATAAACCGCTCTTTCTGTTCATCCAGACTGATGTGAAGGAAAAATTTCAGGATTGTTGTGCCCTCTTCGGCCAGTTGTTTTTCAAAATTATTGATCTGCTGATAGCGTTTTTTCCAAACATCCTTTGGAACAAGGTTGTGCACTCGTACAACAAGGACATCTTCATAATGGCTGCGATTAAAGATAACAATCTCGCCTTTTTTGGGTGTTTTGGCATGTATACGCCATAAATAATCGTGACTTAATTCTTCAGCCGATGGAGTTTTAAAACTGGCAACCTTTACCCCCTGTGGATTGACTCCATCAAAAACCGCCCGGATGGTTCCGTCTTTTCCACCCCCATCCATGGCTTGAAAGACAATCAGCAGCCGGTGCTTATTTTCTGAATACATTACCTCTTGCAATTTGTCGATCTCGCTACGGAATGTCTCAAACTTTTCGATCCCTTTTTGCTTCTTCCCTTCAAAATCACCCGTCTCATCCGGCGAGAATTCATCTAATTTAAATTTCTTTCCAGGCCGTATTCGATATCTATCCATGATTGTCTCCTTAAACATTTTTCGGAAATACCGGGTTCGATAATTATCCATTAATTCCTGATATTTCAAAAATCATACTGAATTAGACGGTTAATCCGTGAATAAAAGCGCGTACTTGTGAATAATCCAATGCGGTTATATAATTCGTCGGTTATTTCGGATGAAAAGAGGAAAGACTCATGATTGATGTAAATACCCTTCGCAAAGGTGTAACCTTTGAATTGGATGGCAGTCTCTTTAAAGTTCTTGAATACAGCCATCACAAACCCGGACGCGGCAATGCTACGATCAGAATTAAAGCCCGTGATCTTCGCACTGGTACAACATTGGAAAAAACCTTCCAATCCGGCGACCGCGTTCCTGAAGCCAGGCTTGATTACCACAATGTTCAATATCTCTACAAAGATGGCGAATTGTATTATTTTATGGATATGGAAACATTTGAGCAGCCCGCCATCCCATCGAAAGTTGTTGCGGAATCAGCCGGTTTCTTAAAAGAGAACATGGAAGTAAAAATCACATTTTTCAACAATGAACCGATTGACATTGAACTTCCGACATCCGTTGACTTGAAAGTAGTTGAAGCCGAAATGGCCATCAAAGGTGACACAGCCACCGGTGTAACCAAGAAAGTTGTTACAGAAACCGGATTTGAAGTTCAGACCCCTTATTTTGTTGTGGAAGGTGACACCATTCGGGTGGACACACGAACCGGGTCCTACGTGACTCGCGTATAGGTAAGGATTTTCTCCCACCAGTCTCTGAAAAAGAGACTGGTGATCAATTATTTTAGATTATGCGTACTCCAGCTGGATTTGAATGCAGTTTCTTCTTTGGTGATTATTACCGGGGCAGGAATCGGGAAGAATGCCGGTTGATCGGTAATGTTTCATCCCCTCATAATTGGACAAAAGATCTTTGCAAGAATTGCCCGGTACCTGGAATACAACGGGCGAATTCTTGTCCGGATATGGTTCTGTCAGGTACTGTCCATCGCGGTTTTCTTGGTTTTGGAAGAAAAATTGTCATAAAGGCGTATTGTCAGAAAAGCCAGTGTGTTGTTGATGACCCCTACATCGGTTGTGGCAAATGCCATGAGCTTCCTGACGTATTCTATGGAAAAGACACCTAATGCTATCTGTTCTCTTTGATCTTGACGACACCCTGATTCACAACAATGCCGGTCTGTTTTCCCGGATATATCCTGATCGGCTTAGCGATTATCATCAAGATCTGGTCAATCCTCAAATCTTTAAGCAGGCGATGTATGATGGAATTCGCCAGATGATCAGCAAGACATGTATCGCAGGATCACTTGAAGAGACGTTTGACCGCAGTTTTTATCCTGCGATTGGCCTGTCAAAAGAATCATTGTCTGATCGAATAGCTGATTTTTATACAACTGAATTTCCTGCCTTAAAATCTGAGACAACCCCTTGCCCGAGTGCGCAGAAGGTGATTGCCGAATGCATTTCAAAGGGCTGGGAAATCGCGATAGCAACAAACCCACTATTTCCCTTCACTGCTGTACAACAGCGTTTGCAATGGGCCAACCTGGATTCCGGTATGATCACCTACGCTGTGATCACATCGTACGAAACGTGCCATTTTGCCAAACCACAACCCGCTTTTTTTTCCGAAGTTAAAGCCCGCATAGAAGGGTTTGACCATCCAGTAGTAATGATTGGAAATGATCTGCACGATGACATCATCCCTTCGGGCCTTGCTGGAATTCCTTCCTTTTGGTTAACGGATTCGAAAGATCCACTTCCGGCAGACTTGCCGGAAGGATCATCCAAAGGACGAATGGAGAATGTAAAAACCTGGCTAAAGACGATTGAAAGCATTACTCCGCGAGAACCAGCGACAATAACGTCTCTGTTGTCATCCTTAAGGGGTGGAGCAGCAGCGATAGACACGATTGTTAAAAGCGTACCTCAAACCCGTTGGACAAAGAAACTCAACGAGATCGAGTGGAGCATAACTGAAATTTTATGTCATCTACGTGACCTGGAACAAGAGATTAACCTAAGAAGAGTGAAGACGATATTACAGCAACACCAACCTTTTGTAGCCGGGATCGCAACGGACGGGTGGGCTGTAGAACGTAAATATAACCTGCAAAATGGTTTCGAAGCATTGGGGCAATATATATCGGGTCGTGAAGAATTGATCCTTCTATTGGAGAATGCGGATGAAGAAGCTTGGGGGCGAATGATCCGTCATTCCATATTTGGGCCAACAACTCTGAAAGAGATGATCAGTTTTATTGTCGATCATGATAATAACCATATCAAACAAATAAAGAAACAAATCAACACCTGCTGCTGCTCAAAGTAATCCTGAAATCTCACCCAGTTAAAATTTTCAAGCTATTCTCTTTGACAGTGTACGCCAAGTAGAATAGAATGAACCTTTAATTAACCAGTATTGTTTTTACGCACGGCAAACGATCTCAATGGGGAAGATCAGGGTTGAACATCATGGGTCATAGTAGACTAACAAAAACTGGTATACAAAATAGTGATCTTTCGGAATGGCGCCGAAAGACCCTTGATATTCTGTTCTATGTAGCCCTAATTTGCGCTCTCGTTGAAATGGGTTTTCTAATTGCCTATTTCGACCAAAATCCGGATTATTTCGAAAACCTTGTTCCATATCTGATTGGATTTTCAGTTGTCACAATTTTAGCTTTTGTTAAAATTATTCCCTATCAGATAAGGGCGAACGGACTGGCATTAATTACATTCATTTTCGGGATTCTGGATTTGTTTTCAACCGGACTGACTGGTGATGGGAGAATCTTCTTAATAGCTGCCCCTGTTATTGCTTTGCTATTATCAGGATTCAAATTCTGTGGAGCTATCACAGCACTCAGCCTCCTTGTATTCGCCATTGCCACTTTCTTTCCTTTTTTAGAATTTATCCCCATCCAATTCATTCCCCAGGAAGAAGTCATCAATGAATATACATGGATTTCTTCCGGGATCATTTTTGGTACGGTGATGATTGGATTGGTGACGGCTGTATGGAATTTTTCAAAAGTAATATCAAAAACTTCACAAAAAAATAACCGCCTAGAATCGGAAGGGAAAATTCTCCGGGGCATTACAGAATATTTACAGGTCCGTGAAGCAGAAATGCAAGCTCTTCTTAATGCAATTGGTGACAAGGTTCTGGTGATAGACCAGCAGGGACGGATTATCCATTCGGCGGATGAGAAAGACCGATCACTCCAAACTGTGGCAGAAGGGCACAGGAAGAATATTTTGCGCTTGTTACCTCACCCCCAATCTTCTGAGGTTCTGGCTAAGATCCAGGAAGTATTAGAAACTCACCAATCCTGTGTGATCGACTATTCCATTTCAAACAACGGCAGCGAAAGGTGGTATTCAGAAACCATATCCCCTTATGAAGATGATAAGGTTGTTGTGGTCACACGTGACATTACAGAAACGATCAATTCAAGTTTCCGTGAACAGGAACAACGCGCATTAACCAATGCCCTAAAAAGCACTGTCTCTCTAGTAAACAGCCCAATGGAAATTAACGAGGTTCTTACCAGGCTCCTTTCTGCTGTCGGCGAGGTTGTCCCAATGGACGCAGCGACCATTATTCTGCTGGATGAGCGTGGCAGACTGAATTGTGTCGGCCGGTCAAATCTGGTCAACTTTTCAAACAAATATGAAAAGATGAATCAAATGACAATTAATGACGTTCAGACTCTGAGAACAATAAAACGTACTGGTCAGCCCCTATTCATTCCGGATGTTACGCTTTACCCGGCATGGGTTAGTATGGAGGGAGAAAACCGCACGCGGTCTTTTCTCGGATGTCCGATCAAGATAAAGGGCAAAGTGGCCGGTTTTCTCACTCTGGATAGCACGCAACCCGGTTTTTATAATCAGGAACATGTAGACAAGCTTCAATCCTTTATGGATCTGGCTGGTACTGCGATCGAAAACGCGAACCTTCAAAATGAGACCCGTAAAATGGCCATATCTGATGAATTAACTGGTCTTTTTAACCGTCGGGGATTAATGGATCTCGGTAGGCGTGAAA
>JAAYYW010000400.1 GCA_012515195.1 Leptolinea sp.
ACATTCCCTTCCAATTTAACCCATTCATCTGATGCTGCATATTTACATTCATTGGGGATATTCATGGTTATTCTCCTAAAATTTGTGGGTTTTAACATACTACAGATTTAGCCAGTATATCTCTGTCGAATACCTGTGAGATTCGTTGATTGATAAAAATCAACTTGCCCCTTCGGTGAACGTACCCTTTCCAGAGGAGATCACAAGTAGGGTCCTTATTACCTGAGAGATTCGCCCATGGTCCTGAGGCACGGGTTTGCCCCTTCGGTGCCAACAATCATCGTTGGTCTCTTCCCCACTTCATCCATTATGTAATTGTCATCCCCCTCAGCTCCCGCTGTTTGATTTAATTATAACAAAGATGAAGATATAAGATTTTTCCCCAAAAAACTCTTGATGGTTAAATTTGATTTTCGTATCCTTTTGTTTTAAGAAAAGAGATATAATACTTGGTCGCGCCAATGGCGCGATTTATTTTGTCTGGTTGTCATTATGAAAGAGAGATAGATGCAAATTCAAAGAGAAGATTTACGCAATGTGGCGATAATCGCACACGTTGATCATGGGAAGACGACACTGGTTGATGGCCTGCTAAAACAAGCAAGAGTATTCCGCGAAAATCAGCAGGTGATAGAACGAGTTATGGATTCCAATGACCTGGAACGTGAAAGGGGTATCACGATCCTGGCAAAGAATACCTCAGTTGTAATTATCGATCCCAAGACCGGGAAACCGGTGAAGATCAATATTGTTGATACTCCCGGGCATGCAGATTTGGCGGCGAAGTCGAACGTGTTATGAATATGGTCGATGGTGTCCTGTTACTGGTAGATGCCGCTGAAGGCCCCATGCCACAAACTCGTTTTGTATTAAAAAAAGCGCTTGAAATGGGGCATAAAGCAATTGTGGTCATTAATAAAATGGACCGTAAAGATGCAGAGCCCGATAAAACGTTAAATGCAACGTTTGACTTGTTTATTGAGTTGGGCGCAAACGAAGAACAGGCTGATTTTCCTGTGATTTACGCTAACGCTATCACTCAACAGGCTGGAGGGACTCAAGATCTTGCAAGTGATCTTCAACCATTATTTGAAGCGATCTTGAAACATATTCCTGCTCCCAAAGTAGATCTTGATTCTCCTTTCCAAATGCTGATAACCAATCTTGGTTATGATGATTACCGTGGTGTAACTGCGGTTGGCCGAATTTTTGCTGGAAAAGTCCACGCCGGACAGGATGTCGCCCGCATTAAAATTAATGGTGAAATTGTTCCAGAAAAGATTAAATACCTTTATACACATCAAGGATTGGAAAAGGCAGCCATAGAAGAAGCCTGTGCCGGAGAGATCGTTTCCATCGCCGGGCTTGAAGGGATTGGGATTGGAGAGACCCTGGCTGATGCTTTAGAACCTATAGCGTTACCCCCCATCCTGGTGGAAGAACCTACAGTAAAAATGACCTTTGCCGTAAATAACTCCCCCTTCAAAGGGAAAGAAGGTAAGTGGAGCACCAGCCGTAATCTGCGTGAGAGGTTGATAAATGAACTGCGGAATAACGTCGCATTGAGGGTTGATGAAACCGATAGCGCGGATACATTTATTGTCTCTGGTCGTGGTGAACTTCATCTCGCCATTTTGATCGAGACAATGCGACGTGAAGGCTATGAATTTCAGGTTTCCAAACCGGAAGTCATTATGAAGGATGGCCCGGATGGTAAGCTGTTAGAACCCTATGAAGAATTACATATTGAAACCAACCAGGAAACTGTTGGTATCGTGGTTGAGATGCTCGGTATTCGACGCGGCAAAATGTTGAATATGGTAAACACGACTGAAAACACCGTCCGACTAACCTATCTAATACCTACACGCGGCCTCCTCGGGTTCCGATACAATTTTCTGACAGCCACCCGTGGTAATGGAATAATGAACACAATATTCCATGGTTATGGCCCATTTACAGGGGCATTTTCCACCCGTGCCTCTGGTTCAATTGTCGCATGGGACAGCGGACTAACAACAACTTTCGGCCTGAAGAATGCCGAAGAACGCGGGTCACTTTTTCTTGGTGCCGGTGTGGAAATTTATGAAGGCATGGTTGTCGGAGAACGTGCCCAACCAGGTGATCTTTCTGTTAATGTTTGCAAGAAAAAGCATCTTACCAACATGCGGACAGCTAATAAGGATATTGAAATCCGCTTGACGCCTCCCCGAAATATGAGTCTGGACGAGGCGATTGAATATCTTGAGGAGGATGAATTGCTTGAGATCACTCCTGTTGCTTTCCGCATCCGCAAGCGTATTCTTAACACGGATGACCGCGGTAAACAGACAAAGAAATCAAAAGAAGACGTCGCGTAGAATAAGAGCCGGGGCATCCCGGTTCTTTTCATTCTCGTTATCATCTTTTTCCATGATTTTTCTTCCATATCCCATCGATTGGATTTGAACCTTGTAACGCTTAATTTCAGATTCATCTTGCTCAGGGATAGATTCTTATAAACCTGTTATAAGTATGGAATATTTATCTGGAATTAACTACATATTCAGGTATAATGCGATTCAATGGAGGATGCCTATAAGCTACATACGAAAAATAATCGCCGGGAAAAAATAAGCGCATGGCCTGCTCAAACTGTATGGGGGTACTATGAAAGCGGGTGACGAGGAAGAGGGTTCTTCATCTCAAGGTGAAGTTAACCGGGGAAACCCGGGAAAATCGAAAGATCAGCGGATGCCCTCCAGAAGAAATTCTGTTTTCCCAATAGTAATTAAAAAATAAACTGCAGCAAAACTGTCACATCTATCAGGTGAGACGATGCTGCCTTTACAACATACAATTTCCTACTGGAGGATAATATGTGCGGTATTGTTGGTTACATCGGCGGTAAAGATGCCACACCAATCATTCTAAATGGTTTACGAAAATTAGAATACAGGGGCTACGATTCGGCTGGAATCGCCGTTCTGAATAATGAGACAAAGATAGAAGTCCGGCGAGATGCCGGAAAATTGGATAATTTAGTCAACCTGGTAGCCCGTGAACCGGTGACCGGATCGATCGGAATTGGGCATACACGTTGGGCTACTCACGGCGAACCAAACGCCCGCAATGCCCATCCGCATGTCGGGACGACAGGTCGTGTTGTTATCGTTCATAACGGTATCGTAGAGAATTACCAGGAATTACACGAAGAACTGGCCGCTGAGGGTGTGACGTTCAATTCAGACACAGATACTGAGACGATTGTCCACCTCATCGAACGTTATATATCAAAGACCGGCAGCCTTGAAGAATCAGTACAGAAAACACTACAACAGATCCGCGGGGCACATGGTCTCGTAGTTCTTTCAGCAGATGAACCGGATAAGATCATCGCGGCCCGTATCGGGAATGCTGGTGGTGTAGTTATCGGTTATGGTGAAGATGAAATGTTTGTCGCATCCGATATTCCAGCAATTCTTGATCAAACCCATCGGATGTCCTTTCTTGAATCACGTCAAATGGCTATTGTTTCACGAAAGGGAGTAATAGTAAAAACATTCGACGGCAAGCCAATAACACCGGTTATTCAAACGATCAATTGGGATCCGATTGCGGCAGAAAAAGGGGAATTCCGCCATTTTATGCAAAAAGAGATACATGAACAAGTGCGCAGCCTTACTGATACGCTGGCCGGGCGCGTCGATTTTGAAAAAGGCATTATCCAACTTCCCCAACTGAATCTGACTTCCGAAACAGCCCGTAAGATCAGCAAGATCATCATCACAGCGTGTGGAACAGCTGCTCATGCCGGGATGGTCGGAAAAATTTTGATCGAACGTATAGCACGAATTCCAGTTGAGGTGGATATCGCCTCTGAATTCCGTTATCGCGATCCCATAATCCAACCTGGGACTGTTGTGCTGGCCATCAGCCAGTCGGGTGAAACTGCCGACACACTTGCCGCGATGGAAGAAGGGAGACTTAAAGGAGCCACAACCTGGTCAATTGTTAATGCCATTGGATCCCAGGCCATGCGCGTTGCCGATGGCTACATTTCCATGCAAGTGGGCCCGGAAATTGGTGTTGCTTCCACCAAAGCCTTTACAGCCCCGATGGTAGATTTATATATGTTGGCAATTCTGTTAGCAGACCTACGAGGTACATTGCCTGTGGACCAGCGCAAAAAGCTGGTCAATGACCTCCGCCTTGTGCCTGATCTGGCAGGGAGATGCCTTGAACGTGAATTAGAAGTGGCTGAACTGGCTAGTGAACTAAAGGATTCCAAGAACGCTCTCTATCTAGGCCGCGGTATTAATATGCCCATTGCCTATGAAGGCGCACTGAAATTAAAAGAGATTTCATACATTCATGCAGAGGGTTATCCCGCTGGAGAAATGAAACACGGACCAATCGCATTAATCGATAAAGATATGCCGGTCATTGCGCTGGCACCCAAAGATCCCTGGTACGAGAAGATGGCCAGCCAGATTGAACAGGCAAAAGCGCGTGGAGGAAAAGTCATCGCGGTAGCAACAGAGGAAGATAAAAAAATCGAACAACTTGCTGATTTCTGCCTCTGGATTCCACCAGTTCCCTGGATGCTGAGCCCAATTCTTACCGTTATACCGCTTCAGATTCTGGCTTATCATATTGCTGCTATTCGTGGATTGGATGTTGATCAGCCCAGGAATTTGGCAAAATCTGTAACGGTTGAGTAAAACCAATAATTCAAAATTATTCAACAAAAATTTCCAGTAAGACCGTCAACTTTCGTTTGACGGTCTTATCTCTTTTTATTTTGATTTTTTCTTGTTGATAATGGTTTTTTTGTGATAAAGTCAAAAATATGAAAAAGAATCCTCATAAAACGAAATCAACGCCGTTTTTAATTTTTGTTTTGCTTTTTATTATTTCAACAGCCTGTAATCTCCCGATTACTAAACCGTATTCCGGTATCGCACCATTGTTAACTGCGACAGCGGCTGCCCGCCTTCAAAATGTGACTGTCGAGACAGAAATCGATATAGCAGACATCGATATACCAGAGGATCATTACGCGTATACCGCCCAGTCGGGAGATACAATATCGTCTCTCTCCAATCGATTCCAAATTCCAACGAGTAGTATTTTGTCCAAAGAAAATTATAAACTTGAGGACTCTTTCCATTCCACTTTACCAACCGGTGAAATTGTCTTATTACACCTGGACACTAAACCTGAATGGGACACCCTTGTACGAGTTGTTCCTGATAATTACTTTGTATATGGTCTGACACAGGCTGATTTTGATGTAAAGGAGTATATTGCCCAATTCCCAGGATGGTTGGCCCGGTTTGTGGAATCATCCAATGGAAGAAATATCACAGGCCCGGAAATTCTTTTGAGTACGGCTAAAAACTATTCCATATCACCTCGCGTTTTGCTTGCACTTCTCGAAAACCAATTGCATGCGCTCTCAGATCCAGTAACACCTTCATCATTTTCTCTTGGATGTACCGACCCAACCCGGAAAACCCTGGTGAAACATCTATCCTGGGCTGCGAATGTTCTGAATAATGGCTACTATGGTTGGCGTGAAGGATCACAGGTCTTTTTTCTTGATACCGCAGGCAACCACCTATCTCCCAACCCTGAGACCAATGCCGGCTCTATCGCGTTTCATTACTATTTTTCCCGGTTCCTATCCGAAAATGAGTTGACGTTCGCGTTGTCGGAAAATGGATTTCAAAGAACTTACATATCATTGTTTGGCGAAATCAACTGGAATGTTGACCGTGAAAATCCCATTTTTCCAGTGAACCTGCAGCAACCCGAACTAACTCTACCACTCCAACCTGGGTTAAAGTGGGCATATACCGGCGGTCCGCATTCACCCTGGGGTACAGGATTCCCCCTTGCTGCTGTTGATTTTGCACCACCCTCATCAGCACCCGGTTGCGAACCGTCACCATACTGGGTTACGGCTGTTGCCGATGGGATCATAACCCGGTCAGAAGAGGGTATTCTCCTGCAGGACCTGGATGGTGACGGAATTACCCAAACAGGGTGGGTTATTCAATACCTGCACCTATCCCTGGCCAAACAATTACCGGTTGGAACAACGTTGAGAACTGGTGAGCAAATCGGCCACCCATCCTGTGCCGGAGGCAACTCATCAGGCCGCCATGTTCACATCTCAAGGATGTACAACGGTGAATGGGTTCCAACTGGAGGCCCAATACCGCTCGAACTTGGCGGGTGGGTCGTGATCAACGGCGAAAAAGAATACAAAGGAATGTTGACCAAAGGCCAAATCGAACTCAGATCAAGCAGTGTGGGTGAATATTTCTCGCAATTTCCGCTGAAATAACCCCCGTATATGGCCCTGGCTCTTTTTCACCCATGCAAAAAATCATCACGCTGCGCGTAGATGTATCCTAGGTATGAGTGCACAGGACTTGGCTCCTCTTTTACCGAAAAACCCGCGTCACTTAACTTGTGGATGATTTCACTATGGTGGTGAGCTGTCAAATGGTTATGATATTCCATAGTAATACGTTTGAATCGGCGCAAGTCTTCTTTTGACAGGGGAAGGAGAATATCATATTCTCCCCCTTCGCAGTCAATTTTGACAAGCTCAATCTCTGAAAGATCCTTCGAGCGCAAAAAATCTGACAACTGCACAGTAACAACTGGATCGCCATCCTGATTATTCATTTGCGTGCGGTACTGAAGTGGATTTCCTGATGATGTATCAATTACCATAGCACCAGGCAAGGAAGTGACTGCGGCAACTATCGCTTCAACATTCTGCAAAGTATTGATCAGGATGTTCTGTTTAAAATATGAGGCGGATTCCGGAAATGGCTCAAATCCATATACCTTACTATCAGGGCAAGCAGCTGCTGCCTGAATAGTAAATTCTCCGATCCCCGCGCCTATGTCAATGATCACTCCACCTTTCGGGTGTTCGCAATATTCAAATTGATAAAAATCATCCAGAAATGTCTCTTTGATCGACCAAATATCCATTACATTACGGACATTGAAGCACAGAGGAGTGTGTTTCAAACAGACCTTAACATTGTCTTTATTTCCCAAAAAAAGCTTGATAATTTCCACGGGATTTTTGAAGCTGGTGGCCAGCAGTATTATGGATTTTATATAGTATGGGATGCTATTCAGTTTTATCATAAT
>JAAYYW010000401.1 GCA_012515195.1 Leptolinea sp.
CATCAACCCGGGGCTGAAAAGGGCCTGCGCCGCGCCGGGAATGAGGAACGCCAGAGGCATCTTGTTCGTCCAAACGCCGTAAGGCTGGAACGGCCGAATTTCGCCGGTGATGAACAGGTAACCCTTGTACAGGTAATTGCCCTCATCCAGCGTGGATGGCAGCTGATGGATATAAACCAGCGACTGGCCGACAAAGAGCATCAGGCCGGCGGCAAAGACAATGTACGGAGTGAAGCGGTGCTTCAGAATTCTCGTGATCAATAGAAGGCTATTTTATCATTACCGATGATTATGCCGTTGTATGGGGATTTTCGAGTTTCGTGGTGACAAAAGTACGCCCCTGTAATATTTTTGATAAAGTGACTAAACTTACCAGGGATACAATTCTCAATAGTTATTTTCGTTCGTTGTCGAATCCTGAAATAGTCAAATGAATTGAAAACAAACCTGAGCATGGAGAGAATAATGCAAAAATCGCTATTTCAAGATCTTCCTGATTGGGTCAACAGAGTGTTGAGAGGTATTTATAATTTCTCGCGATCTGTTTATTACTCCGGCAACGGCCGATTCTGTCCTGTTTGTGGAAAAACCTCCCGCAAATTCGCAGCGTATGGTATCAATCCTCGCGCGGATGCCCGGTGCGTGCACTGTGGATCCCTGGAGCGGCACAGGTTCTTATGGTTATTTTTTACAAAAAAAACCAATTTGTTTGACCAAACACCGAAAAAGATGCTTCATGTTGCACCTGAACAGTGCTTTGAACCGCGATTAAAGGAACTGATAGGACAGGGTTATATAACTGCCGACTTGTTGGATAACCATGCCATGGTGAAAATGGATATAACCGATATCCAATATCCCGCCGATTATTTTGATGTGATTTACTGCAGTCATGTGCTTGAACATGTGCCGGATGATAAAAAAGCAATGCGTGAGTTTCACAGAGTCCTAAAACCCGATGGATGGGCAATTCTACTGGTCCCGGTGGATGTGGAGAAGACGATTGAAGATCCCTTCATGGTTGACCCGACCGAACGACTTAAGCTGTTTGGTCAGGAAGATCATGTGCGTGTGTACGGAAGGGATTATGTTGACCGACTCCGTCAGGCGGGTTTTATGGTTGAAGTCACAAAAGTGTCAGATCTCTTCGGAGAAGAGGACATAGAGCTTATGGGACTCACGCGATCAAGCGGTGATATTTATTTCTGCAAGAAATAGCCTGACAAATATTCATCAGTAATCTGGTACCCTGGCAAAACTCTCAGTTTTGTTCACCAGGATATTATCCATCCGCCTTTTTTTGATTATTTGCAAAGCGGCAAATTGGCCAGAACATCCCTTATAGAGTTGACCGCCCTGTCCACATCACCGGCTGTTGTCTGCCAGTTGCAGACCGAGACACGCATACAGCGTTTCCCCTGCCAGGTGGTCCCGCAGAAAAATGCCTCACCGTCCTTCTGAATCTCCGCGATGACCCGGTCTGTCCACGCGTCATGGTCGGCATCC
>JAAYYW010000402.1 GCA_012515195.1 Leptolinea sp.
ACGATTTCAGCACCCGTTGTCTGTGGCCATTATGGACATTGATAATTTCAAATCCATCAACGATACCTACGGACACATTGCAGGAGATCAACTACTCAATCAATTAGCCGATTGCTGCCGTTCCAACTTCCGTGAGATTGATATCATCGGTCGGTATGGTGGTGATGAGATTGTAGTAATTCTCATAGAGAACAGCGCAGAACAGGCATTTCAGATTATTGAACGTTTCCGCCTATCGATCTCCAATCATGTCTTTCGGACGGATGCCGGAAATCTGACAACGACAATCAGCATTGGGATTGCCGAGCTTACTGATGAAATTGAGAACTTGACCCAACTAATTGATCAAGCTGACCAGGCTTTGTATCTATCAAAAGAAGACGGCAGGAACCGGATAACGATAGTCTAATTGTGGTAATATCGATAAATTCTAGACACTGCGGTTATTGGTGGTACTCTTTCAAATACATATTTACCGGATTCAACCGGACAGATGCTGATTTTCATATTTTCCAAATGAAGGAATGATCTTATGTTTCGTAAATATACCAATCGCGCTTATCTCGACCTTCTTGACAATAGAGTGGCTGTGTTTGACGGCGCGATGGGAACCAACCTTCAAATTCAAAACTTAACAGCCGAACATTTTGGCGGTGAAAAAATGAACGGCTGCAACGATTTTCTGGTTATTAGTTACCCCCAGGCTGTAGACAAAGTACACAGGTCTTTTTTAGAAGCGGGTGTTGATGTAATTGAAACCTGCACTTTCCGGGCAAATCGTATCACCATGATCGAGTATGATCTTCAGGATAGGGTTCTGGAAATAAATTCCAAGGCTGCGGCTCTTGCCCGCAAGGCAGCTGATGATTTTTCAACTAATGACCACCCGCGCTTTGTGGCAGGTTCAATGGGTCCTACCGGCAAGCTGCCATCCATGAACGATCCTGAATTATCGAATGTATCATTCGATGAGTTGGTGGATGTGTTTCGGGAACAGGCTGTTGGCCTGATCAAAGGCGGGGTTGACCTTCTGCTTATTGAAACTTCACAGGACATTTTGGAAGTAAAAGCCGCGGCTCAGGGAATCATAAGAGCCTTTGAAGAGACTGGTGTATGGCTTCCAATTCAGGCACAGGTCACACTGGATACTACCGGTCGCATGTTGCTGGGAACCGATATCCATGCAGTGGATACCATCCTGGAAGGTCTACCAGTTGATGTCATTGGATTAAATTGTTCCACCGGCCCCGATTTTATGCGTGAACCAATCCGGGAATTGACTGCGCAAACAACTTTACCTGTCTCCTGTATACCGAACGCCGGGCTGCCGTTAAATATCAACGGCCAGGCTGTTTATCCGCTGGAACCAGAACCCTTTGCCCGGGCACTCACTGAATTTGTGGAGAAATATGGGGTTAGAGTTGTTGGTGGTTGTTGTGGAACAACTCCTGAACATTTGAAAACCCTCGTTAATGCAATCCGTGAGGTTAAACCCGCAAAACAGGTTGTTACCACACAACCCCGATTGGCTTCTTCCATATCCGCCATGAATATGCAACAGGAACCAGCCCCCTTTCTCATCGGCGAGCGATTGAATTCGCAGGGAAGCCGAAAATTTAAAGAGCTCCTTCTTGCCGAAGATTACGATTCTATGATCACCATAGCCCGTGATCAGATCGACAATGGGGCTCATGGGCTTGATCTTTGTGTGGCGCTCACAGAGCGCACTGATGAATCCACATTGATGTATAACATCATAAAAATTCTTTCTCCAGTCGTGAAGGTTCCGTTCATTTTTGACAGCACAGAGCCTGATGTTCTGGAAACAGCATTGAAAACCGCCCCTGGCCGCAGTCTGATCAACTCAACCAATCTGGAATCCGGACGAGATAAAGCCGACAGAATATTTTCTCTTGCAAAGAAGTACAACGCAGCCGTAATCGTTTTGACCATAGACGAAGCTGGGATGGCCAAGACAGCAGACCGGAAACTGGAAATCGCTAAACGAATTTATGATATTGCCATTAATGACCACGGACTTCTACCCGGCGATCTTGTATTTGACGACCTTACCTTTACCTTGGCAACTGGTGATCCGGAGTTTTCCCGCTCTGCCATTGAGACAATTGAAGGTATCCGTCAGATAAAAAAGGAACTCCCCGGTGTACTGACATCTCTCGGTGTGAGTAATGTCAGTTTCGGATTAAAACCCGCTGCCCGTAAAGTGATCAACAGTGTCATGCTATTTCATTCGGTTCAAGCCGGCCTGGATATGGCGATCGTCAACCCGGCGGCCATCACGCCTTATTCAGATATTCCGATAGAAGAGCGGGAAATGGCTGATGACTTGATCCTTAACAGAAAATCTGATGCCCTGCAGAGGTTAATTGATTACTTCGAAAATAAAGGTGATACTGCTCAATCTGTAAAAGATAACCCCATGGAAGGATTATCTGTGGCTGAACGTATCCACTGGAAGATCCTGCATCGGGTCAAAGATGGTATCGAAAGTGATCTGGATGACCTACTTGCTGAAAACACGACTGCCCCAAAATCAGTTTGGGCGGTCGAGATATTGAATACAGTCCTGCTTCCAGCCATGAAGGATGTCGGTGACAAATTCGGTGCCGGAGAACTGATTCTGCCCTTCGTACTGCAATCCGCTGAAGTCATGAAAAAATCTGTTTC
>JAAYYW010000403.1 GCA_012515195.1 Leptolinea sp.
AGGGCGGGCAAAAAGACGGATTCGATAGATCATTCGGTCGGGATGGTCGTCCATGTCAAAGTGGGTGACAAAATTGAATCCGGCCAGCCGCTTGTGACGATCCACGCTAAAAGTGAATCGGATTTTGCGTTGGCTGCTGAAAGATTGCAATCTGCTATCACCTGGAGTGACAGGGAGATTGAACCATTGCCGTTGTTCTATGGCGTGATCGAATAAGGGGACACTTCCGTATGAATATTGCGTCAAGGGCTGAATATAGGAACAGGATAGAGAGGGTTGTTATTTACATTCATGAACACTTGCATGAGCCCCTCGATTTGAAAACGGTTGCGGCAGAAAGCAATTTCTCTCCCTACCATTTCCACCGGATTTTTCATGGTGCTATGAGTGAAACCCCTCAGGATTACATCACCCGATTGAGGGTTGAACGAGCGGCGAATTTTTTAATGAAAAATCATGAAATGTCCATAACTGATATTGCCATGGAATGCGGGTTTTCTTCACCGTCCACTTTTGCCCGGTCATTTAAAAATTACTACGGTGTGACAGCGAGGGAGTATTCAAAAGGGAGAAATCTGCGATCGCTGGCTGATGCCTGTAATTCTCAGGTTTGTACTATGGCGGTGGATATTCCAACTCCGCAATGGCAGGTGGTGATGCGGGACATTCCAAGACGGCACATCGCATATCTCGCAAATCTAAAAGGGTATTCCCTGCCGGAGATCTGTGATACCTGGCTGAGACTTGACCGATGGGCTCAGGCTCATTCTGTTTATCGTGATGATACGGTAATGCTGGGGATTTCCCTGGATGACCCGGAGATCACCCCTACGAAAAAATGCCGATACCTGGCTGGAATAACGATCCCGACGGATATTAAAAAAGATCGAGTTGTAGGTGTCCTGGATATCCCGGCACAGACCTGTGCTGTATTCCATGTGGAATGTCGCGCAGACCAGATCCAGGGTCATTATCAATCCATATATAAGGACTGGCTTCCAGATAGCGGTATGCAACCCGGAGATTTCCCCTGTTATGAGGTCTATCTAAAAATACCCGGTCAATCTGGCGATGGTGACTACAGTCTGGACATTCACATTCCTGTCAGACCGATTTAATAAAGCAAGAATTGCATAATTTATCTCAATTTCTGGCAAGACTTAACTCCTCCGGCAAGCTAGTATTGTGACAGTAAAAACAAAACGGAGGATTATATGACCACAGAAAATTTGATTCATGTTACACAGCATCATCTGGTTTTTCGTGGAACAGCCAGAGAAATGGGCCGCCAGCAGGGCGAATTGATAAGAGACTTTCCCCAGGCAGTTGGGTACTTTGGATCTGGACCCTTCCCGAAAACCAGCGCTCCGGTAGATAAAACGCTACGCATGATGGAAACCTACTGCCCTGGTTTGGTGGATGAAATGGACGGATTTTGTGACGCGACCGGTATCCCGTTGGAAAAACTTGCTTACCTGGCCATGACGCACATTGGCGGAAAGCATTGCAGTCATTTTGCTGTTTTACCCGCCGCCACAGAAAACGGACATGTTTTGGTCGGCCGGAACTATGATTTCAGTGAAAAGGTTGATGACCTAAAATTGATCACTGTTTTACCGCAGAACGCGAACGCGAGTCTCGGTTTCTCGACACTTTTCTTTGGCCGGAATGATGGAATTAATGAGCATGGGTTGTCTGTCACGATGTCGGCCGGTGGGATGCCGGTGGGGATTGAACCGGGTATGCAGGCTCCCATCCAGGATGGTCTGCAATTCTGGGCATTGGTCCGCACATTGTTGGATTCATGCAAGACCGTGGAAGAGGCGGAAGAATGTATTACAGGTTTCCCCTGTTCGGGTAATCCGATCTTAATTCTGGCAGATAAATCTGGTCAGGCATCACTGGTTGAAATACATGGACCGGATAAAAAGATAGTCCGGATCGGGGGCGAAAGACAGTACATCGCCGCGACAAATCATTTTCAAACAGATGGACTCAAAAAGATAGATCCAACCTGTATGCGGCATTCATCAGTGCGATTGAAATCGATAAACAGGTTCCTGGAAGAGAATTCAGGCAAGATTACGATTGAAAACATAAAACGGTTTTTGGGAACTGAATATCCAGATGGGCCGACCGCGCATTTCTATTCTGAATGGTTTGGAACGCTACATTCCTGCGTGTATGATCTCAACGATTGTTTTGTGGATGTGACCTTTGGGTCTCCAGCAACCAATGACTGGCATCGCACCGATCTTGCGAATCCTCAACCAGGAGTATTTGATTCGATCCTTCCTGATCAACACACATCACCGGATTTTTGGATGGCTTCGAATTAATGTCTGGCAGATGATTCGTTGTGATAAATAAAGACAAAGAGAGGCTCAATCCAATCTGAGCCTCTCTTTGTCTTTTTAGGAAATAACGGCCGAATTAAAGGTTTGATCAAACACCCGAAAGGTATTCTTTTGTTCCTTTGCCAGGTACATCGCATTATCGGCGCGCTGCAATAGTTTTACTATCTCTGTCCCATGCCTGGGGAATAAACTTATGCCTACCGAAACCGTGACCGGCGGAGCCAGTGAATCGATATCGATCCCCTTACCGATATCATCCACAATCCGGGCTGTGATCTGGCGGGCTTCCTCTTCACTTTGCAATTGTTCCAATACAACGACAAATTCATCTCCGCCAATACGTGCTACTGTATCCAGGTCTCTGATGAGATTTTTTAATTGTTCGGCAACTTTTACCAAAAGCAGATCACCAAAAGCATGTCCGTGGGTGTCGTTTATCTTTTTGAAACCATCAAGGTCGATAAACAATATGGCGCCGATAGTGCCATTACGTTGAGCCCGCAGGATGGCCTGGTCCAGGCGATCAAATAGCAGATAGCGGTTTGGCAATGACGTAAGTACATCATGGGTAGCCAGGAATTGAAGATCACTTTCCACTTTCTTTAACTCATTGATCTCACGGGTAATACCAAAAAGACCAAAGATTTCCCCTTTATTATTTTTCAAAGGAAGTTTGGAAGTGAGCGTCCAATTCTTGCTGCCATCTGGACGGTCGAAGTTTTCGACATGTCCAATAACAGGTTCCCCTGTTTCCATGATTCTTTGTTCTTCAGCGCGCGTTTTTTCACCAAATTCTTCACCAAACAACTCAACATCTGTTTTTCCAATAATTTCATCCATATTCTGAATGCCCAGAGAATTAGCTAGCCGGCGGCTAACTCGCATCAACCGACTTTGCCGGTCTTTGAAGTAGATGCTATCGGCCAGATTTTCCATCAAGGCTTGAAATAGCAAGTCAATGTCAAAAAAATTGGGGTCAAAGCTATTATCAGAATTGGTGTGTGCCATTTTTTATTGTTTTTGTTCATAAAATGTTCGATCCGGATTGATCTGACATATGACAAAAACAATTGCAAACCTTGGAAAATTATATCAGACCGTAATTGCTTGATGTAGTTATTTATTGGTAAGCTCACAGTATTGTAAGTATAAGATTTTGAACTTATTGACCCTCTTATACTTCTGTGGCATAATCAAATTCTCAAAATGCAATGATGGAAACGAGTACATCTGAATTGCGTGGACAGCGAGCCCGGGATTGGTGGAAGCCGGACGCAGGCACCAGATGGAAAATCCTTCCGGAGCAGCGAGCTGAACAGTGGTCTTTTCCCTCATTAAGCAAGCCGTCATCGCCAGACGTTATCCAGTGCGCAGGGATGATAAATGTCTCTGACCAAGCGCCGGCAAGAGCCGGAAGCAGGGTGGTACCGCGGGTATTCCTCCCGCCCCTGACACGGGCGGGAGTTTTATTTTCTGGAGGCCGGATGTTTAAAAATGTAACTCCCAAAGTAGATGTAGTCAAAATGGAAGAAGCCATCCTTCAAATGTGGAAGGAAAAGGACGTATTTAAAAAATCCGTAAAACAACGAGAAGGTGGACCCAAATACGTTTTTTATGAAGGTCCCCCGACCGCGAACGGGCATCCCGGTGTGCATCATGTTTTGGCCCGATCATTCAAAGATATGTTCCCCCGCTACAAGACCATGCGCGGATTTCACAGCATTCGACGTGGTGGGTGGGATACGCACGGGTTACCGGTAGAAATTGAAGTTGAGAAGAAACTGGGCTTTACCAACAAGCAGCAGATTGAGGAATATGGTATAGATAAATTTAATGAGCTGTGCCGCGAATCTGCATTCTCCTACATACAGGAATGGGAGAAGATGACAGATCGCATGGCTTACTGGGCGGATATGGAAACCGCCTATGTAACCTATAAAAACAGCTACATAGAATCCATCTGGTGGATACTCAAAAATTTCTGGGAAAAAGACCTTCTCTATCAGGGTTTTAAGGTTGTTCCTTATTGCCCACGCTGCGGTACCCCACTTTCCGATCACGAAGTGGCTTTGGGTTACGATGATGCGGAGGACCCGTCCGTTTTTGTGCGGATGCGTCTGTTGGATGAACCGGATACCTCCCTTTTGATCTGGACCACCACTCCATGGACGCTGCCATCAAACGCGGCGGTTGCCGCTCACCCGGATGTAACCTACGTGGTGGTGGAACGGGCTTTGGAAGACGGTTCAAAAGAAAAGCTTATTCTGGCTGAGGCTCTGGTCGAAAAGGTTTTTGGCGAGGAAAAGATCGCGGTTGTAAAGAAAATGACCGGTAAAGATTTGGAGGGGAAAAAGTATTCCCCCCTATACCAGTTCCTGCCGCTCGATAAACCGGCCCATTTTGTGGCACTGGCAGACTATGTATCAACAGAAGATGGAACTGGATTGGTACATACGGCTCCCGCATACGGCGCAGAAGACATGATGCTGGGTAACGCGGTTGGTCTCCCGGTGATCCAGGCTGTTGGACCAGATGGAAAATTCCTGCCTGAGATTACGCCATGGGCGAATGTTTTCATCAAGGATGCCGACCCATCCATCATGGATGACCTGAAACAGCGTGGATTGTTATTCCGCCGTGGGACGATCGTTCACACGTATCCATTTTGCTGGCGCTGTAAGACCCCGTTGTTGTATTTTGCCCGTCCCACCTGGTATATTCGCACAAGTTGTCTGAAGGATCGTCTTGTCGGTTTAAATGACACGATCAACTGGTACCCCGGGCATATAAAGAACGGACGTTTTGGCAATTGGCTGGCCAATAACATTGACTGGGCTCTGGGGCGCGAGCGCTACTGGGGAACACCGCTACCCGTCTGGCAATGCCAGAGCTGTGGGAAGCAGGAGTGCAACGGTTCTGTCGATGAATTGTCAAAGAAATCGGGCCGCGATCTGACCGACCTCGATCTGCACCGCCCGCATGTAGATGGTATTACCTATAAATGTCCGGATTGCGCAGGTACCATGCAGCGTGTGCCGGAATTGATTGATGTCTGGTTCGACTCTGGTTCAATGCCCTATGCCCAATGGCACTACCCGTTTGAAAACCAAAACGAGTTTAAGGAACAATTCCCGGCTGACTACATCTGCGAAGCTGTAGACCAGACCCGCGGTTGGTTCTACTCACTGCACGCTATCAGCACATTGCTGAATGACGATGTTTGCTTCAAAAATGTGATCTGTCTTGGGTTGATCTTGGATGGGGAAGGGCAAAAAATGTCCAAATCCAAGGGGAATGTGGTGAGTCCTTGGGATATCCTTGATGTTCACGGTGCAGACGCATTCCGCTGGTACCTGTATACGGCCAGCCCTGCAGGACAGGAACGCCGTTTCTCCGCTGAGCTTGTGGGAGAGGTCATCCGCTCCTTTACGTTGACCTTATGGAATACCTATTCGTTCTTTGTAAATTATGCCAATCTGGATGGCTGGACTCCGGATAAAAACGCGAAAGTGGAATACAGCCCGCTTGACCGGTGGTTGCGGTCCGCGCTGCACACATTGGTACGTGATGTGACGGCTGCTTATGAAAACTATGACAGCCTGGGAGCTACCCGCCCGGTGGAAGTATTTGTTGACCAATTATCCAACTGGTATTTACGCCGGTCACGCCGCCGCTTCTGGAAGACCGAATCAGATGGCGACAAAAACGCCGCGTACACTACGTTATACGAAGCGTTGGTAACACTGAGCAAATTGCTTGCCCCGGCAATGCCATTCCTGGCCGATGAGCTCTATCAGAATCTGGTTCGTTCATTCGATCCATCAGCTCCGGAATCAGTGCATTTGGCGGATTGGCCCGAAGTGGACGTTACTGTTGTGAATGAAAAACTAAACCGCGAAATGGCTCTAGTGATGAAATTGGCATCACTGGGTCATGCTGCCCGCAACAAAGCCAACCGGAAAGTGCGCCAACCGCTGGCAGAATGCGCTTTCTCACTGGGCAGCGCAGAGGAAGGCCGTATCCTGTCAGAGTATTCAGATATTCTGACGGATGAATTGAATGTTAAAAAAGTTCGCGCGTTAAATGCTGCTGGCGAGGCAGTATCTTATTCTCTAAATCCGCTACCCAAACAACTTGGGCAGAAATACGGCCCGAAATTCCCGTCAATCCGGCAGGCTATCACAGAATTAAATGCCGAAGAAACTGCCAGGTTGTTGTTGGATGGCAAGAATGTGACTGTTTCAGCTGGTGGTGAAACGTATGAATTACTCCCCGATGAGATTGAAGTCCGCGCGACAGCCCGTGAGGGGTATGCCGTTGCCAACGACGGCGCTACATTGGCCGCGTTGGTCACTGATCTGAATGAGGAGCTTATCCTTGAAGGTCTGGCGCGTGAGGTTGTCCGCCGCGTTCAGGATCTGCGCAAGACAGCCGGGTTGGAGATCTCAGATCGGATCCGGGTGACCTATGCAGCCACCCCACAACTCAAAAATGCGTTTCAATCTTTCAGCGATTATATTTGCGCCGAAACATTGACCGTGAAGCTTGAATCAGGTGAACCCTCAGAGGACATGACGGTGGTAACAGACTCGTTTGATGGAGAGACACTAACCGTAGGTCTGAGTAAAGCCTAATTCAATATCGCGTTTTCTTTATTAGCCGGTTTCCGTAATGAAACCGGCTTTTTTTATTGAGCTCTTTGAACCGATCCGATTTATTAATAAACTCTCAATTTCAATAGAGTTTTCTCAGGCAGGAGATAAGGTAAAATTCATCCGTTGACATGGGAGATATATCATTGAACAAACTCGTAAAAAACTATCTATTTTTATTGATCGTTGCCGGTTCTTTAACTATTCTTGATCAATGGACAAAAGAACTTGTTAGAAGCAGCCTTCCCATGGGATCGATCTGGTCTCCCTGGGAATGGTTGAACCCGTACGCCCGCATCGTTCACTGGCATAACACCGGTGTTGCGTTTGGCATGTTCCAGGGGATGAACAATGTTTTTGCCGTTCTTGCCGCTATTGTCAGTGTGGTGATCATCTATTATTACCCCAGGATCGCTGGAGACAGCCGGATATTAAAATGGGCCATGTCATTACAACTGGCAGGGGCTTTCGGTAACTTTATTGACCGGGTCACAATCGGTTATGTCACTGATTTTATCTCGGTAGGGAATTTCCCGGTTTTCAATGTGGCTGATGCCAGTATCTCTGTTGGTGTAGTGGTCCTATTGCTCTACGTCTGGTTCCAGGAACGCAAGATTAGGGAAAAGGAAAAACTAGGCGAGCAAGTTGATCCGGACGGAATGAAAACAGAGATCGTTGGTAACGCGCTTCCAGGCAATGAACAGGAATTCTAAAAAAGTATTCTTATGGAGAAAAAAAACACACTATTTTTTTGTGAACACGTTTCCAAACGGTTGGATGTTTACCTTGCCGATCAACTCCCGCATTTGACGCGTTCTCGTATTCAGAATTTGATCCGTGATGGGCATGTGCTTGTCAACGGGATTGTGCCGGCGAAAACTGGCATGATTCTGGAAAGCCGGGAAGAGATTGAAGTAATCGAACCAGAGATTGAATCTTCAACAGTAAGCGCTGAAAACATCCCGTTAAATGTTGTCTTTGAAAACACTGAAATTCTTATAATCAACAAACCGGCAGGGATGGTTGTTCACCCTGCGGTAGGTCATAGCAGCGGGACATTGGTTAATGCAGCCCTTGGACATGATCCTGACCTCGAAGGGGTGGGAGGTGAAAAGCGGCCAGGTGTAGTCCACCGCTTGGATAAGGATACATCCGGTTTGATTGTAATTGCCAAGAATGACACCGCGCACCAATGGATGCAGGGACAGTTCAGGGAACGGACGGTGAAAAAGACCTATATTACATTGGTAGATGGTCATCCGCGCACACCGAACGGCAGAATTGAAGCTCCCATTGGGCGCGACCCATCACACCGACAGAAAATGGCGGTTACTTCTGAAAGCCGTGGAAGGCCATCAGTTACAGAGTATTTCACCAGGGAAACTTTTCCAGACCATACCCTGCTTGAAGTGCACCTGTTGACCGGCCGCACACATCAGATCAGGGTGCATATGGCTTTCATCGGGTGCCCTGTCGCTGGGGATACTGTGTATGGACGGAAGAAGGTCACTGTTCCGATAACCCGGCAATTTTTACATGCGGCAAAGCTGGAAATCCGGCTTCCCGGCGATCAAGAAGCAAGAGTATTCGAAGCTCGATTGCCAGATGATCTTCAGACATGCCTGGATGAATTGCGTAATCCCTAACAATTCGGAGCAAAAAATGCAAAGTATCGACCTACGCAGTGATACGGTCACACTTCCCACACCCGAAATGCGCGATGCGATGGCCCGGGCTGAACTTGGTGACGATGTCTATGGCGAGGATCCAACTGTAAACCGACTGCAGGAAATGGCCGCGG
>JAAYYW010000404.1 GCA_012515195.1 Leptolinea sp.
GATTTCTCCCAATGTAATCTTATGCTCTCCCGGAACTTTGCAGAACTCACCAGACTTATTGGGGTTACCTTCCAAGGCCGATATCAGCTCTTGTACCACATCATCGATATAGACAAGTGTCATGATCACAGACCGGTCGTCCACCTGTATGGGAAGATCATGGGCCACGTTGTGACAGAAAGTGGCCACGGCACTGTTATAGTTGGGTCTACACCATTTGCCAAAAACATTTGGAAAACGATAGATCAGCACATCAGAACCTGTCTCACGACCATATTCAAGCAGTAAGTCCTCACCCGCCTTCTTGGAGATCCCGTAGGGATTATCCAATTCTGCCTGGATGGAGGAGGAGAGCAGCACAGGGCAATTGTTCCTGTGTTTCTTTAACTTGTCCAACAACAACGAAGTGAATCCGAAATTACCTTCCATAAATTCACTTTGCTCTTTTGGTCTATTTACACCGGCAAGGTGAAAAACAAAATCCGCAGCTTTGCAATATCCATCCAGAAGAGATGGATCAGTGTCCATGTCATATTCAAACAGAGTAAGCTCTGGGTTTAAATGATACCCTTTGGCTTTACCTTCTTTGATATTGTTTAGTTCGGCAATCAGATTCTTCCCGATAAATCCTTTTGCACCTGTAATCAGAATCTTCATCATTACAACAGATTTAAATCTTCTCTTATTTCAGGAAGCTTCAAAAGCAATTGTTTCATCCCCTCCTTGTCCAAGCGGAAAGTATTATGAGAATGATAATCCTCAACCTTGGAGATATCTTCCTGACCCTCCACAAAGAACTTATCATAGTTCAAATCGCGCGCATCAGCCGGAATCCGGAAATAATCACCCATATCCTCAGAGCGGAACATCTCTTCACGTGTCACCAAAGTCTCGTACAGTTTTTCACCATGCCTGGTACCAATTACCTTCACTTCCGTATCGGCGTGATACAACTCTTTCAACGATTCTGCCAAAACAGTCAATGTTGCAGCCGGCGCTTTTTGTACAAAAAGATCGCCTTGGTTCCCATGCTCAAAAGCATACATCACCAGATCCACCGCATCATCGAGTGTCATCATGTAACGGGTCATACCCGGATCGGTAATCGTGATTGGCTTTCCGGCTTTAATCTGATCAACCCACAAGGGGATCACCGAACCACGACTCGCCATTACATTCCCGTAACGGGTGCAGCAGATGGTCGTTGTAGCATCATTCTCTAACGAACGTGCTTTTGCGATTGCAACCTTTTCCATCATCGCCTTACTGATTCCCATTGCATTGATCGGATAAGCAGCTTTATCGGTACTCAGCACCACCACGTTTTTCACTCCATGCTCAACAGCTGAATCCAATACGTTCTCAGTACCTATTACGTTTGTACGTACCGCCTGCATGGGGAAAAATTCGCAAGAGGGGACCTGTTTCAATGCAGCAGCGTGAAACACATAATCCACTCCCCGCATGGCAGTATCCACAGAACGTTTGTCACGTACATCGCCAATGTAGAACTTCACTTTCGGATTCTGAATCCGGTGGCGCATATCGTCTTGCTTTTTCTCATCTCGGGAAAAAATGCGGATTTCTTTGATATCTGTGTCAAGAAATCTTTTCAGTACAGCATTACCGAAGGACCCAGTGCCACCTGTAATAAGAAGCGTTTTATTTGTAAATAGTGACATATGCCTTGAATTGAAATTATATTATATTGAATTTGTTCTTAACAATTAGCGAAAAATAAAACTTCATTCTTATTGAATCTCTCTATAATCAGTTGTATCACCCTCATATTCTTCAGAAAATAATGGTGAATAATA
>JAAYYW010000047.1 GCA_012515195.1 Leptolinea sp.
ATGGTCGCGTGGCCGCAAAAAGCCACTTCGCAATCGGACGAGAAGTAGCGCAGATGGTATCTCTCCCCTTCCAGCCAGGCAAACCCCACCTCACTGACAAACCCCTTGAGTTCATATCCGACACGCTGCATCTCTGCTTCGCTCAGTTCGTCCGGACTGTCGAGCCAGACGTACCCGGCCGGGTTGCCGCTGGATCCATTGCCTGTGAAGGCATCAATTTTTTTGAATTTCAACGATTTCATCTTGTTGTCCTGAGTTGAATAAGGTCTGTATTAAGTCAGCAGGGCATTGTCTGTCCGGCGTTGGCGGTAAAACATACCTGATCGGGCAGTGGGTTGCCTGACGGTTAATATTTTCTATAAATAATTACAGACTAGTTGCGTCCAGGTTGCAGCGGCCGGGAATACTGCCAGAACCAGGCCGTCATGAATTCCAGGCTGGGTTGTGACCGGGCGCATTTGCCGACAAAACGCACCAGTTCAGCCGTGTCTGAGCCCAGTCGGTGGCCGTTGATACGCAGGAACAGGTCAACAATGGCAATGGCGGCACGGGTGTTGCCGTCTGTGAATGGCCGGTTCTTCAGGGCGGACTGCAGGAGCACGGCACATTTTTTATACAGCCCCGCGTACACCTCACGGCCGTCCATGATTTCCTGCGGGGCTTCGAGAGCGAAACGCAGCGCTGCCGGATCGCGCAGGCCTGTTTCCCCGCCGGTCTCGTGGATCAACCGGTAATGGATGTAGAGTGCCTGCTCGGGGGTGAGGTACACAGTCATCGCGCCAGATCCTCCAGCGCGGAGCGGTATTCTTCCAGAAAGCCTTCCAGGTGGGCGGAAAAGTCGGGGTCAATACCGGCTGCCGGGATGGCTTTTTCCACTTTGGTCACTACCAGACGGCGTCCCTCTTCCTCAAGCACCAGGTTGACCTCGTCCCCGTCGGACAGCTTCAGGCCGTCCAGCATTTCGCGGGGCAGGGAAAGAACGATACTGTTACCGGTCTTGAACAATCGACGCAGCATGGGCGCCTCCTGTTGCGGGTAGGGATGTGCTTACAGTGTAAGTATAGCACATCGTTTGATTGCCGGGATTGAATAATTATGCAGGTTGGGTCGCAACCCGACCTACTTGCTTTTGTTATATTTTTCCATGGCCGGGATAAATCGGCCGGCCGCGCAGCTTTCGATCAGTATGGAAAGCCGCTTCAAACGTGTCTCTTCTTTTTTTACGCTGACCACATACCAGTTGGCCACCTTGCGGTACGAGGGTGTCTGGGCATTGTAGAATTGCCAGGCAGCCTCATTTTCCTGGAGAATACCGGCGTATGGTTCAGGCAAGTCAGGGCTGCGATTCTCATATGTGAATTCGCCAAAGATCTTTTCCCGCCGGTTTTCATAAGCAGACAACCCGGATGGTTGCATGCGTCCAAGTCTGATCAATTCTTCGACCCGCTTAATGTTGGTCGGACTCCACTGGCTGCCGGGTTTACGGGGTGAGAACCGGTTTGTGTAGCTGTCGTCATCCACCTTTACTCGAACGCCGTCGATCCATCCAAAACACAGGGCTGCATCCAGTGATTCCGGGTATGTTATACCGGTTTTGCCGGATCCCTTTTTGTAATATCCAAGCCAGAGTTCATGGGTATCCGCGTGATGCTCGGCCAGCCATCCGGTGAATGCTTCAGCTGAT
The DNA here is from genome assembly GCA_012515195.1 of Leptolinea sp. Lineage (GTDB taxonomy): Bacteria > Chloroflexota > Anaerolineae > Anaerolineales > Anaerolineaceae > Leptolinea. The sequence goes on from JAAYYW010000047.1 coordinate 1,685, forward strand.
GGGAAGAATCGGATGTCTGATGGGATTGCGTTTTTCACGCTGGTAATTGCCGGATCTGATCGAGATGGTCCTGGCAATGGCCTGCGTACTTGTCCAGTCGGATAATCCACCCGCCGGATTGGACGGGGATGTCCAGTCTGGATTCGGGATACCTCGCCAGAAGGGTTTCCAATTCAACCGGAAAGCGGCGGATTTGTTCGATCTTTTCTTTGCGTTCGGATTGTGTTGCCATGCTATTCCTCAAGGTTGACAGGGTGATTCTACTATCCGACTTGTTATTGGATGTAAGTAGTAGGTTGGGTCGCTCCCCAATCACTTAAGGGATGCGGCCATCTGCTCAAACACCGGCAGCCACGGGATGACATCATCCGGCAGCTCGCCCTGCTGGATGCCGGCAACCTCGGTATCAAATTCTCCCTCATACGTGCCCAGGTTGATAACCAACGCCGCGTACCCGTCTTCAAAGGGGAACACGTGCGTTTTGTAAATGGGATAGCTGCCGAAATACAGGCCAGCCTTGTACCGCGTAAAGCCGCGTCCATCCGGTAAGAGCTCAACCCCTTTAAGTGTGCCGGCCTGGAAGGTTGTCCATTCATCGGCCGTCATGAAACGGTCGTATTCCGTTCCGGCGGAAAAATCATATGTTGAATAGACCAGGAAGATGCGGCTCCACCCGCTGCCGGAATAGGTATCTTCGAACCCCAGGCTGACCATTCGTCCGCGGACTGACGGCTGCATCCCAACGTTCCAATCGGCGTTGATGAACGGCGGGCCGACCTCCGGTGGCAGGCACAACGATTCGATGTGCATCAGATCGTAATAGGTTTGCAGTTCGGCGGTGTTAAGAGTGAAGCGGGGCATATCGTCAGTACCGCGTCTGTACGGCTCGCGCAGCTCACGGTGTTCGAAGGCCGTCTGGCATGTAGAGGGTGGGATATTGGTAAAAATGAATGTTGGTGTATGGGTGGGAGAAGATGAAGGCGGATTTGCGGGAGTAGTACAAGAACAAAGAAGCAGGATGATTACCAGGGGTAAATGTGGTCTGATGGTTTTCATAAACCTGGCCTTTTCCTGGACGGCTGGTAGGATCTCAGCCCAGCCGGCTAAATTGTGATGATCCAGAATACCAGTGCCGAAATGATCAACAGCAGCATCGTGATCATGATCATCACCGTCATCGAGCGCCTGGATAAACCTTCCTGTGCCAGCCGAACGAAAGCACGGCGGTAATCGGTGAGGGCGAATACGAACATACCCGCGCCCAGAATGACTAGCAGGGCGCCTATCACCTCAGCGGCGATCTTGTTGGAAACGTCCTCAAACACCAGAGCACGGGCAATAGCCAGTCCGCCCCCCACGCAGGCCAGACCGGTGCGTACCCAGGCGGAATAGGTGCGTTCAGCGGCCAGCAATGTTCGTTCCACAGCCAGGGTATCCAGGCTCTTCTGTTCGGTCAATATAACCTCTCCTTGAAAAATGTTTTCCTGGTTATGACTTTCCCAAACCTGCTGCGGTAGCTTACGCCTTCCAACTGTCGATCATGGACTGCACCGATCGGGTCATCTCCACGCTGAATTCTGAAGCGAACTTGCGCAGATACACATCCTGCCCGAAATTCGCCGCCCCTTCCTCGAGTTTCGAACGGCCCAGGCCTTTGAACATAACATCCAGCTCGAGACCTTCAAGGCGGTAGTAGCGGTTGCTGTGGACGACGAATTTTTCATCAAAACGCCGGGATGGTGCCCGGTCATCGGCGTCGTCGCGCGGATAACCGACGCACAGCATGGTCACCGGAAGCACGTACTTTGGCAACTTTAACAGATCGCGGTGATATTCGTACTTCTCTAAAATATCACCAACATAACAGGTCCCCAGTCCCAGACCCTCGGCGGCGATGACAGCAGTCTGTGCGGCGATGAGCGTGTCGTTGACAGCCAGCATCATATCGCCCACATCCGGTTTTCGCAGCTCCATGCCGCGCTGCTGGCAAAGCTCGAACGCGCCGCTGCGCAGGAAAAAGTCGTACCAGCGCTGGTAGTCGGCCAGGAATACCAGCAACAGCGGGGCTTTGGCAATAAATGACTGGTTGTCACATGATTCGGAAAGCTTTCTCTTTAATTCGGGGTCATCGACCTTTATGATGCTATACAACATCATATTCCCGGCCGTTGGTGCGCGCAGGGTAGCCTGTATCAGGTCCCGTGCCACTTCGTAGGAGATGGGTTTGTCTTTGAAAGATCGGATGGATCGGCGCTCATGGATGGTACGTAATATGTCATTCATATTGTTACCTGTAGACGTATCTTAATAAGCAGGGTTTTACGTCTTCTTTTTCTTTGGTTTGGGTTCTGGCAATTCAGGCATGCTCACTCGGATAAGCTCGCTCAGCCATTCACTGTTATCCCACTTTTCGCCGGAGATAAGTAGATACAGCTTCGCGCCCGGGTAGGGCGGAGCTTCTTCAACATCCGCGCCGAGAAAAGCGCGTGCGGCGGCAGTAGGTTTGATGAAGAGCTGATCGTCACACACCAACGCGACGATCTTGCCTTCGCAATATATGGCATATTCGCCAAACATTTTTCGGGC
>JAAYYW010000405.1 GCA_012515195.1 Leptolinea sp.
GAAGATGTCGTGTAATGACTCGTTACCGGTAAGCTCTTTTAAATCTGATTCAGTTTCAGGATAGCCATTGTATATGAGAGCGAATAGTTTGGACAAGGTCTCGTCCAAGTAGTATCCTTCTCCAACTTCATGGGTTTCTTCTCGTATATTGTCAGCGATGTCCCGCAAGCTTTCTAATGAGTATCCGGCGACGTAGGTTTGTGCTTTCATGGGTGCATATTCCAACTCGGGCCGGGATTCAATGAACAGCATAAAGAGCATGCGGTACATATAACGGACGCATTCAATGGTCAACCCCCCCGCATCAACCGGGTCCGCATCCAGGTCCCGGCCCTGCCGGTTGGCGAGGTCGAAAAGAACTTCATTGCCCAGCAGCTCAATTGACTCCCGCAAGGCATACTTAAGGTCCTGGGAAACACCGGAAGCGTGGCGATGGGAATTCTCATCGAGAGTGTCCAGCAAGGAGGCTCCGTCATCCGGGCACAGACTCTCTTTATGCAACAATACCGTCATAGCCTGAAACGTAGTATTCTCGCGGCGGCTGAAGATCTCTTCCAGGTCAAATTGGAGATAACGTTTTTCATTCCACTTGTTGCGATCGATCAAGGCCAGTTGGTTGAGATTTATAAATATCAGCCAGCGGGGCGGCTCGTTCATAGCGAACAGAATGCGAGTGGCCAGGTCTTCGTTGGTTAGAGTAGTCACACCTACGTTATCACCATTGTCATCATGCAAGTCAGCGGCCTGGAAAGAAAATCCTTCCATGATATTGGCGTCACGTTCTTCATTGTGTGCCAATAACACCCACAGAAGCGGTGCTCCGTTGTGCTTTTTGACCTCCAGATATACGGGGGCATGAATTTGTTCAGTTACTTCCAGGGTTACGGGTGCTGCTGATGGGTAGCCCAACAATTCCAGATAACGATCAGCCATATCCCGAATCATAGGACAGATTTCCTTGTTGCCCCTGACCCGGAGAGATCTTTCGTGGATTCCATAGAATTGCTGGCTGCTGTCGCGCAGCAAGGCCCAGGGGGTGCGCTGCTTGTTTTCCTTGGCCCGCGCATTCCAGTCGCCGATGGTATCTCTGGCATTCTCCTCGAAGACAGAAGCAAAATAGTGATTGGTATAGTATTCGTTGTAATTGTTGATTCCGGTAAGATCCATGCTCATGTCTTACACCCCCATAAAAACGGCCACGATCCGAAGATAAGGATTGTTTTCAATCTCCAATGTGTCCGTTACCCAATCAGTAAACCTCTCGAAGACCTTTTCTACCTTGCGTTCCTGTTCGCTCTTTTTACGCTCGCTGGTAAAAAGCGAAAGCTGGTAGCTGAGATGCCGATCCTGCAGCTCGATCAGCTTATCTATTTCTTCATCAAGCAGAGGGCCGATCTTGTTCTTGTAATCCATACAATAACCCTCGAAAATTTCCTTGGCTCTACTGACGGCGCTTTCCCGCAGTGATTCCGCCTCAATCTTGCGTTCTGGTGGGATATTGTTTTGGTTGGGTTTATCGCTCTTGCCAAGGCCAGTGATCGAAACGACCTTTTCCATGGACAGTTCGCCTATAAACTGACCATTGGAGAAATGCAGCCCAAACCATTCATCTACAACCGGTGTGGATTTCCGATTGGGTATGGTACCGGCAATAACAAACACGTAATCCGATGAGGGCAATGAGTCCGGAATCCCAATCA
>JAAYYW010000406.1 GCA_012515195.1 Leptolinea sp.
CCCCATATCGCGCAGGATCATCGCTTCCCGCAGGCGCGGATGATCGGTTCGAACAACCAGGAATACCCCCGGCGCGACTCGGCCAATACCATAGTCAACCACACCCATCTTACTCAACAGCCCGCCGTCCTCTTTCAGCGAGAAAGGCTGATTCAGATGATCCCGATCGGTTGAGGGTCCATGCATCCCACGCACATCCGGAACCAGGCCGGTTGCATTGGACACCGCAGCCATTTCGATCATGGTCTTGCTGCCATCGATAAATTCAATCAACATATTCGGGCTGAGCCCACGCCGTTCAGCGTCTTTGATAATCTCCGGATTGGTTGGAACTTCGTGCCGATTGAGCGGGTTGTTCTTTCCCTTACCAGCAGCTACGATTGTAAATCCGAGCGAGTCAGCAAAGTCATACAGTTCCTTACAGGCAGCAGGTTCGTCACCGGCAGCCAATGCATAGAGCACATTCTTTTTCTGAGCGTACCAATGCAAAATGGGACCGACGGTAATGTCGGTTTCGACATTCATCATCGCCAGCGCCTGACCGGAACGGGCAGAGCGCAACGCAGCGCGCGAGCCAATCTCCGGAACACCGGTCGCTTCCAACATCACATCCACCTGTTTCATATCGCAGACGATGCGGTAATCATTGACTGCCACACGTTTCCCTGCCAGCACGGCAGCATCCGCTTCAGCTGCGGATTTCACTTCGACCACTTCCTTATCGATACGGGCAATTTTATAGGCATCCAGCGCGCGCTGCAGGTTGACATCAGCGATTACAACGACATCAACACCCGTCATCATGCTGGTTTGAGCGACCACATCTGTTCCCATCTGTCCGGCGCCAATCAGTCCAATCTTGACTGTTTTACCGCTGGCTGCATAGGCTTTCAAATCATCATTTAGACCAATCATGTTTTTCTCCCGTTATCGATTCAATACCACAACTTTAAGTGCATCACCGCTGCCGGCAATGGAAAAAGCATCGTTCACCTGATCCAGACTATAGATGTGGCTGATCAGTTTTTCCGCCAGTTCAGGACGGTCTGCAAAGAACTGTAAAGCCTGCGCATGGACAGTCGGATGATACGAAAAGGCGCCGACAACATTGATTTCGCCATAATGGATTTTGTTCCCATCCAGCGAAGTCATCGGATTAGCTTTTGGAAGCCCACCGAAAAGCACTACACGCCCGCCCTTACGAACCATTTCCACAGCTTGCGTCTGGGTTACCGCAACTGGATTGGCACAGATCACAATGTCCGCACCTAATCCATTGGTCAACTCTTTCACTCTCTTTACGACATCTTCAGCTGAAGGATCAATGATAGCTTCCGGGTTGAAATTCACCGCCATTTTCCGGCGCACTTCTGTCGGTTCGGACAAAATCACTTTTGCGCCGCGTTCTTTGGCAACGGCGATATGAAGGCAGCCGATTGGGCCGCCGCCCAGAACCACCACAGTATTCCCCAGGGTGGTACCGGCTTTTTGATGCGAAGCCAGCACCGAGCTGGCCGGCTCTGACAAGGTTGCATGCAGATCGCTCATCCCCTCGGGAATGCGGTGCACAATGCCATTTCGCAGAACATCGCCCGTCAGAATCATTTGTTCAGCAAATCCCCCCGGGATATCCGGGCTGATACCGACCAGTTTCAGATTGTCACACAGGTTGTACTGTCCATGCTGGCAAAAGTAACACTTTCCGCAGTGAACATCCGGCGCCAACGCCAGACGGTCACCAACTTTGTAATCGGTTACATCTTTCCCAACCGCTGCCACAACCGCAGCAACCTCATGCCCGGAAATGATATTCTCAAAACCTTCCGGAGGGCCTTCACGCCAGCGCCGCAGATCAGAACCGCAAACACCACACGCGATCACATCCAATAAAAGACCATCATCCGGCAATGGCGGCAGGTCTACATCGCGAATCTCATATTTTTTTACACCAGTTAAAACAGCTGCTTTTGTCATGGAATCCCTTTATTTCTTCGGTTTGTTTTTGTCTATTTTGATACCAACCGCTCCACCAGGGTGCGTTTTGGAAAATGCTTCTTCGGTATAGCCGCGCAGATTGAGAACCGTCACGCAAATTGCATCTCCCAGTGCAGAATTAAACAATGAACTTCCGGTCGCAATCATTCCGTACGGATCGCTGTCCCCCGGGGCGATAACCTCCAGCACGACCGTGCTGAGTTGCCCAAGCGTGGATTCTGCCCGTTCACAGATGCCGATCACAGCGATGCCGTTGTCTTTCGCATAAGAGGCGAGGAAATTCACTTCTTTGGTCTCTCCTCCCTTGGAAAGCGCAATCAGAACGTCCCC
>JAAYYW010000407.1 GCA_012515195.1 Leptolinea sp.
CTTCATTTATCTCTTCTGTTCGGCTCACATGGCCACGGACGATATGTATATTGTACTGATGTAAGTAAATGGTTGGATTGGGTCAGGTTTGTCCGATCACCAATTTGGATAGACTTGTACAAGGTGACAACCAGCTGACTATAATATTTTAAAATTCCTACTATAATAAGATAAATTACGTCTGAATTGAGTGGAGGCTCGATGAACCTTTCTGTAGGACAAAAGGCCCCGGATTTCACCCTTCCATCCCACCTGGGAAAAGACATCACGCTATCCAATTACCATGGAAAGACGGTTGTACTGGCTTTTTTCCCCCTGGCATGGACACCCATATGAACGGGTCAGATCCCTTCCTATCAGGCGTTGCTGCCGAAGTTCGAGGGATCGAATGTCCAGGTTCTGGGCATCAGTGTTGACCATATTCCCTGCCTCAACGCGTGGGCTGACAGCCTGGATGGAATCAGCTACCCTTTGTTAAGCGATTTCTGGCCGCATGGAATGGTTTCGGAAAGATACGGTGTTCTGAGGCCTGAAGGCTACAGTGAGCGTGCTATTTTCATTGTCGATCCGGATGGGATTATCCAGTATTTGGATATTCATGATATTGGACATCAACCGGATAATGATGTATTACTGGAGCAACTGGCTCATATACAAAACAACCCGGCACTAATTCCGTACAAAGCGACAGAATCCGACCTGCAACGATTGCCCAGGGGAGGGGTGGTGATGTACTGCACCACCTGGTGTTCAGATTGCAAACAGGCCCGAAAATGGTTGCGTGAAAGAAATATTGCATACACAGAAGTGAATATCATGGATACTCCAGGCGCGTCGGAACAGGTCAGGCGCTGGACGGGAGGCAACCTTACAACGCCATCGTTTGACATTGATGGTGTGATAATCGTCGATTTTGATATTCCCAAATTAAAACAAACCTTGAAGGTCTCCGATTGATCAAAGTAGACCTGGCCGGTTGAGAAATCATACCTGCCGGGATTTCTTGCCTGACAGACAATCTTGCCCTATACTGAATACAGACCGGATGGATTCCCGGAAGGAGGAGGGCGCTATGTTTCTAACCACATTGCACGGTCATGTCAGCAAAGAAAATCGACGAACTCTTGAGGAATCCTTTGCGAAGAAGTCCAAACACCCGCCGGAAGGATTGCTTCAATCCTTCCTCATCCATGATAAACAGGATAAGTCTGATTGGCAGGTTATTTCTGTTTGGCGAAGTGAAGAAGCATACAATGAGGCCAAATCGTCGGGTCTGGCAGATACCTACGAAGCATTGTTCCTGGAAGCCGGTTCTCAACCGGAACGGCGGCATTACGATGTGCAGGAACGATTTATGCGGATCTGATGGTTAAGCAATTACCATACGGGGGATAATTTCAGCCAACTTCTTTGCGAATTTTTCGTGCTCCCGGGCTTCCCAATGAAGTCCGTCAAGATCGCTGGTGGTGACGATCTCATTGGCATCAATCAGGGTGACACCCAGTTCATCTGTAATTTTCCGGTAATATTTGGCGAGGTCTTGCGATTTTTCTGTTCCACCGGCGAACATTTCAGCATATTCTGTTAATTTCCCCAGTTTTGGCGGGGCTATCACGAGCAGCTTGGGCGCTTTCCCATTTACACCGGTTTCGGAGTTAAGAATCACCTTGATCAGAACACCAATCCCGCGGGCAATATCTGATGGCGGAACGGAATAGCGCATCTTTAGGTCATTTGTCCCCAGCATCAAGATAACAAGATCGATCGGGTTGTGGGAAACCAGACAGGGATTGAGATACGTTTTCCCATTCTTGTCCACTTCCACCGGATCATCCCAAACAGTCGTCCGGCCGCAATTCCCTTCTTCGATCACGTAGTAATCATCTCCTAATAGTCTTTGCAAAATCCCTGTCCAGCGGATGTCACGGGGATAACGACAATGATGAGCTGGATCAGATCCCCATGTATTCGAATCGCCATAACACACAATTGTTTTTAGCATGACGGGCACCTCCCGAGAAAGTAAATGCGATTCTACCGCACTAGGCATATGTCATTGGAATGTCACTAAATTGGAATTCCAGTCTGGTACAATGGACGAGATTTTCCCCCAGATGCAACTGAAGAAGCCCCCCCGGACCTCCGGGTGTTTTTTTTTGCCTGGTTAAGATACCGATCAGGTTTTTTTCTTCCTCTCATTTGACATCCGGCGTAATTCCATGGTTGGAAGTCACAGAAAAAATGTCAGATTCGGGAAGGTGTACAAGATTTTTTAGGTTATTCATCACATGAAACAAACATTAAAAAACAGTATAAATAACAGGAATACTATTAATTTCCTGTCCCATAAGGAGGAAAAGCTGTGTGGCAGATTGTGATCCTGGTTGGGATGCTTCTTTGTGCGGTGATGGCTATTCGCTCTCAGAAGCTATTGATTTCCGCTCTTTGGCTGGCCGGTGCCAGCGCACTTGTGTCGCTCTTAATGTATCTTCTGGGAGCGCCTGAAATTGCCGTCATCGAGCTAAGCGTAGGAGCGGGTTTGGTGACGGTTCTTTTTGTCTTTGCCATAAATATTGTGGGTGATGAAAGCGTTCAGGCGAAAGAAATCCTTCCGCGGCCGGTAAGCTGGCTGTTGATCATTCTTTCCATCGGGTTGCTCACCTGGTTCGGTCTTTCAGGGAAATTGCCGGCCGGGATGCCGTTTGACGGCTCTCAATTCATCACAGATTTCTGGCAAGGCCGTACGGCAGATGTGATGCTGCAGATCGTCATAATCTTTGCCGGAGCGCTTGGAATACTCGGGCTTCTGGCTGAGGGAAAAACACATTCCAGAAAGGGGGAGGAGTAAGATGGATTATTCAATTACAACTCTTTCCATTATTGGTGTTCTAGGCCTGCTGGGTGTGGGATTGTACGCGTTGCTGGCATCGAAACATTTGATCAAAGTGATCATCGCGTTGCAGATTCTGGCTAAAGGCGCGATCCTTGCGTTTGTGGCAGCCGGACACGCGAATGGGCATGTCAACGTCGGGCAGAGTCTTGCTTTGACCGTTATTGTTGCGGATACCATTGTGGCAGTCCTGGGGCTTTCGTTGGCTGTTCAAGCTCGCCGGCATTTGGGCTCCATGAACATCCGTAGTTTATCCAATCTTAAGAGGTGAGCGATATGGCATCTACTCTTCTTCTGCTCACCATTGCCATCCCCTGGGCTGGCGCTGTCATCATCTGGTTGATCGGGGATGAATACCAGAAATTACTTCATGGTATAGCTGTGGCATTTTCTGTGGCTGCCGGAGTAGTTTCTGTTCTGCTTATCCCTCACGCGACTGGTACACCGATCATATCTGTGGATTCGGGCCCGGTGTTTGGTGTCTTTACGTTTGCCCCAGATGGTCTTGGGGTATTCCTGGCAGCGGTGGCAACGGTGATCGGTTGTCTGGCAGTCATTTTTTCTGTGGATTACATGAAAGGTGAAGGCCAGATAGCCCGCTATTACGCTTTCATCCTGTTTTTCATTGGCAGTATGGCTGGCCTGGTTTTAACAACCAATTTGCTTTTGATATTTGTTTTTTGGGAAATCACCGCGCTTTGTTCGTACGCGCTGATCGCTTTTCATAATGATGATCCCAAAGCGGTGGCTGGCGGTATGAAAGCTCTGATCATCACCCAGTTTGGTGGTGTTGGGCTTCTGTTGGGCGCTCTGCTCGTTCATAGCTATCTGGGGAGTTATGAGCTGAACGATCTCCTGTCCCGCTGGAGTGAAATCCCTTCCACTGTTCTGGCTATTGCCGGATTTGGATTTTTGGCTGCGGCTGCCGCAAAATCAGCCCAGTTCCCCTTCCAAACCTGGTTACCCGATGCTATGGAAGCACCGACACCTATCAGTGCGCTGATCCATGCCGCGACCATGGTGAATGCAGGTGTATACCTGCTCGCCCGGTTCTACCCGGCATTTTCCAATGTGCCAGGATGGAAAGACGCGGTCATTATTGTCGGTGTCCTTTCTGCCATTCTGGCGGCCATAATGGCTGTTGTGGCGACCGATCTAAAGCGTGTACTGGCGTATTCAACTGTATCGCAATTGGGTTACATGGTGTACGCGGTTGGAACAGGCGCGATATTTGCCAGCCAGTTCCATTTGTTGAGCCATTCTGTTTTCAAAGCGCTGCTTTTCCTCTCAGCTGGCGCCGTGATCCATGGCGTGGGTACCCGGGACATGCGTGAAATGGGCGGGCTGGGGAAGAAAATGCCCGTTGTCCGCAATGTGTTCATACTCGGAGCACTGGCTCTGGCTGGTTTGCCTATAATGAATGGTTTCTGGAGCAAGGAATTGATCCTTGAAGAAGGCCTGGCTCATGGCCCAATGTGGGCGTATATCGTAATGCTGATAGGAGCCGGGATTACCGCATTTTATACCTTCCGCTGTGTCTGGATGGTGTTTTTCGGCGAACCGAACAAAGAGATACACGCACACGATGCCGGTGTTTATATGAAGACTGCCCTCATTCCATTGGCGGCTCTTTCGCTGGTAACCTGGCTGGCAGCCGGTCCTTTCTCCGAAATGCTGGAAAGAACCTTGCCCAACCACGGGATAGAACCGCTTGCCACAATGCACATGGTCGAAGAGGTAACAACAGCTCCGGCAACCTGGATTGCTATGGTGGTAATTGCTCTGGGTCTGGTTGCCTGGTGGCAGAGAGAAAAACTCACCGGTCTGGCTGCCAGTCTTAAGAGTGTAGCAGGAGCCGCTATAAACAGCTTTGGGTTTGAGGCTATCAACCGTGGGATTGTCAGTGGTGTGCAATCGTCCGCTGAAGCACTGCGGATTACGCAGACAGGCGTATTGAACTGGAACATAGCTTCCATTTTGATTGGCCTGATTGTGGTATTACTTATTCTGGTGATGGGAGCCTGAGACCATGGACGCAAATACACTCTTCCTCTGGCTGCTGATCTTACCTTTCGTGGGAGCCATCATCACCTACCTGATTGGCCGAGTGGCAGTCATACAAAAAGTAAAGAACAATCCTGCCCGCTGGATTGCCTTAGTGGTATTTTTGGCGGCAGATTATCTGTTTGTGATGCTTGCCCAACAATTCTTGGTTGCTGGACCGATCAACCTTGTTACTGGGTCCATCGCCCTGCAATTTGACGGGATAAGCCTTGTACTGGGCGGATCTGCCCTGTTCCTCGGCACTCTGGCATCTTTCTTCTCGATTGATTACATTGCGGGAGATGTCAGCGAAGAAAAATTCTATGCCATGCTTATTTCCATGGTGGCCGCGGTAGTAGGCCTCGCCTGCGCTAATGACCTCTTCAATCTGTGGGTATGGTTCGAAACCATGGCGATCACCTCGTATATGCTGGTTGCTTTTTACAGCTCACAGCCGGGTTCGCTTGAGGCTGGTGTGAAATACCTGGTGCAAAGCGCTACCGGATCAATTTTTGTGATGATCGGGGTTGCGCTGGTTTTCATGGTAACCGGAGAAACCAACCTGGAAACCATTACCAAACTCACCACCACACCATCCACTGTTTTACTGGCTGCTGGTGCCCTTTTCATAATCGGATTTGGTGTCAAAGCCGCGCTGGTACCTCTACATACCTGGCTGCCTGACGCGCATTCCCAGGCGCCAAGTGGTGTTTCGGCACTACTCTCCGGCATTGTGATCGAAGCCGGTTTGATTGCCATGTTACGCGCGCTGGGCGCTCTGACGCACATATCGATGTCATGGGGTGTGATCCTGTTGGTCTTCGGTGTCTTCAATATGACTTACGGCAACCTGATGGCCTTGCGACAAAACCAGGTAAAACGATTGCTGGCTTTTTCAAGCCTGAGCCATGTTGGTTATATGCTGATCGGATTTGGCGTTGCCATTCAATTCCAGGTACTTGATGGAGCCGGTGGTGGTTTCTTCCACTTGATAACCCACACCATGATGAAGGGATTGGCCTTCCTCGCGGCTGGAGCGCTTTTATATGCCATGTACATTACCCGCCATCAACATGGTCCGTTGATGCTGGAGGATCTGAATGGTGCAAGCCGTAAATACCCGATGGTTGCGTTGGGGCTCTCAGTGGCTGTTCTTGGTTTGGGCGGACTACCCCCACTGGCTGGCTTTATGTCGAAATGGCAGATATTTGTGGCTGGATTTGAAACCCAGAATAATTGGATCATGATCCTTGTAGTTTATGCCGCTCTCAATAGTGTTCTTTCGCTGGCATATTATGCACCTATGGTGAACCGGATGTATAGAATGGAGCCTTCGACTATTGTGACAGAAGGAAAAGAACTGGGTTTCATGACCCAGGTCCCGCTTGTTATTCTGACATCATTGATCGTGGCAATAGGCCTCTGGCCGGCAGCCATGAGCTTTATTACCACTCCGGCAGCTGCTGCCCTGCTCAAAGCGTTTGGAGGCTAAAAAATGGACATACTACTTTCACCTCCCGTAGCATTTCTACTATATATCCCGCTAGTTGGGCTAATCGCTCTTTTGGGGCGGGGACTTGCCGGTCCAGAAAAATCCAATCCCATGAAGTCCAGTTTATATGGTTCGGGTGAGGAGGCACCGACTAGCGCGGCAGCACCTGGTTACAAACCGTTTTTCCTGGTCGCTTTCTTCTTTGCCTTTCTGCATCTTGGTATGCTGGTTCTTGGAACTGGTGGCTTCAATTGGACGACTGGCGCATATGTAATTGGATTGGCGTTGGCATTGGTTGCCCTTATTTTGGGATAAGTACCGTAAATAGGTATAATATATCTACTTACGGCGAAATAGATCAGGAGCAAGACCTTGGAACAACAACTGGATTCTGTTTGGACAAAAACACTTAATCAAGTAAAAACTTGGGCTCGAGTGAATAGCCCGTGGGCCATTCACTTCAACAGTGGTTCCTGCAATGGATGTGATATTGAAATACTGGCGACATTAACGCCTCGATACGATATAGAACGATTAGGGATAAAGCTGCAGGGTAGTCCCCGTCACGCAGATGTACTGATCTGCACTGGCCCTGTTACCCGTCAGGCGCGTGATAGATTGCTGCGGATTTACGAGCAGATGCCGGAACCAAAATTCGTGATCGCGGTTGGATCGTGCGGGATTTCGGGCGGCGCTTTTCATGGTTGTTATAACATTACCGGCAACATTAGTGAGGTTATCCCTGTCGATGTGTTTGTTCCAGGTTGTCCACCACGACCGGAAGCAATCATTTACGGGGTGGCTCAGCTTCTAGAAAAACTTAAAGCCTCGGCCAATCCGGGTAAAGGAGATTGAGTATGGATATGGAAAAAGTCCTTGCACGGGCCGAAGAGTTGTTGAAACCCGTAAGCGTTGAAACTTCCCGCCCTGCTTCCTATCGGGTTGATGCAATCGTCAAGCCGGAAAAGCTGGTGGAAGCCGTAACGATTCTGACCAAAGAAAAATGGGGATATCTGATCGCGATCACTGGTCTGGATAAACCCGCTCCACTCCCGGAAGAAGGGGAAAAACCGGGCGAGAATCATATCGAAGTTTTGTATCATTTTGGAGAAGGGGCTGCCATAGGCACATTGCGGGTCTCTTTGCCGTATAGCAACCTGGTTGTACCAACAGTATGCAATGTTGTGCCCGCGGCCACTTTATATGAACGGGAAATAATTGAAATGTATGGGATAACGTTTGAAGGCACTCCGAACACTGACAAGCTGCTGCTGCCAGATGATTGGCCGGCGGGCGTTTATCCACTAAGGAAAGAATTTACCGGTTTTTCCAAACAACCCGCAGAGGGTGAAGGAGTATAACAATGGAAGCACAAACCACAACAACAGGAAAATTTGTTGTTCCCATTGGCCCACAGCATCCCGCATTGAAGGAACCCGGCCATTTTGAATTCACCGTGGACGGTGAGGTTGTAACAGGTGCGTCTGTGCGACTGGGTTTTGTCCACAGAGGTATTGAAAAGGGGACAGAATCCCGCAACTGGACGCAAAACATGTATATGGTTGAGCGTGTATGCGGTATTTGTTCCCATGTTCATGCGTCTGTTTATGCCCAGGGCGTTGAGATGCTCGCCGGTGTGACGATTCCGCCTCGCGCGGAAGTTATCCGGTCAATCGCGGCTGAACTGGAACGGATCCACAGCCATATGCTCTGGCTGGGTGTGGCTGCGCATGAGGGTGGTTTTGATACTCTCTTCATGTACTCCTGGCGCGACCGGGAGACAGTTATGGATCTTTTGGAACTGGTTACAGGAAATCGCGTGAACTATAGTGTGAATCTCCTCGGTGGCGTGAAATATGACATCGATGAGAAGATGTCTGATCAATTGAAAAAGGGACTTGATTTTCTTGATACCCGTTTGCACCACTACATGAAAGTCGTTACCACTGATGAGACTTTTATTGGCCGTACAAAAGGGATCGGGGTTATGCCAAAAGATGAAGCCTATATGTTGGGTTCCATTGGACCTACCGGCCGCGCATCCGGGGTGGAGCATGATGTGCGGGTGGATTCACCCTACGCGGCTTATAAACAATTCCCGGTGAAAATCATCTTAGATGATGCAGGCGATCTGCAAGCCCGGTTTGTTGTTCGGATCAAAGAGCTTTACGAAAGCATACGGCTTATCAAGGAAATGCTTGACCACATGCCGGAAGGTGAGTTGACGGTGAAAGTACCCCGCCGGATCCCGGAAGGGGAAGCCATCAGCCGGATGGAAGCACCACGTGGTGAGCTTTTCTATTTTATAAAAAGCAATGGCTCTGATATGCCAGAGCGGGTAAAGATTCGAACACCATCCCTTTGTAACTGGTCATCCATCACCAATTACGCGGTAGGACATAAATTAGCAGACATGCCGATGCTTCTGGCCGGTATTGATCCCTGTTTCTCTTGCAACGACCGGTCTGTTTCGATCAACCGGGGTGGGGATAAACGAATTGATTGGACCTGGGAACAATTACGTCAATATGGGATAGCATACTACCGATGAACAACACACTTTCACTACTTTACCTTCTAATATTCCCCGGTGGTCTGTTCCTGATCGCCATGGGGATGGCTTATGAATGGGCTGACCGCAAGTTGGTCGCCCAATTCCAGAACCGCTACGGACCACGTTGGTTTCAACCTTTGGCCGATACGATAAAATTGCTGGCCAAGGAAGAGATTACTCCAGCCGGGGTTAGCGGTGGTCTGTTCTTCGCTTTGCCAATTGTTGCGGTGGCTTCGGCTCTTACCGCGTCACTAAATGTACCAATGTTCGGCCTTCGACCGGCATTCAGTTTTCAGGGCGACCTGATCGTGGCCATGTATCTACTGAGTGTGATGACATTGTGTATGGGATTGGCCGGAGCGAATACCAACGACCGCTTTTCGCTTGTTGGTGCCACCCGTACTCTAACGCAGATGTTTTCTTATGAAGCGCCTTTCATGCTGGCTTTGCTGGGTCCGGCCATTATGGCGGGCTCGTGGAATATTAGCGAGATCAATGATTATGCCGGTTCCAACCTGTGGATGATCATCACACTACCGGTTGGCGCTTTAGTGGCCCTCATTGGATTGATGGGCAAGTTGGAATTGCCTCCATTCGATGCGCCCGAAGCGGAAACGGAAATTGTCTCAGGCGCGTTGACCGAATACAGCGGTCGGGGATTGGCTTTGTTCCATATTGGCAAGGATGTGGAACTGGTTATTGGGCTGACCATGGTTTCAGCCTTTTACCTTGGTGGGCTTTCAAATCCTCTGTTATTCATTTTGAAAACAGGTGGACTTTTGCTTGTAACGGCCGGTCTGCAATCTCTCTTTGCGCGGCTGCGTATTGATCAAACCGTGGGAATGTGGTGGCGAATTGGCGCTCTCCTGGCCTTGTTGCAGCTTCTGGTATTGATCGTCTTTAAAGGATTTGGCTTATGAAAATCGGTGCCATGCTTGGTGATATCTTCGGTTCGCTTTTCAAGAAACCCGCGACAGAAATGTATCCATTTGTCAGATCAGACACGCCTTTTCGATTGCGCGGGCAGCTGAAATATGACTCGGAAAAATGCACCGGTTGTCAGCTATGCGTAAAAGATTGCCCGGCTGACGCCATTGAGATCATAACGATCGATAAGGTGGCCAAAAAATTTGTAATGCGTTACAAAGCTGACCGATGTATATTCTGCGCGCAATGTGTTCAATCATGTCGATTTGATTGCATCGAGCTTTCGAATGACGAATGGGAATTGGCTTCAGAAAAACGCCAGCCATTCGAATTATTGTATGGACGGGAAGAAGACATTGCCGCTCTCCTGGAACGAGCAAATCAAACAGAGCCTGTGGAAACTGTGGAATAGTTTTCCTGAGGCGCCGGTTGTATTGATCGGTGTGGGTAATCCATTAATGGGGGATGATGCTGCCGGTTTGCTGGTCATTCAAAAATTGAAGACCAGTCTGCCGGCAGCAAAGCTCATTATCCCGGTGGATGGTGGGCCGGCACCGGAAAACTGTTCCGGGTTGATCCGGCGATTAAAGCCGGGTCTCGTTTTTTTTATTGACGCTGGAGATATGGGAGAAATTCCGGGGACTGTTGGGGTTTTCGCTGCCAATAAGGCGGATGGTGTTACCGCTTTTGGGCACTCTCTTCCATTAAGTGTATTGGGGCAATACCTTGAAGCTGAGGTGGGGTGCCATAGTTTTTTACAGATCATTCAACCAGAGTATATAGATTTTGATCTACCTGTCAGTCAAACAATTCTTGCGACTGTTGACGAGATCTGTGATGCCTGGATGGAAGCGGCAGCTTTCGCTCCAAAACGGCCGGAGTAACCTCAATCGTGGGTGGAATACCAGGTTATATATAGGTGACGGATGAAAAATGTGAAACCAATTGATCAATGCCAGGCGATCCTTAGCGAGATGGAAGCCGTCATCACCCGGGTCGACCCGGAACAAGTTGATCGGATGGTCGATGCCATCCTCCAAGCCCCCCATATCTTTGTTACTGGAACCGGGCGTTCTTTGCTGATGGTACGGGCGTTGGCTATGCGGTTGATGCAACTTGGATTCTCCACATTTGTCGTGGGAGAAACAGTGACACCCGCCATAGGATCCGACGATCTGTTGATCATTGGATCGGGTTCCGGAGAAACCGCGACCAATCAGGTTATCGGATTGCGGGCAAAGGAATCTGGAGCGCGCCTGGCATTATTTTCCATATTCCCTGATTCCACGCTCGGTAAGATGGCTGATGTGATTGTGGAAATACCGGCAACAACAACATTGTCAGCGAAACCAGGCAGGGCGGTTTCTATTCAACCGGGGGCAAGCCTGTTCGAGCAATGTCTTTTAATACTGTTTGATTCGATAATCCTGCAAATTATCAAGAGAAAAAATATCACAGATTTCAATGTGTTATTGATGCAGAATCACGCGAATTTGGAATGATCATCACCTAAGGCGCCAGATCCGAATTCGTGTTCCATGAGCCCAATATCGCTCCCCCGATGATAAAAACCATCGCCACTATATTGATTAAGGTCAAGGTCTTGCCGGCAAAAAAAACCAGGTTGAGTGTGGAAAGAAGTGGTGTGAGGTAAGCAAGCGATCCGATCATCCTCGGGTCCCCGCGTTTTAATGCCGCGTCCCAAAGGTAGAATGCCAGTCCCAGAGGACCAACTCCCGCCAGAAGGATCAAATACCAGTCCAACAGTTCAACTGATCCTATCTGAGAGACTCTTCCACCGGTGAAGAAAAATAAAGTCAGGGATAGGAGGCCGGAGATAAGGCAGAATACACCCACAGAGTGGGTATCAAAATCCGGCAACCGTTTTGTCAGTAACGAATAGACGGCCCATGTAATGGCCGCGCCGAATGCCAGCAGATAACCGGGTAGATACTGCGGCTGAATAGAGAATCGGCCTTCCGAAACGATCATTGATGCCCCGGCAAGCCCAAGAAGCCCTGCAAGAATATGCCGTCCTGTCAGATGATACCCTGGCAAGATTACCGGTGAAAGAATAACGATCAATAGGGGCCATAGATAATTAATTAGGTTGGCTTCCACAGCAGGTGCCAGTGTGAAAGCTTTGAAGTACAGAAAATGATAACCAAAAATACCTGTTACCCCCACCAGCAGAGTAGTAGTCGGGATGTGCCAGGCTTTTCGGCTGAACATCCCTACCATTCCGCTTAGTAAAAAAGCTATTCCGAGTACCAGAGATGAGGGTATGTGGGTGAGATGTGTACTGATCAACGCCAGTGAGCTCCAGATCACAATGGCTGACAGGGCAGGTACTAATCCGGGTTTGTTCTTTATTCCAGGCATTTTCTTGATCAATTGTCTACGTACTATAGAAACGTTAGACCCTGTGAAAATTCCACAGGGTCTTCTAAGTGGGCGCGGAGGGGCTCGAACCCCCGACCTCACGGATGTGAACCGTGCGCTCTGACC
>JAAYYW010000408.1 GCA_012515195.1 Leptolinea sp.
TCCTGATATCTTTCCAAATCCTCCACTCGGATCAACTCCGCCCAATACAACGATTAAAATGGCAGCCAACACATAGGAACCACCGTAATCCGCATTAGCCGAGTTCGTGCGGGCTAGAATAACCAGCCCTGCCACAGCAGATAATACACCGCTAATGGCATACACCTTCATTAAGACATTTTGATTATTGATCCCGGAATATCGGGAAGCCACTGGATTTGTCCCGAGTAAATACAGGCGCATACCCAATGTGGTGCGATTCAGAATGATAGATATGATTAACGCCAGTACGAGGAACGTTATCAAGGGGATGGGAATTCCATAGAAAAAACCCTGTCCAAACACCTGGAATTCGGGAATTCCGAAAATACCGGTGCCTTTGGTGATACCAATCGATAGACCAGAAAAAAGTGTCATTGTTCCAAGCGTAGCGAGGATCGGTGTTATACCAACGCGGGAAATTAGAAAACCGTTGAGAAGACCAGCCAGCAAGCCAACCATTAATCCAGCGCCAACCGCCAGAATGATGGCTGTTGTAACAGTGGCCGATGATGAACCTGCTGGAGCCATATGTGTCAGGATCAAACCGGCTGTGATCCCGGTCAAATTGGCCGTGGCATTGACTGAAAGGTCAATACCCCCCGTGATCATGGTCACCATAATTCCCAACGCCATTATCCCAATTTCTGAAAATTGAAAACACATGGATTGGAAATTCTGGACTGTTGGGAACACACCTGGCATCGCCAGGCTCATAATAATAAATAGAGCAATAACAATAACAAACAGTCGTGTGATGTTTTCATCACTCCGCAGTAATCCGAGGAAGGCCCGGGTCAGGTCCTTCACTGCAGGTTCTTTTTCATCAGGTGTAACAGAGGAAGGTTGATTCATATTGTGGATTACTCCAAATCAAATTACTCGGCTATATTGGCGCTGAGTTGTCTCTGGGCTTTCAATGTACGATACGCGGGTATACCCGTACCGATAATAAGCACAATTCCTATAACAACTTTTTGCCAGGCGGATGGAATACCGACCAGAATAAGGCTATTTTTCAAGACTGTTACCAGCAGCACGCCCAGCAAGGTACCGATCACAGTACCCCGTCCACCAGTTATAAGGGTGCCGCCCAAAACAACAGCCGCAATCACGTCCAGTTCAGTTCCAACCAGGTCAAAGGGGTTAGCCTGCCGTGAGAATACACCAAAGGTCATCCCTCCAATTCCTGAAAGGAAACCAACAAATCCATAAATAAAGAACATGATAAACCGCGTATTAAAACCACTGCGCTCAGCAGCTTCCGGAGCACCACCGAGGGCATAAATACCGCGTCCGACCATGGTGTATTTCATGATAAGAAAAACGACGATCGCCATAGCAACCAGGATAAAAAAACCAGGGTGCAAACTGGTTTTCGCGGGACCATCTCCGATCTGGGTCACAAACCATTGGGCTTTTCCAAATTGAGCCATCCCGGCAGGGATATTGCGAATGTACTGGCTGTCGATAAAAAACAACATAAAACCACGTATCAGGCTGGATGTTCCCAATGTCGCGATCAAGGTAGGCAGGCGGAATGAATAGATCAACCATGCGTTGATCAAACCCAAAAGCAAACCGATAATGGCAGCAATCACATACATAAGCAAGACATTTCCCTGATATTGCCAGGCAAGCATCAGCTTTGTTGTCGCATAAAGAGAGAAAATGGCGATTGCGGTAAATGACACATCAATTCCACCGGAAATGATAACAATCATCGCCCCCAGAGCGAATATCCCCACTACCGTACTGCTCCTCATCGTATCAAATAGATTCGATAACGAGAAAAAAGTAGGATTAATCATACCAATGACCAACGATAATCCAATGAGAACCAGGGCTACTATAAACTCAGTTTTCTGAAATAAGCTTTTCATATCACAAAATTTTCCTAACTCGAGATAGAAAGCCCTTTTCAGGCTTCCACCAACTTCAAGTTCAGCTCATTTTCCGTTACGGCCGACCGCTCAAAGGATTCCACGATCCTCCCCTTACGCATCAATAAAATACGATTACAGGTTGCCAGTAATTCGGGAATGTCATCAGACATGACCAGAAGTCCCATTCCTTCTTTTGCCAGTCGGCGCATGACCTCATGCAAATCCGACTTTGAGCCAACATCAACGCCAACAGTAGGCCCATTTAAGATCAATATTTGCGGGTTGCTCGCCAACCATTTCGCCAAAACCACACGTTGCTGGTTGCCTCCCGAAAGACTTTTTACAGGAAGGTCAGCATTGGGCGTTTTGATACTTAAATTTGACACCCAGCGCCCTATCTCTCCATTAACTTTTCGCCTGTCGATTAGCTTTGATTTCGTTAGTAGATCATCCATTTTGCGGACGATCAAATTTTTCCCAATGGACTGCGGGAGAAATAACCCTTCTGTCAGCCGGTCTTCCGGCACATAACCAATTCCATGTATAACCGCATCCTGGATTGATTTAATCTGTACTTCCTTACCATTAATGGATATCTTCCCTTTTTCTGATGGCCATACCCCAAAGAGAGATAATGCCAGCTCTGTTCGACCGGAACCGA
>JAAYYW010000409.1 GCA_012515195.1 Leptolinea sp.
CTCCTTACTCGTTTTTCATGAGGATACAACTCCCGTCAGGCGGAATAGTGTCAGTTTACGGTCAAATCAGGGGCAATGGGTAATGAAAACCCCACCGTTGTTCCTTCACCCGTCTGGCTTTCTACAAAAACCTCTCCCCCGTGTGCTTCTATCAGCGCGCGGACGATGGCCAGCCCAAGCCCGGCTTCACCGCCCCGTTTGCTGCGCGAGGATTCCACACGGTAAAAACGATCGAAAATCCGCGGAAGGTGTTCAGCCGGAATTCCCGGCCCTGCGTCGCGAATGGCACAGCGGCACATTTTTTCCCGGGTTGTTATGTCAATTCGGATGACTGAACCGTTCGGGCTATATCGCAGGGCATTGTTTAGCAGGTTATCCAACACCTGCGTGAGGCGATCCACATCACCTGATACTGGACATGGCTTCCCGTTATTCACGACTAACCTGATATTCTGTTTTTCTGCCATTCCGGCAAATTGGTCCCGCCGTTGACGGCATAACTCACTGAGATCCAGCGGTTTAATATCGAGCTTAAGCATCCCCGCGTCGGCACGGGTGAGGATCAGCAGGTTGTTCACCAGGCGGATCAGACGGTCAGTTTCTCGCTGCATGGAAGTTAAAAGTGGTCCGCGTCCTTCCAGATCATCCATCGCGCCGTCTTCCAGTGTTTCTACCGTACCTTTGATCACGGTCAACGGAGTACGAAGCTCATGGGCGACATCGGCAACGAAGGCGTTCTGTGTCTGATCTGCCCGCTTAAGGCTGGCAACCATATGGTTAAATGCCTGTCCCAGGGAATCGAGTTCAGATATCCCGCTTTTCTCCGGTACATGCTGTTCAAGATCACCGGAGCTGACCGCCCGGGCACTCTGGATGATCGCTGCGACCGGAGCGGTTACGCGGCGTGAGAGAAGTGTTCCAGCAACGAGCGCGAGGATTACAGCGGACAGTGCGGCCAACCCCAGATACAGGAACGCGGTTGGCAATCCACCAGCGGGAAGCGGCATGGCCAGGTAAACCAATCCACTGATCACACCATTGTCTGAGAAAACCGGCGCGGCAGCGTATAGTACCCGGCGGTGGTCTGCCAGCACTTCTCGTACTTCAGTCGCCGCACTACCCTGGCTTGCTGATATGATCTCGGGGCGGGTGAGCAGTTCTTCCGGTGTAACCGCGTTATAGCCTTCCGCTTCCGGCATTCCAATGAACACGGATTCATCAATGACCGGCAAACCAATAACCACCGCTCCCTGGTTACTGAGCAGACGGGAATGCAAACCCGGCATCACGTTCGAGGTTTGCATGTAGGGTTCGTTGGGAAGGTCAGGCAAGGGTTGACCGCGCAACGCGGCTGCCGTCAATTCCGCCTGGGCCTGCAGGTTTTCCCGTTGTGTTTCGAGATAGAGGTTCCCCGCGGCGCGCCAGAATAGAATTCCGGCCAGTCCCATCCCGATGACAAGAATGACCAATCCGTTGATGAACAATTGCGTGCGTAATGATGATCTCATTTCAGCTGATCACCCGGTATCCCACTCCGCGAACTGCCTCAATGGGGTCCAATCCATCGGCCGCTGCCCGCAGTTTGGCACGCAGCCGTTTGACTGTACTGTCCACGGCACGGGTATCTCCGGCAAAGTCATACCCCCAGGCTTCCTCCAGAAGCCGGTCCCGTGTGAGGACCTTTCCCTTGTTTTTGACCAGCAGGGCAAGAACATCAAATTCCAACCGTGTGAGGGCAAGTGGACTGCCGGAAAGGAATGTTTGCCGGTTTCCCAGGTTTATGACCAGATCGCCGGGACCCTTTAACTCGACAGGCTCCTGTTTTGATGAGACGTGGCTATTATTCCGCCTCAACACGGCTTTTATACGGGCCATCAACTCGCGCACACTGAACGGTTTGCAGACATAATCATCCGCGCCCAACTCCAGGCCGACGACCCTGTCAACCTCTTCACCGCGCGCCGTGATCATGATTACCGGTACCTCGCTGGTCTTGCGAATTTCTCGACATACATCCATCCCGTCCATCTGTGGGATCATCACGTCCAGCAGGATCAGGTCCGGTTGAGATTCATGCGCCACCCGCAACGCTTCCAGTCCGTCATCAGCGGTC
>JAAYYW010000410.1 GCA_012515195.1 Leptolinea sp.
CGGACTGCAAAATGCCCGCGCTGATGTTGACGTGTTCCTTATGCCGGGGGAAACCATTGCAGCTGTCAGTGAGCACATCCGTAAGGCTGTGAATGATGAACGGGTCATCTTCCAACCCCAGGCTGACCGGGCCTGGGAAGCCCCCAACACCTCTTCATCTGAATCGGCGGCATATCAAACCGTTGAACGGGCGATACTCGAGGTTTTCCCGGGAATTCCAATAGCACCTGTGGTGCAGCCCTGGCCTGGCGACGCGCGGTTCTACACATCAGTCTGCCGAAATGTATACCGTTTTACCCCACTGCTAATCCCCCCCGAGGATGATCTGAGGCCAGATGGTATCAACGAAAGAATCAGAGTGCGATCGTTGATCAGAATGACCCAGTTTTATATCCGTCTATTGCAGGTATGGGGCGTTTCAGCGATTAGTTGAACTCCCAGAGTTCCACATTTTCAAACGTACAACGGGTGCCAAAATCGTTGTTGGAACCTGACGCGATCGCGTAGGCCAGTCCGCCGCCATTCAGCCTGTCGTCCTGGAATCGGACGATCTGTTTGCCATTCACAAAAACGGTGATCCACTGGTAATCGACCACCAGCATGATCTGCGCCGAATCCGAGGTCATGTCAAATTTTCCCGCCCAGTTGGCTTTCAGGTCTGTCACCACCCGTTTATCTGTTCTGTGATTGCGTACATATCCATCTGTGGAAAGGTAGGTAATATGCAGGTTATCCGGTCCGTTTTCATGAAATACAAATCCACAACCCGCTTTGGATGGATTGGCATTGGGCATGGCGGATTCCCAGGTGACATCCGCGCGAATGGCAAAATTTGTCGGTTTCCGGTTTAGCGGCCACCAATGGTAATACGACAATTTGGCCCATTCTCCGGAAAAGTTTTGCACTGTGTAATACTGGCCGGTTGAGCTGCTCACCAGTTTCTCGTCTGCCAGTTTTTTCATATCAACCTGCATGGATACAGCCTGTGCTGTTGCTGTGATGTTGATATCCGGAGTAGCCCGGCTTACCGGTGCTGTTGTTTCGGTTTTTTCTTCTACCGGGGTGACTTCTGGTGTGCTGCTGTTGATGATTTCCGGCAGAGTTGTTGTCACTATCGGAGGCGTGCCGGTTGATGACGCAGTCACCGGGGCGCAGGCAGCCATCAGACTGAATACGATAAGGCAAAACAGAATAAATTTCAATGTTCCTGTAGTTTTCATAAATCTACTTGTCCTGGCAATAACGCCGGGATGATTATAACCAATACGGATTATTTTTCGATTAATCCGGTAAATCTCTTTCAACGTGATTTTTTCTGTTTATGAGGAAATCAGGCTGGTTTTCTTATCAGTAAATCGTATGAGTTAAGAGTAGCCCCATGAAAAGGGTGGATTTTTCTGCGGTAAAATTGAATTCCTCTTTTGAAAGGTCAACCTTATTGTTTGAGATCATCTTTCTTGGAACATCCGCATCGGCGCCATCCGCGCGCCGGAATTTGCCTTCTCTGGTAGTCAAACATGAAGATCAGCGTTACCTGGTCGATTGCGGTGAGGGAACTCAGCGGCAGATACTGCAAAGCGGAATCGGATTCAAAAAACTCAACCGAATTCTAATAACCCATGGTCACCTAGACCATATCCTTGGACTGGCCGGTTTACTTTCCACGTACATGCGCTGGGAAACCATAGAATCTTTGGAAATATATGGCGGACGCAACGCGCTGGACCGTATTCGGGATCTGTTATACGGCGTTGTCCTTAGGGGGACTTCTGCCCCCATGCCCATTCAGTTTGTACCTGTAAGCAGTGGCGTGATCATTGAAGAAAACGACCTCACTGTAACGGCTTTTAATGTACAACACCGTGGCCCGGACTGTCTGGGTTTTGTATTTGAAGAAAAGGGCCGGCGTCCATTTCTGCCTGAGATGGCGGAAGCCCTGGGTATTCCCCCGGGCCCATGGCGGCGGGATCTGGTGGACGGGAAGCCGGTAACATTGCCTGATGGCCGCACGGTGGAACCAGCCGAAGTGTTGGGAGAATTTAAACCCGGCACGCGTCTAGTCGTTATTGGTGATGTAGGTGAGGTTGATAGTCTGGTGGATGTGTGCCGTGGGGCAGATGCCCTTGTCATCGAATCAACCTATCTGGATGAAGAAGAAGAAATGGCCAGACAGTTTTCCCATATGACGGCAAAACGCTCAGCCGAGCTGGCTTCCAAAGCCGGTGTGAGAGCTTTATATCTGACCCATATTTCCCGGCGTTACCGCGAGAAGGATGTTATTACTGAAGCCCAGTCGGTATTTCCAGGGGCTGTTGTTGCCCGTGATTTTGATATGTTCCAGGTAAAACACCCGGACTAGCCTGTAACCTTTTGTGAGTAGGTTTATCCAATTTACAACACGTAAATTCAAGGAGCCAGGTTTACAATCATGGAGATGATCATTGATTTCCCCGGAGGGACCCGGGTTGACGCACACATGGGACAATTTACCATCGCCACAGACCAACCGGTGATGGGCGGTGGTGCAAACTCAGCACCTACACCCTTTGCCACATTCCTGGCATCGATCGGTACCTGTGCCGGGATCTACGTTCTCGGTTTTTGCCAACAGCGCAATCTTCCAACCGAAGGAATCCGTCTGGTCCAGCGAATGGAAGCAGATCCGTCGACCGGGTTGTTGACGAAAGTGGAGCTGGATATTCAGGTTCCGCCATCGTTTCCGGAAAAATACCATGACGCGCTGATACGTTCAGCCGACCAGTGTAAAGTGAAAAAGACCATGGAACATCCACCGGTTTTCAATGTTCATACTACTGTAACCGGTTAAATTAGTTCTGCAAACTAAACAAAATGGGAAAAGGCACAAACCCTTTCCCATTTTGTTTTAAGCCGGATTGTTTACTTGATGGCCATGCCGGATTTCAACTGCGTGAGAACGGTCAATTCCGATTCAGTTAGTGTCTGTCCGCCGGGCCCTTTGTATCCGCCGTCTTTATCGAAGCAGGCGGCTTTTTCGGCAGCAAACGCGACCAGGTGCCGGAACTGGCGGGCCTCCGCAGAACTGGCTACCGCGTCCACAACACGTGACTGCCACTGGACATTCTGAACCAGCCGCCCTGGTTCTTCTACAAAGGTAATCTCATCTTTATCGTATTTCAACTTACCGTCAACCAGTGCCTTAAATCCATCAGCCAGATCATTTACGCTGGCGCAGGGGAACAGCTCCCGAGCTTCATCCAGAGATCCGATAGCAGTGATGACATCACTTTCGTTCAGATCAGTTCTCCCTTTGGCGCGCAGCATCAAATAGCCGGCTCCGAGAATAGGTTGAAGAAGATTTTTTAGATCATCAGAGGGAAATTGGCCCATAATTCATCCTTTCAAAAAAGAACAATAATTAACCGGTAATGGCAATAGGATTATTGTACCCTTCTTTGGGGTGATTGTTTACTGGCGTTGTTTTCATTCACGTTCATATTATTTTTGCCGAATCATCCAGAATGCGTCGTTTAAGTTATGATTCAACTGGATTTCCACGTCACTAAATATGGAGGAATTTTATGCCAGTCCGCTCATGCGAAGAAAAAGATTTGCCTGCTGTAGTGGAGTTGATCACCCAGCTTGCAGAAGTGGCAACCGGTGGTAAGGATTTTGAACTGAGCAAGTTACGGGATATCTATGTGAAGATGGCCGCTCAACCCGATACATATGCCAACTATGTATATGAATTGGATGGAAGAGTTGTCGGATTTATCTCGATCGTCTTTTATATGACATTCTTCCATCGGGTGGGGACAGCCCAGGTCAACGAACTTGTGGTCAACGACGGATACCGTGGAAAGGGAATTGGACATGATCTCATGAAAGCGGCTGAAGAGGAAGCAAAACGCCGTAAGGTGGACGAATTGGAAGTGGGAACAGAGAAAGATAACCTTCCAGCCCAGAAGTTCTACCGAAAATACGGTTTTGATGAAGAGTATGTGCTTTTTGGGATGGAATTTGATTGATCCCTACCCGCCGGAAAGCGGTGAGAAGAAATCCAGCCTGTCATCGGGGTGCAGCTTTGTTTGTAATTTTTCTGGCAGTGAGTAGATGTCCACACCATTGACTGCCACCAGAACATGGTCGGATAATCCCCCATCAAACGTTAGCCAATATTTTCTCAAATCTGGATACGTATCCAGTATTTTAATGATGGCTTTACCCGTTGTTGTTGATTCCGGAATATCAAGGGTAAAAGTGCTTACACCTGCTTCAACCCGAAAAACTCCATGTAAGTTAACGACGATCATATAGCGATTATAGATTTTTAAAAAAGAACTGACACAATACCAGGAAATTAATGGTCATACATCCGGGAAAATTAAGATTTTCTTCATTGACTCTATCCCCGGGATTTCCTATACTACAGATAGGAAAATTGAAATCAATATGCGAGAGTTATCTTTCATCCCGGAAATGTGAATTAGAGGCACGCATGCTTTGCGTGCCTCTTTCTTATCCTGTTTTTCGAAAGGATTTTCCCCATGGACTATGGAATGATCGGAAAAATTGAAAAAGCCAAACGTTACGCACAGGAAAAAAATCGCGTGCATTTTGATGCTTTTACTGTTACCCTTGAAGGTGAGAATAATCCGCACACAGTGAATTTTGATCATGGTACTTGGACATGTGATTGTGATTTCTTCCATTCCCGCGGTCGGTGCAGTCATACCATGGCAATTGAAATGATTCTCGAAGGCATGCTGCCGGTTATTGATAACGTGTAATTTCTGCTGAAAATCTGATAGCAAATTTTTCCATGGAGATGATGAACTCATCTGGAGTTCCGCATGGAAAAATTTGTTTTAAGGGGGCGAATCATATGGATCAAGGGTATATTCCTATCTTTCCGGGTTAAAAGAAAAATCCGAACTGATTTTCTCGATTAATAAGTTGTTACTATACAGGAACTGAAATGCTGGTTCCGGATAATACCGGGATTTACAGGTTCTGATAATTACTCACAAAATACAACCAAAAAAAATACCTAACGTATTTATATATTGACATACTAATCATTAAGTACTATTATCAACTTATCAATAGTAATAAGTAGAACCTATTAGATTGTCGGGTTGGAAGATGCTGATAGATGAAAGGATATTGAGTTGGGCGAACAGGAAAATCTTGATAAGAAATTTCAAAAAGAATTACATGGTGGAATAACGGCTATGATCCTTCTGGCGGTGCTTTCCAAAACAGATAATCCTATGTATGGCTATCAGATCGCCAAGATACTGGGTGAAGAGCAGGCGGAATCCTCCATAAAGCAGGGTGTCTTGTACCCAGCGCTGCGATCGCTGGAAAGCAGCGGCCTGCTTACCAGTTTGGTTGAACCCTCCATCTCGGGTCCACCCCGCCGGTATTACCAGATCACTCCTGATGGGCGGGAAACCTTGTCCCGGTGGATCGCGATCTGGGACAAGATGGAAGTGTATGTTGATTCAATCGTTCATGGTGAATGAAGAGATAGTAAGGCAGCGGCAAGTAGGGTGTTGGAAAGGAATTTTTGATGATAACAAGTGTTGACATGTATCTGGATCAGTTGAAAAAGAATCTGGCAGGCTGTGATGTTGCCACCATACAGGACGCGATGACTGACGCCGAAGAATACCTTCGGAATGGCCTGGAGGCCTTGCGCGTGGAGAATTCGGAAATGATCGAAGCAGACGCGTTGGGGAAGATAATCGACGAATTTGGTGCCCCGGAGGAATTTGCGGCGGATTATAAAAAACTGGAAGCCCGCTTGCACCCGGTTATCAAACCGGCAGTTACTCAAAAAGGGGAAACTAATATTTTCTATAGAATATTCGGAATATTTGCCGATCCGTTAGCCTGGAGTTCACTGGTTTTTATGCTGGTATCGATGGTTACCGGAATTTTGTATTTCACCTGGGCGGTAACCGGGCTGTCGCTCTCCGTCGGATTGCTGGTGTTGATCATCAGCCTGCCCTTTATTGGGCTATTCTTCCTTTCTGTTCGGGGCGTGGCATTGATTGAAGGCCGCATAGTTGAAGCCCTGCTGGGTGTGCGTATGCCGCGCAGGCCGATCTTTGTGGATGGAAACCTGGGCTGGTGGGCGCGTTTCAAGGTTCTGTTTAATAGCCGCCACACATGGCTGACAATTTTCTACATGATCCTTATGCTTCCATTGGGAGTGATCTATTTCAGCATTTTTATTACGCTCATATCTTTATCTCTGGGGTTCATTCTAGCGCCGCTGGCGCAACTATTTCTGCCTTTCCCTATGATCACTGTTGGGAACAGCATGTACTATGTGACACCCGATCTGGGTATTATGGTCTTCCTGCTGGGGATAATTTTCTCAATCGGCACAATGAATCTGGCAAAAGTTCTCGGCCGCTGGCATGGAACTCTGGCGAAAGCCATGCTGGTCGGTGAATAAACACTCTATTCTGTAAACGTCAAAGGAAAGAAATTTATGAAAACCAGGGTTATATTTTCGATATTGATGATTCTTGGCGCGTTGATGATGAGCGCCTGCGGAATCACGGTCGTTCGTGGTTCGGGAGAAGTGGTCACTGAAAACCGCGCGGTCAGCAATTACGACTCAGTCTCATTCTCCTGTACCGGTGATCTGGTCATTACCCAGGGTGATACGGAAGGTTTGATTGTGGAGGCGGAAAAGGATCTGATGAAATACATCCGCACCTTTGTCCGCGGTCGCACATTGCATATTTATCTCGATCCGGCTTCCATGTTATTTTCCCATCCGCAAAAACCGATGCGTTTCCAGGTGGCCATGAAGAGTGTGAAAGGACTGGACCTGTCCGGCTCCGGAACGATCTACGCGGAAAAAGTGACGACTGACGATCTGGATATCGATATCAGTGGTTCCGGCCAAACAACCATTGATGACCTCACCGCCAACAGCTTGTCATTGGACATTTCCGGGTCTGGTAAGTCGCGGATGAAAGGAACGGTGGATTGGGAAACGATCGAGATCAGTGGCTCTGGAACGGTAAACCACGAAGATCTGGCAAGTAAGGATGTGAAGGTGGATGTCAGCGGTTCCGGGGAGACGTTTGTGAATACGTCTGACACACTGGATATCGA
>JAAYYW010000048.1 GCA_012515195.1 Leptolinea sp.
ATGAGCAGGCAAGGGCATGTCCTTTCAGACGGGTAAAGGATATACTAACAGCAGGACTATACACAAAGTTTTCACCCGGACGGGCGCACAGCAATCCTTTTCCGCGCCACGCGTAGAAATTTCTCCCGAAAACCTCTTGACAGGCACCCACGGGATACGGTATAATCTACTGGCGTTCGGGGTTATAGCTCAGTTGGTTAGAGCGTTACGTTGACATCGTAAAGGTCGATGGTTCGAGCCCATTTAACCCCACCACCTCATCTGATAGGATTTGATACAATCCTATCAGATGATTTTTTACCCCCCTAAAGCTCAAGACCCTTTGCTACAAGGGCTTTTTCCATATGTTTCGCCAAATTATAAGCGGGTGTCCGCGTTGATTCGGATGCAAAACAGGTGCGAAAGGCAAACGTCCTTCCTGCACCTGTCCTTTTTTTACCCCCCTTTGGTGTTTCGCCAAATCATATGGGTTTCGCCAAATTGTACAGGTAGAACGTAAACTGTACCCCGTAGAATGGACATTCAAAAGATCAAAATCCCGAGGAATGGATAGTCAAATTGTTGCATGGGCTGTAACTGGGCGTTTGTATGTTAGAATGACTTGATCATGGTTTGTTGGCTCAGTTGGTAGAGCACACTGGTCGTAGTACATAATCGCCCCGCCCCTGCCGCCGATCCGAATGTGACGCTTCGGCGAAGTGAAATTTCAGCCTCGCCCATTTCCCCGCTTCGCGAGAAAATGTGCTCGGCCACCCGGCCTCGAATGGCCGGGCGGTTTTTTCATTGCACATCTTACAAGACACAACACTTAAAGCTGCTAAAAGGGCCTCTCATGACCAATGCCGCGTTGCGAACCTTAACGCTGACGAATCGCCAAGAATTTCTTTCTCCCCCTGTAATTTTTTGAATTTTCCTATTGACATGCAGCAGGTGTCGCCATATAATAACATTGTTCACAATATTGAACGCTGTTAGTATAGGTGAGCGAGAGGCCGCCCCGATAGGCGAAACCAGCAAATCACAAGGCGCAAAGGAGCATACGATGAGCGAAAAGCAAAAACGCAAACGGGATAGAACGAAGGCGTATTTTCTTGAGGCAGCCAAGGATATGATTTCAAGCCAGGGGGTGGAAAGCGTTTCGGTACGGAAAATCGCGGATGCCGCGGGCTATTCCTACCCGACTTTGTACAACTACTTTCAAGACCTCAATGAGCTGCTGTGGGAAACCAAAGGGTACATGATTCTGGATCTGGTGGAAGTCCTGCGGCATGGAGTGCAGTATCCGCTGAAGGATCTGGCAGAGGTGAAAGGCGCGTTCAAAGCGTATATACAGTATTACTTAGACCATCCGAATGTCTTCAAATTCTTCTATTTGTATCCGCTGAAAAGACCCGAGGGAATCGCGGAGGATG
The DNA here is from genome assembly GCA_012515195.1 of Leptolinea sp. Taxonomy (GTDB): domain Bacteria; phylum Chloroflexota; class Anaerolineae; order Anaerolineales; family Anaerolineaceae; genus Leptolinea. The sequence goes on from JAAYYW010000048.1 coordinate 1,413, forward strand.
CCCCTATGGAGCCCGACTTTAGCGCCATGTGGCAAGAATCATTCCAGGTATTTGTGCGCAGTGGAAGGTTGGAACAAAAGGATATCGAGGCCGCCGCCAAAGCGCTGATCTACGCGATACACGGCATGCTGACGCTCAGCTACTCCAACAACGGAGACTTAAGCGATGCCAAAAACCTGTTCCGGGATCTGGATCAAATTGTTGACTATCTACTATAAATCGTTTGGAGGAGCAACCATGAACATCGGCATCATCATTCACTCGCAAACGGGCAACACGCGCTGTGTGGCGCAGAAGTTGAAGGAGAAGTTCTCCGCCGCTGGACATACGGTCTCCATCGAAAGCATATCCGCGGCAAACGACGGAGAATCCGATGTGCAAAGAATCCGCCTCACCGCAAAGCCCGATGTCAGCACATACGATGCTTTGCTCTTTGGTGCGCCCGTCCGTGGCTTTTCGCTCTCGCCGGTCATGCAAGCATATCTGGCCGGTGTCGGTGCACTTCTCGGCACAAAGGCAGGCTGCTTTATCACGCATTTCTTCCCCTATGCCTGGATGGGCGGAAACCGCGC
>JAAYYW010000411.1 GCA_012515195.1 Leptolinea sp.
AATCCGGCTCGCGGCCGGTATTCGATCAGGTTCATTGAGGAACAGGTTGCTTCTGGCAAATCTGTTAACGCGCTCATCCCCGAAAAAAAGGGACAGGCTGGCACACACAACCCGCCTAAAGAAATTGTAAAAAATATCACTTTCTTTGTTGCAATTCAGTAAAATAGTAGAAAGATCAGGTAATTGATCAAAAATGGAGGGATTTATGTCAGTAATAATTGTTGAGCAGAATGATTACGGAACCATGTATTACCACCCCGAATCGAAAATTGTACATCATGAATATCACAAGTTTATTTATGGTGATGTGTACCGCGCGTTCCTTCTCAAAGGGACGGAAACATTGAAGAAATACGGGGCAATAAAATGGCTTTCCGATGATCGCAAAAATCCGGTGGTCAGCGCTATTGATATTGAGTGGGGCCAGAAGAACTGGCTGCCAGTCACGCTGCAGGCGGGTTGGAAATACTGGGCCATTGTGCAGCCCGAAGGGATCCTCGCCAAAGTGACCATGGAAAACCTCATGAAAGATTTTGCCAAATTCGGACTGACGGCAAAATACTTCACGGACCCCGAAGTAGCCATGAAATGGCTTGAAAGTCAGTCCTAGTTTATACAGGGGCATTTCTTATTTCAACTCCCCCGCGGCGCGCGGCAGTGACAGCCCGGGGGTCGTAAGATTAACCGGCCGATGAACCGGAACGGGGGAGGATGCGCCCACCCCATAAGATAGAGGCCAGCAATTGGATATATCCCGCTTGCCTTTTGCCCATATAATTCAGGGGTACGAGTCAGGTAGATTTTGGATGAGTTTTGAGTTTTGCGGGAAAAACAAAAAATACTCTTCCCTTCACATTATTCAGCCAGATATCCACAGGGAAAAACAACCATGAAGAAACTGCTCAGAAGACTGCCGGTTACTTTCCTGACCATAATCCTTGCAGCCTGCGGCACGCCCGCCGTGACAACAACCCCGGCGACGCCGGTAACGGCAGCGCCCACTGTGACAATGACCCCGCAGATACCGGCCACAGAGGCACCCGCCGTCGTAACGTTCACGGACCCGGTGCTGGAGGAGATGGTCCGCGGCGCGATGGGCAGGCCGCAGGGTGATATCACCACCGCAGAGGCCGGAGCCGTGACGCGGTTAGACCTCAGCCCCGAAATGCCGCGGTATATGTCCGATGAGCCATCAATCAAAAATATCAGCGGGTTGGAAAACTTCGCAAACCTGGAAGTTCTCGACCTGTCCTATCAAGCGGTCACCGATCTCTACCCGCTGGAAGGGCTGAATAAGCTGACCGCCCTGTCACTGGACGAAAACCCCGTGGCGGATATTACACCGCTGGCCGGGTTGACAAACCTGCAATATCTGACCCTCTCCAACTGCGCGGCGCAGGATTACAGCCCGCTTGCGAAGCTGGTCAACTTGAAATTCCTCAGGCTCGACAATTCGACCATCAGCGATGTGTCCCCCCTGGCTTCGCTGACGAACCTGAAGTACCTGTATCTGTTAAACAGCCCGGTAAACGACTACTCCCTGTTTTTGAACATCTACCCGAACCTGGCGAATAAGGACTTCATCATCGCTTCCACGTTGGAGGAACTCGGTTTTTCCAAGAGTGATGATAACACGGAGGCAAAATACGCGGATGAGAGCCTGGGGGTGATCATCAACCATTCCGAGTGGGGACCCCCGCCCAGGGAATGGGACGCGAATGGCGTCCGGCTGTCTTTGCCGCTGGAAGATGGCTATATTTTGAAAGCCACCTTCCACCCCGATATAGAAGCCTACGTGTTTGGTATGGGCAAAGACGGCGAGCCGCTCATGAACTACGTGTACGACAGGAAAACCGGCAGCTTCACATTCGGATCAGGGGACCGGCAGAGTTCGGAGCAGGCTGTGCTGGCAGCGATAGACGCCGAAGAAGGCGAAGATATGCTGCTTGCGCCCATGCGAGTGTATGATGACACCATCAAAAAAAACTTCAACATGACAGCCGACAGGCTGTATGCCCTGCCGTTTGGACCGCCGACGCTCAAAAATCTGGGCTTTTTCCCGGACACAGCCAACGCGGTCTGGTTGTATGAGCAGCGCGAGGAAGGCGAACGGGATGTGAACATCGAGATCCACCGCCCGGAATGGGGGGAGAAGGATTTCGACTTTTCGTTTTTCACCGCCCTGAGTGACGAATACCGCGTTTTCGTGATCTATCACAG
>JAAYYW010000412.1 GCA_012515195.1 Leptolinea sp.
AAAAACAGCCAGCCAGCCCATCACCAGATAAATACCGGCGTTCACCCAACGCGGCGCGTGGATGAAACATAGTTTTACAATTATGCCAATGAGGGCAAACGCCCAGACGATGGATAGGAGTCCCCAACGATAAAAACCAGTAAAAAAGGTCAGGCATACGGGAGTATATGTTCCAGCAATGAGAAGGTAAATAGCAGAATGGTCTAGTTTACGCAATCGCAGTTGTTTCTGAGGGCTGGTGCGAATAAGGTGGTAGGCGGCACTGGCTGAAAACATCAGTACCAGACTGATCCCATATACTACAAGTGCTAATTCCTTTTGAGGGTTGCCTTTTCCTATTATTAGGAGAATGACCAACCCGATGGCGGCCAGAATGGCGGCACTCAAGTGGGTTAATCCGCTGATGGGTTCGCGGAAGATATTTTTCATGAATAAACTAACCCGCGCTTTCGTCATGGGATCGAAATCAACTGTACTGGAGCAAGACCAATTAATCATGTGCCAAAAGTGAGATTTTAACTTCCAGAGTCGTAGTACCTGTTTCCCTGTTTGCATTACTTGATGCAAGCACGAAATAGGAATTTTGTCAGAAGATGCCGGATTGATACTGTTTTGGGATGAGGATAAATTTCATGAGACCATGCCAACGGCACCAATCCTGATTTCAAAACAATATTTTTCCGTAGGGCGTCTGATTCACAGGGATTTGGCGTAAAAAAGGATATTCTTCCCCCAAAATGTTTGACATCTGTCCTATGTTAAGTAACTATTTTTCTGAATTTGTGTTATACTATTCGTGCAATACATGAGGTCTTGCGTACAGATGTCGCCAAACCTTTTTGCTGGATTGGCGACATGTTATTTTCTGGAGTACCCCCCCAGATTAAGGAAAATTGATGGAAGTAAAGTTGTATGTTGGTAATCTTTCATTCTCAACCACTGAGGATGAACTGCGTACCCTGTTTGCCCAGGCTGGCACTGTTCAGTCTGCCGATATTATTAAAGATCGGGATTCCGGCACCTCAAAAGGGTTCGCATTTGTAACCATGAGTACCCAGGCAGAAGCGGAAGAGGCCATTAAGAAATTTAATGGTTTTTCCCTCGGCAATCGGGAACTTAAAGTCAATACCGCGCGTCCTAAAGAAGAAGGTGGACGTGATGGTTATGGCGGCAACCGCGGAGGCGGTGGTGGATTTGGTCGTAACCAGAGCCGACCAGGCGGAAAAAACCGCGGCGGCTTTGGGCGGTATTAGTATTTTTTTCAAGAAGAAAGTTGGAGAAAAGTAAAATGGCAGATCGTGTAGAAGGTACAGTCAAATGGTTCAACAATGACAAAGGTTATGGTTTCCTTTCCCAGGAAAACGGCGCTGATGTCTTCGTTCACCATTCGGTGATTCAGGGCGACGGTTTCCGTACCCTCACTGAAGGACAGAAGGTGGAGTTCTCCATCGAAAAAGGCCCCAAAGGCCTGCAGGCTGCAAACGTTGTAAAACTCTAAATATCAACAGCCTATACGAACCCCCGCGATGACCGCGGGGGTTTTTTTATTTAAAAAAAATCAGCCGGGGTATCCCCGGCCGATAAAAGGACATTGTTCCGAATTACTTTGCTTCGCGGGTGTTGAAATCCACCTCGAAAAGCGCATCGATTACACCACATACCCCCTGCAGGAGGACGAAGAAGGTGGCGCCGGTAAAAAGCGGGGTTAACAAGTTGGTGAATATCCACAGACGTATTGACGATGCCTGAACTAGTTCGGCTAACGAGGCTCCCTGCGCGCCTTCGACCAGATAGAACATATTTCCAACAATGATGCCAACAAAACCGACCAGTACAACCCATGATAGGATGCGAGCTGACGATGCCACAAGGTTAAGGCTTTTGGGGTTAAAAAAGACAGGTTCGTCTTCGTCAACATCCACTTCTGTTTCAACTTCAACCGCTTCTGCGGCTTCTGCTTTTACTTCTTCGATCTCTTCAGACATGATTTTCTCCAATTGGTTTGATGAACAAGTCTATCACAGAAGTCCGACCAGAGGATGGGACTGTAGAATCCTTCAGAATGGGAGAACCTAATCAGTTGTTTTTATTTTCTCAACCAATCCTCGCAATCCCAGCAAATAGGATTGCACCCCTAGTCCGCTGATCGTGCCCGCGCAAACGGCGGAGATCATGGATTTGTGCCGGAATTCCTCGCGGGCGTGCACATTTGACAGGTGCACCTCGACCACCGGTAGGCTGATGGCGCTGATGGCATCTCTTAATGCAACAGAGGTATGTGTGTACCCTCCGGGATTGAACACTACGCCGGCATCACGCGTTCGGGCTTCATGAAGCGCGTCGATCAGTGCGCCTTCATGATTGGACTGGTAACAGTGAACTTCAACACCAAGCTCTTTTCCGAGTTCGATCATTTTCGTGTTGATGTCATCCATGGTCAGCGTACCGTACACGCCCGGTTCACGTAGACCAAGGAGGTTTAAATTAGGACCGTGTAAAACAAGAATGGAAGGCATGGTTTCTCCTTATTTCATCCAGGGTCAGGCTGATTCCGTACTTTGCCTGGCCAATCTTTACCGGTAGGGCAAACTTAACCCCGTTGCCGGCGCGTTTTTTATCCCGGAATATGGCTTTTTCCACCGTATCCCTATCCAGGTCATCCGGAAATTCAACCGGAAGGCCCACTCCGGCCAGAACCCGGCTGATCTCTTCCGCCAGACCTGTTTCTGCCACACTCATTTCTTCTGCCATGCGGGTTTCCACCACAAGTCCAATGGAGACGGCTTCCCCGTGGTTAAACCGGTAATTGGAGGCCAATTCCACGGCGTGACCGATAGTATGTCCGGCATTCAATATAGCGCGGATGTTTTTCTCAAGCGGATCCTGTTGGATGACGTTTACTTTTGCGGCTACGGCCCGGCAGATGATGTTAGTCAAATATACTCCGCGAATTTCTTCTTCCGAAAATTCAGTATACTTCGCGCAGGCTTCAAACAACTGTGGATCGCTGATAATGCCATGTTTGATGACTTCTGCCAGTCCGCCGTGTAATTCGCGTTCCGGTAAAGTGGAAAGCACATCAGGGTCGGTCAAAACCAGGGATGGCGCATGAAAAGCCCCGATAAGGTTTTTGCCGGAAGGCAGGTCGGCGCCGGTCTTTCCACCAATCGATGCGTCTGCCATGGAGAGCAGGGATGTGGGCAAACAAACCCAGCGTATTCCGCGCAGGTATGTGGCAGCGGCAAAACCGGCCAGGTCGCTCACCACACCTCCACCCAGTGCAACCACAGTACCGCTCCTGTCCAGCTCGTTGGCCAGGAAGAATTCCCATAACAGATTAATAGTCTGGATGGTCTTGAAATCCTCTCCGGCCGGGATCTGTATCACTTGCGGTGAAAATCCGCTATTTTTCAAGGAATCCATAACCCGTTCGGCATAAAGCGGGCCAACATTGTCATCGGTGACGAGCGCCACAGGACCGGTCCAACCGCGGGCAGCCATTTCAAAGCCGGTAGCCTCCAGCAGCCCCGGTTGAATACTTACGTCGTAAGCACAGGCCGATCCGGCTCCGCCAATGTCTAAGCCTTTGACATGGAATGTTCCCAACAGGATCTGTACCTGCCAGGCGGCTTTTTCCGCGTTCGCGATACCTGTATCTACATGATAAGGGAAAGACGCGTAATGATCCGCGCGGGAAGTCATCAGGTTGGTGAGTTTCTCACTTAAGTTTCCGGCCAGTAGTGGACGCTGGTTCGGGTCGGCTTCAAGCCGTTCACACATTACATCAATTGGAGCATCCAAAATCACAACCCGGCCGTTTGCTTCCACGGTTTTCCGATTGCCTTTGGATAATAAAGCCCCACCACCCAGAGCGATGACAGAAGAGCCGCGCCCGGCCATTTGGTTCAATGTACCTGTTTCGCGCTGTCGGAAAGCCGCTTCGCCCTCATCGGAAAAAATTTTCCAGACCGGTTTGCCGGCTTCGTTTTCGATTTCGCTGTCTAGGTCAAAAAAATGGTAGTCAAGGTTGGCCGCGAGAACCCTCCCAATTGTGCTCTTCCCGCTGCCCGGAGGTCCGTAAAGGAAAATGGTCTGTCCGGTCATTCCGGCCACCAGATGTGCGGGATATTTTCCATGGGTAGATCATCTGGTCGGGGAGTTCTCAAGGTTTCGAAGCGTGGCCGCATCTCGGCAATTGAATCGCCACCCAGTTTTTCCAACAGAGTATCTGCCAGCACGAAAGCCAGCATTGATTCGATCACTACTACGGCGCGGGGAACCGGGCAAAAATCGGAGCGTTCATATTGTGTGTCCACTTGTTGTCCAGTGGAAAGATCCACGGATTGTTGCGGGGTGAGTGTCGTGGCGATTGGCTTCATCGCGGCACGCACAACCAGAGGTTGCCCGTTGGTAATACCGCCCTCCAGCCCTCCGGCGCGGTTGGCGGGACGGGTGAGGGACGAACCGTCAGTCTGGATGGCATCGTGGACGCTCGTACCCGGCAGGCGGGCATTCTCAAATGCGGGTCCGATCTCCATCCCTTTAATAGCTTGAATGCTTAAAATTGCCGCGCCAATGCGGGATTCGAGACGTTTATCCCACTGGGAATAGGAACCCAGTCCCACAGGCAACCCGATGGCAACGGTTTCGATTACGCCCCCCAGGGTGTCTTTGGCCAGTGTCGCTTCGCGGATGCGCACCCGCATAGCTTCAGCAGCTTGTTCATCCGGGCAGCTGACGTCTGATTCGCGGGCCAGACGAATTCGATCATGAAGAGTCATGTCTGTTGGGTTGGAATCAATCCCGTCGATGGAGATGACATATCCGCCCACAAGAATATGGAATTCGGACAGAAGCTGGCGGCACACCGCTCCAATAGCCACACGAGCGGCGGTCTCACGGGCGGAAGCACGTTCCAGCGCAGGCCGCAAGTCAGTGTACCCATATTTAACCGCGCCGGTCAGGTCGGCGTGTCCCGGCCGCGGAATGGTAAAGGGATCGATCTCCTTGTCTTTCCAGTGGGAATGATCACGGTTTTCGATCGTCAGGGCCAACGGCGCGCCGGTGGTCAGTCCTCCCATTACGCCCCCCGATATGACGGCGTGGTCGTGTTCCATTTTCATACGCGGACCAGCACCATAACCAGTCTGGCGCCGGGACAGGTCGGCATTAACGGCTTCGACATCCAGTTTGAGTCCAGCCGGCAATCCGTCAAGAATGGCCGTAAGTGCCGAGCCATGGCTTTCACCGGCTGTTAGAAAACGCATTGTCATGACAACTTCCTTTCAAGGGCAGCTTCAAGAAACACTTCCGTTGGAACTGTGGTATTCGTCCATATCTCGAATGCCCGTGCGGCCTGTGATGCCAGCATTCCCAAACCGTTTACAGTCGCCAGACCCGCGAATTCGGCGTTTTTCATGAGGGTGGTTTCTGCCGGGTTATAAATAAGGTCGTATACGACGGCGTTGGAGGGCATATCGAGTCCGGCAGGCCAGGGTGAATCGGATATGTTCGGGCTCATTCCTGCCGGGGTGGTATTAACGACGAGGCTAATGGATTCCAATTCCCGGATCCCATCGATCGTAACTACGTTCACAGATTGCTCCGATGTGGAAAGGTCATCTGCCAGTAATTTTGCCTGCTCCAATCGCCTAGCGAGGATGGAAACCTGCCAGCCGGAATGGGAAAGGGCGTATACCACTGCCCGCGCGGAGCCCCCCGCACCGAGAACCAGCGCCCGCTGGAGATGGTGCCCCGTACGGTTTTCCGGCAGATGCAGGATAAGATCAGAGTGAAACCCGGACCAATCGGTGTTGTCACCGGTCAATCGATTTCCTTCCAGCCAGACCGTGTTCACGGCGCCTATGGCACGGGCCGCGGGTGTCAGGTTATCCAGCAGGGGAATGACGGATTGTTTATGGGGGATGGTCACGTTGAGCCCGTCGAGCTCGTTGTTTTTGACCCTCACGAGCAGGTCTGTCAACCCGGAATTATTATCAGGCTGAGGTGCAACGGGAAATAGCGAGTATGTTCCATCCATCCCCGCGTGCCGTAGAGCGGCTGAGTGCATAAGGGGAGACAGGCTGTGGCCCAGAGGCCAGCCGGTCAACCCCAGGTGCCAGAATCGTTTCATGCCTGGACGGATTCTTTCACTGTATTTTCTGAATTGACCTTTATATCGGCGCCAATCCCGGAAAGGGTATTGGCAAACCCGGGGAAGGATTCGTCCATGATCTCAGGTTGTTGGATGGTAACCGGAGAGGCGGAAGCCAACCCTGCGATCGCCATTGACATGGCCAGACGATGGTCACCGTGTGGATTCATCTCTCCCCCGATCAACCCGCCATGACCGTGGATGGTGAATCCGTCTGTTGATTCTTCTACGTCGGCTCCCAGGTTCTTTAATTCGGCGACCAATGAGCTGATGCGGTCCGATTCTTTCAAGCGTAATTCAGACGCATCTTTTACTATTGAGGCGCCTTCCGCGTATGCGGCTGCCACGGCAAAGATGGGGAACTCATCGATCATACGCACAACCTGTTCGCCGTTTATGTTGATCCCTTTTAACGGGCTGTGACGCACAGTCAGGTCTCCAACAGGTTCCCCATTGCTTGATGGACGGGCGACTATCTGAATGGACGCGCCCATCGAAAGCAGTACATCGAGCAGTCCAGTACGGGTGGCATTCAAACCTATATTTTTCAGCGTGATCTCAGAGCCAGGGGTGATCAATGCGGCAACAATCAGGAAAGCAGCCGAGGAGAAATCTCCGGGGATCGTCATATTTAACGGTTTAAGGGAATAATTGGTGGACGGCGGGATGAGATGGGTAAGATATCGGGGTGAACCATCGATCACTTTCTTTTCAGAGTGAATGGAAACGCCCATTCCGGCCAGCATTCGTTCCGTATGGTCACGGGAAAAGCCTGGTTCTTCCACGGTTACCGGTTCTCGGGCGGACAGCCCGGCGAGCAGTAGACAGGATTTCACCTGCGCGCTGGAAACTGGAACGATGTACGTTCCACCTTTCAGTGGAAGTTGCGAGACACCCAGACTTATGGGAGCAAAACCATTATTTCCTTTGATGTTGACTCCCATCTGCTGCAGCGGCAGGATAATGCGGTCCATGGGGCGGCGGCGCAACCCTTCCGATCCATCCAGAACGGCGGGCGTGCCGCTGGCCGCTAAAGCTCCAGCCAGAAAACGGATGGTGGTAGCGGAGTTTCCGCAGTTCAACGGAGCGAAGGGTACTGAAAAGCCACCGATTCCTTTTCCGTCTACAGTTAATGTTGTTCCTTCCAGTTTCCAGGGTATGCTCATGCGGGTGAGGGCATCGAGCATACGGGATGTCACTCCGGAAATAAGAAAGTTTTCAATGCGACTGTGGCCTGCCGCGAGGGTGGCAAATAATGCCGACCGGTGTGAGAGTGACTTGTCACCGGGGAGCGCTACAGTTCCAGAGAGTGGTTTGGAAGGGGAAATAGTCATTGTCATACTGTTTTGCCTTTATTTGAGAGATCTATTTGAACGCGTTTTTCGGCTCCTGCAGTCAGTAATGAGCCAAGACCGGTCCAATCACGGGTATTGAGAAGGTTTTCAATAGATGCCAGGTGCGCGCGATACTGGTTGAGTGAATCGAGGATGGCGTCACGGTTGGTTTGAAGCACATCCATCATCATATCCGGTGGAGTGAGTGCCAGTCGGGTGGTACTGGCGAATCCGGTAGCTGCAAGCGGTGCGGCGGAAACCGGTGTGGAGTATGCCAGAGCATTGGCGGCGAGATAAGGAACATGACTGATGGCAGCCACCTGAAGGTCATGTGTAGCGGCATCCATCATTATGGGATGGGAGCCAAGGAGATCAATAAATGCTTTAACGGTCTTTGTAGCCCTCGCTGAGGTTCTTTCCATTTGAACAAGTACAAAAGCAGCGCCAAAGAAAATGGACGCGTCCGCGTTGTTCAAACCAGATGTTTCCTTGCCGCACATCGGGTGTCCACCGATAGGGTCAAACCTATCTGGTAATCCGCGCATGGCGTCACAGATTTTCTGTTTGGTCGATCCGAAGTCAAGAATAACGGCTTCCCTGGGACATAACTTTGGCAGGTCGGACAGAATCGAAAGGATCGTGTTGACCTGTGCTGCGAGTATGACAAAGTCGGCATCAGCAACCAGGTCGCCGGACGTCACATCGGCCTGGTCTACCAGTCCGCGAGACAAAGCGGCATCAATGACAGCCGGATGAGGATCAATACCTGTCAGAAGACGGCAATGACCCTTTAATGCCATAGCGGCGGATCCACCCATTAAACCAAGGCCGAAAATTGCCACGTGTTTGTCCTTAAAAAAGCCAGGTCCTTCGTCAGGCATATTACTTACGCCCCACTTCGCGTGCAATACCCTTGGCCTGTTTTACCAGTAAAGCAAATTTTTCCGGGGTTAGAGACTGGATGCCATCTGAAAGCGCTTTACGTGGATCAGGATGTACTTCAATGACCAACCCGTCAGCTCCGGCGGCAATTCCGGCACGGGCAACCGGCGCGACAAGATCAGCATGGCCGGTGCTGTGACTGGGGTCAAGTACCACGGGTAAATGGGTCAGGTTCTTTAGGACTGGAATGGCGTTGATGTCTGTGGTGTTCCGGGTGGAGGTTTCAAACGTGCGAACACCCCGTTCGCACAGAATTACCCGGCGGTTGCCATGGGAAAGAATGTATTCGGCGGCCATGAGCAACTCTTCTATCAGGGCAGATGGACCGCGTTTAAGCAATACCGGCTTGTCTGATTCTCCCACAGCGTGCAAAAGGTTGAAGTTCTGCATATTACGCGCACCGACCTGCATTACGTCAGCATATTTTGCCACCAGAGGAACTTGTTCCGGGGCCATTACTTCGGTAAAAACCGGCAGGCCGGTCACCTCACGGGCTTCTGCCAGAATTTCCAAACCTTTCTCACCCAGACCCTGGAAGCTATAGGGGGATGAACGGGGTTTGAAAGCGCCTCCCCGCAGGGCGTAAGCGCCGGCTTCCTTTACGGCATACGCGGCTTCGAGTAATTGCGATCGGCTTTCCACCGCGCAGGGACCCGCGATTATTACAATTTCATCGCCACCAATAGTGAATCCATCCAATGGAAAAACGGTATTCTCAGGGATAAATTCCCGTGAAGCCACTTTATACGGCCGTGAGATGGGAACTGTGTGGTCAACCCCGGGCATGAACATGATCTGTTCCTGGATAACGGATGGAGTAGGACCAACCACGGCGATCACGGTACGTTCATCACCTTTATTGACAATCACCTTATATTTATTGGCTTCCACCCGGGCGATTACCGCGTCAATTTGTTCTTTTGTTGCGTCTACATTCATTACGACCATCATTTCTTCTCTCCTTGGCAAAACCGCCTATGACATTTTTTGGTTGTCTGCACGGCTGGTATTTAACGCAAACGCCAGGTCGGGACGTAATGCCGCGGCCTGGCGCAAATAGACGTGGTTTATTTCTTTTTGATCCAGTGTGGTATTCCAGGTGAGTAGAACACGGATACACAATGGAAGACTTTCTTCAACAGGTATCTCCTGCGCGCACATCAAAGGAACGGTTGTCCATCCCATTTGACGGGCCGCTTTAGCCGGGTGCACAGCAGTCAGATCGTGCGTCATTGTGAACAAAGCGGAAGCCAGGTCATCGGGCGCAAGGGAAGGATTGGCCTGCTGAATGGCCTTCAATAAATCCCCGGTCGCCTCCAAGATGGCTTCTTCTTCATTCATTTCTACTGTTATTGCGCCTCGGATTCCTCTTGCGTACATGCTCTGCTCCTTATACAAAAAAAACACGATGCCGTCCGTTGGCATCGTGTCAGGGGTTTTACTATCGCTTTTCCCGCTTAACCTAAACCAATGGCGGCCGTGAGGCACTGGCGCCATAAAAATAAAAATAGAAGTAATAGCGGGAGGAGACTTTTGTGTTCATTTCAAACCTTCAGAACATTGTAGCGCAAAAACCAATTGAGTCAAGGGGTAATTAAGAATTGGGGGTCGGTTTTCTTGACGGATATGATCCAAGGATACGCAGCATGGGAGCAAACTGTTGCAGGTTATCGAGCGCTTCCTGAACATTTCCATCTTCCGTGCTTCCAGTAAGATCAATGTAGAAAAGATAATCCCAGGGTGTTCCGACCAGCGGGCGGGATTCTATCTTGCAAAGGTCAATGTCGCGGATGGCAAATTCGCGCATCGCCCGGTAGAGTGAACCCGGTTCATTTTTCAATGTAAACGCAATGGATGTCTTGGTGTTTCCGGCAGGATGGACAGCTTCTGTCGCAACAACCAGGAAACGGGTGAAATTGGCCTGGTTGTCTTCAATATGCTCGGCTAAAACCTGCATGCCAAATATGCGCGCGGCTTGTATGGAAGCGATCGCTGCGAGAGAAGGATCCTCCTGGCTGCGAATGATCTTAACGCTGCCAGCCGTATCATAGACGGGCTCGATCTTGATATCTGGCATATTGCGCAAATAACCCGCGCATTGTGCCAAAGCCTGCGGGTGGCTCATAACGGTTCTTATTTTATCCAGTGTGGTTCCGGGTTGGGCGATCAGACAATGACTGACACGTAAATAATGCTCACCTACCACCCAAAGTGGATTTTGAAGCAAAAGGTCGTAGTTTTGATGGATGCTACCGGCCAGTGAATTTTCAATGGGAAGTACACCGTACTGACAATCTCCACTACATACAGCCTCAAAGACTCTCTCAAATGAGGCGCATGGCACGGCCGAAACCTCGGTTTGATTGAAGTACTCGAAAACGGCGGCTTCTGAATAAGCCCCTGGTTCACCCTGAAAGGCTGCGCGCATGTTTTTCTCTTTCTATCAGTCGGAAGATGGGGAATGTCGTTCGTTTCCCCGTTTGAAATTTCCAGTCGCTTTGGCAATCAACAGTCGGGCCGATTCGAGGTCGGCTTGTTCCATTTTATCAAGAAATTGGGCAGCAGCCGTACCGGAAAGGGTTTTTATTAGCTTCCCTTTCCAGTATAGTAATACCTTGCCTTCTCCTGTTTTTCTATACTCAAAATCAGACAGGTTTTCTTCGCGGTTGTTCATGACTCTATTTTAGCCGCTGATAAGGAAAACAAAGAAAAAGACTTTCACTGTTTTGTGAAAGTCTTTGACAGGATCATGTACTGGAGGTTTTACCGGGGCTAAGGTATTTGCCCATCTTTGGTAGGACCCAGCGGTCAAGCCCCAGCCAACCCGCGGTTTTCCAGGCCAGAACCAGCCAGGTGGCAATGACGAACAAAAAGGGATTGGTACTGACCGTACCTGCCATTAAAAAGTTAACATTCATGAATCCGCCAAAAAAGGCTGCTACTCCGGTAAATAAACCCAGAATGAGCGCGGCACCTACCAATATTTCTCCAACTACCACAAAATGGCTCCAAACCGGCGCGTTTGGCAGCACCATGGTTTCAAGGAAACCACCGTACCACCCCTGTACATCGGGGCGGGGACCTTCCATTTTGGCCAGGGCACCTTTGAGAAAACCGGTAAGGGCAGTCCCGGCTCCTTCGCCAAACCAGGCGGGATTGGATAACTTTCCCAGTCCTGATGTTAACCAGGTATAACCCAGGTACAGGCGAAGTCCCAGCCACAGCCAGGACATCCGGATATCATTAAAGAGGAGTTGCGCAAGAGGGGGATCGATCAATTGGGGCTGAAATTTTTGGTTGACTTGAGTTGTTGTAGCCATAGGATTACTCCGTTTTTTCAATGTGACGGTTAATTATTCGTACATATATCATAAATATACTCATAATATATATAAAACTACAATCCCGGGTATAAGCTTCTGGTTCTTAATTCATCGGATTACGGGCATCTGTTTTCTGTAAATGGTGTTAAAGTAAGTAATTGGACATAATCTTGATGGCTTTTATCCATCAAACCACATTCACCCCAGTTGAAAATAAGGTAAAACCGAAAATGAAACCATCGACCCGTGCGTTTATCCGTGAATCGCGTCAGATAAAAAACAATTCCTGGTTTAATATTTTGCACGGGTATGTGTATGCACGATGGTTGTATTTTTATATTGCCATGGGTACGGGACGGCATCCCCTGGCGAGGAAAATGGCACCGGTCGTGGCATGGATCGGGCAGCTGATAACGAAAAAGGCTCCAACGTCTCCGGATATGCCTGTAATTCGTTTTGAAGATACCTACCACGGTAAAGTAGTGCCGCTGCAAGCCGCGCAGGAACTGGTTTCTGTGAAAGAAGATATTAACCTTGGCGACCTGGAAAAGATCATTCCCTATTCACTGGCACGGGATATTGTCTTAAAAAACCCTGACCATATTGTTGTAATGGATTGCGCCTGCCGCGCTGCACGGGAAAATCCATGCCTTCCGCTGGATGTCTGTCTGGTTATTGGGGAACCGTTTGCCGGATTTGTTCTGGAACACCATCCCGACAAAGCAAGGTCGATCACATCAGAGGAAGCTCAGGCTATTATCAAAGCGGAGGATGAACGCGGACATGTTCACCACGCATTTTTCAAAGATGCCATGCTCGGACGATTCTATGCCATCTGTAATTGTTGTTCGTGTTGTTGCGCGGCGATGAACGCCCAGTGTAATGGCACTCCCATGCTGGCTTCGTCCGGTTATGTAGCGCAAATTGACCATGAAACATGCCGGAATTGCGGGAAATGCGCAAATGTTTGTCCGTTCAATGCCATCTCAAAAAACGGGAAGGTTGAAGTGGATATTGAAGCCTGTATGGGTTGTGGTATCTGCGTGGGACAATGTCAATTTGATGCCATCCAATTGGTACGGGTACAATCCCACGGAGAACCATTGGAAATCCGCGAACTGATCCGGAAATTTCAAGAACAGGATTAACAAATCTCCAGCGGAAAGATGGGCTTCTTACTTTCAAAAAAGAAAAACAGCCGACTGAATAATAGTCGGCTGTTTGATGACTCGAATATTGTTTATTCCGCAGTGACCGCCACGTATTCGGCGTAGGAATTGCCATCCTGGTCTTCCGCAATGATGCCAATCAGGTACTGACCTTTTGCGGCTTCGTGTTCCTCCCATGTCCAGGGTGTGTCGCCGAAGGTTAACCGTCCAGCTTCTTTGTATACAGTTTCTGTTTCACCGCCCGTGTCGGTCATAGGAATGTACTGGTGCAAAATGCTGAACTGGTCGCCTTTTTCAGGTGTGATCTCGTGCTGCGGACCTACGGGGTTGGTTGTGCTGAACCCCATCACCTGCACAAGGCCGCCCTCACCATCGAAATACAATGTGGCAAAGCGATCGCTTTCGCCGTTGGCAAATTTATAAATCCCCTCGACTGTGTAGAGGGTGTCCTCGGTTCCGGCACCGAAGGTGTTGGGTTCAAGCAGCACCATCTGTTTGCGGGATCCGTCATCAACCACATATGCGATTGGTTCCCAATCCATAACCACGGGGATGTCGCCTTCTCCCCAGTCAGGGATTACGCGGCCGTCGGTCTCAAATGTCTCTTCTGAGTCAATATAGTCAAGGTCAATTACCTGCAAGAAATCCTGCTCGCGTGTAAAGCGGCCGGTGAAGATATACAGGTATGAAACGTTTTCACCTGCAATAGTTGTGGAAAGTTCCAATGGATTGCCATATGATGCGGAGTCTGAGGAAACCTCAATCGGGTTAATGGTTATTTCACCCGCTCCCGGCGCGCTGACTTCAGAATCTTCTGCCGGTTTATTATCCGGTTTGATTTCCAATCCGTAATAATGGAACGCAAGATAATCGTCCCACAGGCTTTCTTTTGTGAACCGGTCTGCGGTGGTTATGTACGTATTGTAGTCAGCTCCCTGTGCTTGGAACAGTTTGGAGTTGGGGAAGTAGATAGAAATGCCGTTGGATCCTTTTTGATTG
>JAAYYW010000413.1 GCA_012515195.1 Leptolinea sp.
ATCCTCAGGCGGTACTCCGATCACTGCTTTGGCTTCATCTTTGGGTATGGGATAAAACCGGGACAGATCAACACCCGGAGGAATCACACTGATCTTTGAGGCAGGCGCGCGATACAGTGATTCCAGTTGGGCTCGTTCGGCTATTGTTGCAGCCACCAGACGATCTGCACTGGCGATCACATCAGCCTCGCCATTAATTCGGTATTCACCCTCCACTTCCGCTTCACTTCTGGCAATACGGTTTTTCATCAGGCCGAGTGTATGAAACATGTGTATCACCGGAGAAGACCATTGTTCACGAAGAGAAAGCCCGGCCAGACCAGACATCCAATAATGACTGTGGATAATGTCGTAATAAAAATTGCGATCTGCTGCGAATTGAAGAATACCTTTGGTAAAGTCACTTATATATGTGGCCAGTTGCGGCTTGGGTAGCGGTATTTCAGGCCCAGCAGGAATATGGACAACCCGGTTGCCATAGCCAAGATCATGGAGGACATGAGGCACATGCTCATCCTGAGAGCGGGTATACACATCCACTTGAACACCTGCCCGTCCCAGGTGGCTGGTTAATTCTTTTACGTATACGTTCATGCCGCCGGTATCTTTACCGCCAAGTGTGGCCAGCGGGCATGTATGGTATGAAAGCATTGCGATGCGCATATGAATAGATTGTATTGTATTTTTAACAATTGGTTTGGTATAATCTCTGCCACGCCACCGTAGCTCAGTTGGTAGAGCAGACGTTTCGTAAACGCCAGGTCATGGGTCCGAATCCCATCGGTGGCTCAAATGAAAAAGATATTCTAACAGCGCTATTGTATTACAAGAAAATGAGGCACTTCTATCCTGCCTATTTCCAATAAGTATTTTTGTCTTCCCTTAGCTAATTCACTCAAGAAAAATTGAGAATGGTTATGTAATCCCTCGTAAATTACCAGCCGGTTGTGTGATGTGCTTATTATCCTGTTCTGAGTCAGATGGGTTATCAAACCATTCTGAAAGAAATTGATCGAGCCACTTTTTTTCTGTCACACTCGTAAATTATTGAGATTTGTTTATAAGAACTATTAATTGACCGACTGCCATCGAGTATAATCTGGGCATGAACGCACATGGGAAACCACTCGTAATCGGGATCGCAGGTGGAACTGGATCCGGAAAAACAACGGTTGCCAGTGTCATTCTCAACAAAGTTGGTCGATCACGAATCGCCTATATACCCCATGATGCGTATTACAAAGATCTTCGTCATCTTCCGCCTATTCGCCGGCAGGAGATAAACTTTGACCATCCGGATTCTCTTGAATCTGAATTGATGGTGCAGCATATACGGGACCTTCGTGACTGGAGACGTGTTGAACTGCCGGTGTATGATTTCACTACGCATACCCGAACTCCTCAGGTTATTGAAGTAAAACCCAGCCGGGTGATCCTTGTTGAAGGTATTTTGATCTTTACCGAAGCGGCTTTGCGTGAACTTTTTGATGTAAAGATTTTTGTCGATACAGATCCGGATATCCGTTTCATCCGTCGTCTGCAGCGAGATATTGCCGAACGCGGAAGGACAATGGAATCTGTTATCACACAGTATTTGTCGACAGTCAGGCCAATGCACCTGGAATTTGTTGAGCCATCCAAACGCTATGCCGATGTGATCATTCCAGAAGGCGGACTAAATGAAGCTGCCATGGATATGGTGATCGCTCGGATAGAAATGATGCTTAAGACGGAATTATTACAGGTTTGATCACACTTAACATATGAGCAAAACAACAAAGCAACGATTAATCAGTGCGGGTATATTGATCTGCACATTGGGATTGACATTTATTCTCATTCAAAATCGCCAGCAGATTCAAAAATTTGGATCTCTGGGGTATCCTGGGATATTCCTCGTCGCTCTATTTTCCAGCGCAACGGTATTCATTCCACTACCGGGTATTATGTTCACAACGGCCATGGGAGCTGTTTTTAACCCATTCTGGGTGGCCATCGCGGCTGGTTTGGGGGCAGGTCTGGGTGAATTCAGTGGTTACCTGGTCGGATATTCCGGGCGAGAACTGGTTGAACGAACCCAATGGCATGAGAAAGTGGAGGGATGGATCAAGAAGTACG
>JAAYYW010000049.1 GCA_012515195.1 Leptolinea sp.
GGTCATATTTGGGAAAGGTTGTCTCAAGGATGGGATTAATGCGATCAGTCAACTTGGGAAGCGGCCCATGGTGGTTTATGCGGCTGGCGGGGCACCGGTTGAGACAATCACAGCGCCATTGTATGAGATGGGTTTAACACTGACCAAACACGCAGTTGATCATGAACCTTCCGTTGATTTGATCCAAAGGATGGTCAAATCGGCCCGCGAAAATGATTGTGATTCCGTCATTGCTTTTGGAGGGGGCAGCGTAATGGATGCGGGAAAAGCCACCTCCGCGATGCTTACCAACAGCGGCGATCTTCTTGAATATCTGGAAGTGATTGGTCAAAATAAACCGCTGACCTTACCTGCGGCACCCTGTGTAACCATTCCCACAACAGCCGGTACTGGTGCAGAAGTTACCCGTAATGCTGTCCTGGCAGTTCCAGAGAAGAAAGTCAAGGTTAGTTTAAGGTCAAATTACTTGCTTCCGAAGCTGGCAATCGTGGATCCTGAATTGACGCTTACACTACCCGCACACATCACTGCATACACAGGAATGGATGCATTAACACAGGTTATTGAGCCTTATGTTTCGATTAAACATAATCCATTGGTTGATGTTTTATGTCTTGATGGTATTGCCCGAAGCGTAAGGTCGCTTTTCAAAGCGTTTCTTAACAGTTCTGATTGTGAAGCACGGTATGACCTTAGCCTGGCAAGCCTCTATGGTGGATTGGCGTTAACCAATGCCGGGCTGGGGGCTGTACATGGTTTTGCCGGTCCGATGGGAGGGATGTATGATATCCCTCACGGAGCTGTATGCGGGATATTGCTGCCATATGTCTTTCGGATGAATGTCAATGCAATTGTTATACGTCATCCCGAAAGTGAATTCATATCACGGTTTAAAATGGTAGCCTCGTCACTTACAGGTGATACAGACGCTTCTCCGGAAGAAGGAGCAGAGTGGTTGGTCCAATTGGTGGAAAAGTTGCGGATTCCGCGGTTAGCCGATTATGGAATTATCCGCGACGATTTCCCGTTGATTGTAGAGAAGGCTCGTGTTGCAAGCAGTATGAAAGCAAATCCAATCGAACTTAGCAACCAGGAATTAATTCAAATACTTGAAGCAGCCTACTAGAACATAAAGAGCCTGAAATGATCCAGGCTCTTATTTTTTAATACGGATTTCATTTTTCCCGAATAAAACTGACTGCGATTGCTCCCGGCCCTGCATGGGTTAGTATGGCTGGAGGCAAACTATATAAATGTACTTCAGTAATTCCTAAATTCTTTTTGAAGCTCTCCACAAGGTAAGCAATATCCTCTTCCAGAGCGCCTAGTTGAGATATACATAAATGCCCCTCGTCTGATTTCGGGCATTCCAGTACCACTAATTCAATTATTCGGTCTAAAGCTTTCTTTTTCGTGCGTTGTTTATCAAATGGTTCCGTTTTCCCGTCAATAAATGTTAGGATAGGTTTTACCTGCAAAATGGACCCGAACAGGGCAGAAGCGCCGCCAATACGACCACCTTTATAGAGATATTCAAGCGTATCTACAAGAAAATACGTACGGCTTCTAGCAGACAGGTCGTTGATTAACGTCTCAATTGAATCAATGTCCATACCTGACTTTGCCGCTTGATCGGCAACCAGTACAATTTCACCAAGACCACCAGCAATAGTCTTTGTATCAATAACCCTGATATCGGCGCCTTCAAAATCTTTGGCAGCTACCTCCGCGCCACGTACTGTGCCGCTTAGGGCAGCGGAAGGTGCCACCACGATAATAGACTGCTTTGAGGCAATCAAATTCTCGTAGATCGGTTTGTAGAGTTCCGGCGGAGGTGCAGCTGTTTTGGGTAACTGACTGGATGATTTCAATTTTTTCAGAAAAAAGTCTGAATCCATTTCTGTATCATCACGATAGGAATCATTCCCAAAGATTACGATCTGGGGAAGAAAAGGGATTCCAAGTTCTTTTGCTCGGGGGACCGGTATACTTGAGAGGGTATCAGCAACAATCTGTACCATCGATAAGTCCTTTCATGCACAAAGCTAAATGGTAAACGAACACCAACCCGACGCGATTATACTAGAAATTTAACTTATTTTAATGTTACCCGGATTTCAAACCCGGTAATCCACCAGCAGAAGCAGCCGACTGAACGGCATCCAATACAGCCATGGCCATGACTTCTACAGCGTAAGCGCCAACAATATTGATATCACCCCGGCGCTTTCCGGTGGAAAGGGCAAAAATCGTATCACCATCAAACATGGTGTGAGCGGGACGTATGGTCAATGCCAAACCGTTGTGACTCATCTGGGCGAGCTTGTTGGTTTCTTCCTTGTTGAAATTGGCATTGGTGGCTACGATCCCAATTACGGTGTTGGAAGGAGCAGCGGCAAACGTCATAATTGTTCTACCTGCGAGGCTCTTCATCACTTCAAGTGTGTCAGCGAATTGGCCTTTTCCGCCAAGATTAACCGGGCCCGCTTGAACTGGTCGGGCACCGGCAATGATCTGTCGGGTTTCAGGATTAACAACGTCGCCAAATGCGTTGACTGCTACCAATGCACTGACGATTACTCCTCCTCCGATCTCCATACTGGCTGATCCTATACCAGATTTCATACCCTGTTTCATTCCAAATACTTTCCCCACAGAGGCCCCTGTCCCCGCTCCTACATTTCCCCTGGGAAACTCACCATCTGTTGCCAATTGGCAAGCCAAATAGCCCATGTTTGCATCCGGGCGGATGAATGGGTCTCCAATCCCAAGGTCGAAAAGAACCGCAGCCGGAACAATCGGAACTTTACCAACACCAGAATTGAATCCGATACCCTGTTCTTCCAGATATTTCATGACTCCGGAGGCTGCATCCAATCCGAAGGCTGATCCCCCGGTGAGAACGATCCCATTTACCTTATCGACCATATGCATAGGCCGAAGGAGATCGGTCTCCCGCGTTCCAGGAGCACCACCGCGTTGATCCACACCGCCAACCGCACCTTTTTCTATCAGAACAACGGTGCAGCCGGTTAATGCAACTTCGTTTTGGGCATGTCCAACTTTTATTCCTTCAATATCTGTCAACAGGTTATGCATTTTAGCCATTACGGCTCCAATCTTTGATATAAGAGTTAAGTCGATTATATAATCTTCTCATAAGAAAACATCAATAAGGTCTATTATCACTTTGCCACCGGGAGAACATAATCAATGAAAGTACTCATAATTGGTCTGGGAAAAATGGGCGGAAATATGGCAAGACGGTGGCTGAGATCAGGTCATACCGTCATCGGATTTGACAATAACCCGGAATCAGCGCATGTCATTCAGAAAGAAGATGGGCTCATTCCTGCGTCAAACTTAAAAGAAGGTGTGGCTTTACTTGATTCGCCCAGAGTCGTATGGGTGATGGTGCCATCCGGTGAAATTACCAGAACAACCATCATCCAGGTAGCAGAGCATCTACAATCTGGAGATATTGTTGTGGATGGCGGGAATAGCAATTTCAATGAAAGCATAAATACCGCACAGGCGTTGAAAGAAATGGGGATAGACTTTCTGGATGCAGGGGTTTCCGGTGGAGTGTGGGGATTAAATGAGGGGTACTCTATCATGGTGGGTGGTGACAGGCAGGCGTATGAAACGATAAAACCATTGGTTCGTTCTCTGGCACCTGGTGAGGATATAGGATGGGGATGGGTTGGACCAAGTGGTGCCGGGCATTATGTAAAAATGGTACACAATGGGATTGAATACGGCATGATGGAAGCCTATGCCGAAGGGTATGAGCTTATGCAATCACGCAAAGATATGAATCTGGATATGCACCAGATCAGCCGAATTTGGCAGCATAGTTCAGTCGTCCGTTCCTGGCTGCTGGACCTTATCGTCCGTGCTTTGGAAGAAGACCAATCGCTGGATTCTATTCAACCGTGGGTATCTGATTCAGGGGAAGGGCGTTGGACAATTAAGGAAGCCATTGATCAGGATGTGCCCGTTCCAGTTATGACAGCCGCATTATTTCGACGGTTTGAGAGCCGTCAGGAAAATAGTTATGCCTTTCGGTTATTATCTGCCATTCGCAACCAATTTGGCGGACATCCTATGAAAATGGTTAAATAATCTTATGTTCAATGAAATTTTTCCAGAAACAACGTGTGAATCAACCACGTTCGTTATATTTGGAGTTACCGGTGATCTGACACGCCGGAAGTTGATCCCTGCGATCTATGAGTTGGCAATGAATAACAGGTTACCAGCGAAATTCAATATTGTCGGCTTTGCTCGTCGGGATTGGACAAATGAAAAACTGATTGCTGTGTTGCGCGAGGGCATTGACCAGTTTGCGCATAGGCAACCAGTGGATCCAGGTGTTGTTGAGAAAATTCTGGAGAGCGCGGTATATATCCAATCTGATTTCAATGAATTGACCGGTTATGAAAAGATCGCAAATGTATTGAATGAACAATGCGCGAAGAATGTAATCTTTTACCTTGCGACCCCTCCAGACGCATACAGAAATATCATCGAACAAATAGGGAATAGTCATCTTAACCATATAGAAAATGGATGGGTCCGGATTGTTATCGAAAAACCATACGGTAGAGATATCGAATCAGCCACACAATTGGATGATATCGTACACAGCGTGTTTGAAGAGAATCAAATCTTTCGGATCGATCATTACCTGGGGAAAGAAACCGTTCAAAATATCCTTGTTTTCCGGTTCGCAAATGGAATTTTTGAGCCATTGTGGAATAACCACTATGTCGATCATGTGCAGATTACCGTCGCTGAAAAGAACGGCGTTGGAACACGCGCAGGATATTATGAGACCGCGGGTGTGATCCGGGATATGTTCCAGAATCATCTACTTCAACTCTTAAGCCTTACAGCCATGGAAGCGCCTGTGGCTTTCAATGACAAGAGTGTTCGCGATGAAAAAGGAAAAGTGCTTCGATCTCTTCGTCCGTGGAAAGCAAGCGACGCACTGGTAAACACATACCGAGCCCAATATGCATCTGGTTCCATCGACGGACAGCGGGTTGCCGGATACAAAGATGAAGACGGTGTAGCAGCGAATTCAACGACAGAAACCTACATGGCTGCCCGCCTGTTTGTGGATAACTGGCGCTGGGCCGGTGTGCCGTTTTACATCCGGTCGGGGAAACGGTTACCGGCATTTTTAACCGAAATTGCCATACATTTTAAGCAGGTTCCGTTGCCTTTATTTAACTGGCATAATATGGCTGGTGATGCGCCTAACGTTTTGGTGTTGAACCTTCAGCCGAACGAAGGTATTAAATTGACGTTTGGAGCAAAACTACCAGGTCCGGTAAATCAGATTGCTCCGGCTGAAATGGAATTCAATTACCAACAGGCCTTTGGCGGGAATCCACCGGAGGCGTACGTGCGATTGTTACAGGATTGCATGGCGGGTGATGCCACGCTGTTCACGCGTTCTGATGAAGTTACCGCGGCATGGTCATTCACCACTTCCATTTTGGATGCCTGGAATGAAAATCCTGCTAAGAACCTGCCGGTATATGAAGCAGGTACATGGGGTCCACCGGGAGCCGATGAGTTCATTCGCACAACAGGCCGGAAATGGCGCGAACCCGTCATTAAAAATTAGTAAGGATCAGAAAGCACCGAGCTTCCACAATTCGGGCAAATAATTTCATTGGTTTTGAAAACATATCCGCACTTGTTGCACGTGCGGGGTTGTTGACTACCCAGTGGAGCCCCACAGGCTACACAATTGGATTCTCCCACGGGGTTTGCGCTTCCGCAATAGGCACATTCCAATCGACGCAACCTTTCTGAAAGCTGCTGGGAGGCACCAACAGACTTCGCGAAGGCATCAATACAATCCCAGGCTTGTTGTGAAAGTTGCAAAGATTCTATATCCACCGCAATATCATCAAGCCTGCCCAGTAGATTCCAAGGATTCTTCAGTGCTGAGAAAAGGGAATAACCCAGACTGGCAGCCACGCCAAACAATGCCTGCTGTCCTATTTTTACAGAGATGCCATCTTCCACTCGTTGTATTACTATAGTAAGGGCTGTCTGCCCACCCGATGTGGTTTCGTTGTTGGCAATCTGGACGGCCATTTGTTCTCCCGTCCCTCGTTTAAATACCCGGTATGGTCCCCGGTTGAACTGTGAAATGAGAACCGTTGCCACATCGTCTGGTTGGATTGATCCGTAGTAATTTTTATGTTCCATCTTTAGGTTATAATCAGCCCGGTTTTACAATGATGAATACTCGATTGATCTCTTATTATATACGCAGGTTTTAGTTTTTTGTTGTGAGAAAGTATGAAGAATAAACTTAGTCGATGGTTTCTACTGACGGGATGCCTTGTCAGTCTAACAATCATTCTGTTTGGTCTACAAATGACACCTGTCGAGGCCAGCGGATTACCCCAACTTCCAACAGTCAGCATACCCACAGTGACCGGTACACCAATCGGTGCAGCTGTCACAGTTAAATTAGATCAGGAACAAATCAATGTCAGATCAGGTCCTGGGACTCTCTATCCCAAAGTCGGAGTTCTTCTGGCAGGACAAGTGATTCCTGCTAAGGGTAAGTCACCCGGTGGTGATTGGATCCTTGTAGATTATCCTGGTGTCGAGGGTGGTACTGCCTGGTTGTACGCTCCACTGGTCGATCTTGTCCCGGGTAGTGTGTTGAATGTAGTTGAACCCCCACCAACGCCCACTCCACAAATTACCGCGACAATTGACCCAACCCTGGCCGCTCAGTTCATTGTGACATCGGTTCCCACTCGTCTTCCGACATTCACACCTCCCGGGCCGCTGGTTATTCCTACCTTTCAGAATGTGGAAGCTTCCGCGATCAATACAGGTGTCCCTCCTGGATTGATCATCATTTCATTGTTAACTATCGGTGGTTTATTGGGAGTGGTTTCGTTCATTCAGCGGCGCTAGATTAGTCACTCAAAAAAGCATCCAGGGCATTAAAACAGGCAGTGCTAACTTTATGACCGCCTTTATTTTCGCAATATTGTACAGCCGCTCCCCTGGACGATAAAAGATCGACCGCACGGCGGGATTCTTCTATCGGGACTAAATTGTCATCTGAGTTGTGGGCGATAAAACATTTCAAATTAGAGAGATCAAGACCGACAAGTTTCTCTTCAAGACCCGGGGGAATATAGCCGGCCAGTGGAGCGACTTTTCCGAGTTTCGCCGCCAGGCACATGGAATACGCCATGGCAGCCCCCTGACTGAATCCTATTGCGTCCAGCCTGATATCAGGCACGATCTCCGGTATCCATCCAACTAGCCGTTCAAGCAGGCCGTGGCAGTGTTCCAGGTAAGTATCAATATCGGGTCGTTTATCTTTCTCTGGAATGGCCCATGCGTAACCACCGTCAGGACATAACAATGGTCCTCTTGGAGCAATTATGTAGCAGTTAACCGGGAGTTTTCGGGCAAATATCCACATGATGTTTTCGTCACCGGTCCATCCATGGAGTAAAAAAATCAATCTCCGATTCCATGGTTGTGTAGGAGGTCGAATTCGTGCCGACCAACCCTTGGAAATAATGACCTGGGTTTCTTCCAGAAGATTATTTTGCACGTTTGACGATCCAATCCATCAACCAGATAACCAATATGATCAATCCCATTGGAAGCAGACCAACACCCAGGCAGAGAAGACCCATACCGGCAGCTTCAATGCCATAAAAGAGATAGATCAAACCGTCACCGATAATAAAAATTATAAGAATTCCACCAATAATCAGACGGGTGATGGTCTGGTTGTCGTATTTTTTTAGGTTTGTCATTATTCTGATCCAGTATTTTCTGCTTGATCTGTGATTACCATTTTTGATGGCATTTCGACTTTCCGGAAGTAGCGGGAGATTGCCTGTGGCCAGTTCAATGCCCGGCGGATATCATCACAGGCTTCTTCAACAGAATCTTCCCCGATTTGGATCAACTCTGCGGCGTCAACTTCATCCAGTATTTTGAATTTGTCCACCAAAGGACGAATAATCACTTCCGGCTTGTCAATCTGTAGCCGCAATTCCGTTAACATTCTGGCGCTAATATCCATGGAACTGGTGTAAATGGTCATGGCCTGGGTGATCTTCATTTTTGAGAACGTTTCCAGTATGGGACGAGGAAGTTTGGCTACGCTCTCCAACCCGGGAGACGGAACGTGTTCCCAACCTTCCATGGCCGGGGTAAGAACAACGGCAACAACGGGGAGCATCGGAGCCAGCCACCGGGCCAGGCTAACAGGAACAGGATCAAGCACTGCACCATCAACCAGCAGGTGCTTCCCCATTTCCTTCGGTGGAAAAACGCCCGGTATGGCAATGGTTGCCAACATTGCATCCAGCAGCTTCCCTTTGCTGATGATCACTTCCTGATTAGATTTTATATCCACTGCTGTGCAGGCAAACGGAATGGGGAGATCTTCAAAAGAGCAATCGCCCAGCATCTCTACCAGCATATTCGCAAAACCGGAGAAATCCAATAACGCGGGAGAATTGGAGAAACTGAGCTTAAAGAATTCGCCCTGGTCCATGTTACTGATATGGTTGGCAATCTCATCGGGTGAAAAACCCTTGGCTGAGACCGCGCCAATTATTCCACCGGCGCTGGTACCGGCGATCGCTTTTACATTCAAGCCATGTTTTTTCAGACCACGAAGAACTCCAACATGGGCGATCCCCTTGACCCCACCACCTCCCAGCGCAAGTGCTACATCAGGCATATATTGAATCCTCCATAATGGCATTTCGTTTACACAATTATAATCAAACGCATCGTTTATCAATAAAACCAATCAGGGGTGTATACTTCGGGGTCGTTAGAAGAAGGTTGTTATGAAATTTGTTTTTCCGCGAATATCACGCCTGGAACGTGACATACTTGCAACCAATAGCATTCATCTATATTTTGACATGCTTTGGTTTGGCGTACTTACAGGCAGCACGTTGTCTTTTTTGTCCATCTATGCAGCGCGGATTGGGGCAACAAGTTTTCAGGTCGGTATGATCAATGGGGCTCAGGCTATTGTTAATTTGATTGTCGCATTGCCTGCAGGTCATTTTCTGGCTCGTAAAGCTGTCGACCGTATTGTTTTCCTTTCTGCCATTCTCCAACGAGTGTTTTATGGGGTGATGATACTGCTTCCAGCATTGTTTGCCTCATCACAACAAATGGTTTCCATACTGGTCATAACCTTTCTGATGTCGATTCCCGGTACATCTTTGGCCATTGGTCAGAATGCTTTATTCGGTGATTCAATTCCACCGGAAAACCGGGGACGGGTGGCAGGCATCAGGAATGCTGTCTTATCCATATCCACAATCGTATCGACGCTAATTTGTGGTCAGGTGTTAATGGCGGTTGATTTTCCCATAAATTATCAGATTGTCTTTGGTATCGGTTTTCTTGGTGCTGTAATGAGCACATTGCATTTGAAATTTGTGAAACCTGCGTTCAGCGACAGAAGCGCTGCAGAGCAGGTGTTATCTGTAAACGGCCGCCGTAAGACGATAAAGGACCTGCTTCGTTTTGATGTCCTTCGAGGTAAGTATGGTCTCAAAATCGGGTTACTTTTGTTTTTTCATATTGTGCAATATTTAGGGATCGCTATTTTCCCCATTTACCAGGTCAATGAAATTCATCTTTCGGATTCAGTCATCAGCATTGGTAATGGCCTTTTTTATGTTTTGATGTTTTTGGTTTCCATTCGATTGGAAGGATTTACCCGACGCTATGGCTATAAAAGAAACCTGGGACTGGGTATTTGCCTCTTATCCATATACCCGGTATTTTTGGCATTGAGCACCGGTCCTGTTCTTTATTATGTCGCATCCATATTTGGGGGTATTGCCTGGGGCTTTGTCGGCGGGACCTTGTATAACTACATTCTTGAAGCGGCACCTGTGGGTGGGAGGGCTGGATACCTCGCCTGGTACAACCTGGTCTTCAACGCAGGAATATTGCTCGGTTCGCTTGGCGGTCCATCGCTGGGGAACTTGACGAACCTGCACATCGCTTTGTGGATTATTGCCGGAGGCAGGTTTGTTGCCGGTGTAGCACTATTCCTCTGGGGTTAGTATGTTAAAATTGGCGCATGAGCAACAAAGTCGTCGCCAATAATCGCAAGGCTCACTTTGAGTACTTTCTACTGGATCGGTTTGAGGCTGGAATTTCCCTGGCCGGGACAGAGATCAAATCAGTTCGCGCCGGGCAGATCAGCCTGGCGGAAGCGTACGTGGAAGTAACAGAGAGGGATGCCTGGCTGGTAAATGCGCATATTGCACCATACGAAGCCGCCAGCCGTTTTAATCATGACCCTAAACGGCCCAAACGTTTATTACTACATCGCAAGGAAATCCGGCAATTATTTGATTCTGTGCGCCAGAAGGGTGTGACTATTGTTCCAACCCAGGTTTATCTAAAAGATGGACGGGCGAAAGTAGAGATAGCTCTGGCTAAGGGCAAAAAACTTTATGATAAACGCGATGTGATGGCCAAACGGGATGCTGAGAGGGAAATCCGTCGCGAGCGTTCAGGAAAGAACGATTAGAGGGCTTACCCAGACTATGCTAAATTTGTGGCAGGCTTTGGTAATCACACTGATCCTGGCGGTCAGTTGGTTACGACTGAATGACTATATAGCGCACAGGGGGTGGATTAGCGGACCGACAAGTCGGAAGATCATCCACATAGGTACCGGTCCAATCTTTGTCTTATGCTGGCTTTTTTTTCCGGATGAAGCGCTGGCAAAGTATCTGGCAGCGGTGATTCCATTACTGATCTCTGTCCAGTTTTTCCTTGTAGGGATGGGATATATCAAAGATCAGGCTGCAGTAGATGCCATGACCAGACGTGGTGACCGACGTGAAATATTACGGGGGCCGTTGATATATGGAATTGCCTTTGTTGTCATCACACTGATCTACTGGAAGGAATCCCCTACAGGAATAACAGCGCTGATGATGTTGAGTGGCGGTGATGGGCTGGCTGATATCATTGGGAAAAGGTATGGAAAACTGCGGCTACCATGGTCTATGAACAAATCGTGGGCCGGATCTGGTGCCATGTTTTTTGGGGGGGCTGGATTCGCGTTAATCGTTTTGTTTCTTTTTCACCTGTCAGGCGAATTTTCAAGCCCCATGATTGCGTATGTGATACCGGTTATTCTGGTTGGATTGGTTTGTACAGCTATTGAATCGATGCCAATGGAAGAGTACGACAATATTACCGTCCCCATTGTCGCTTTGCTTTTAGGACACTGGTTACTCCCGAAAGGATGATCTTTGTATGGAAATAACAGGATACGGACTTTCGTTGGAACAGATCGAAGCTGTGGCTCGCGAAAAGGAAATTGTAACGCTTTCATCATCGGCGGAAACCTTGATCAGTCAATCGCGTTCCTGGGTTGATGAGATCGTGAATTCCGAAAAACCTGTTTACGGAATAAATACCGGGTACGGGATATTCTCTGATAGACGAATAAATAAACAGGACGCACGTAAACTGGCGAGAAACCTGGTTCTCAGCCATGCAGTTGGAACCGGGGATCCATTACCTGAAGATATTGTCCGAGCCGCCATTGTCATTCGCGCGAATACACTGGCAAAGGGACATTCAGGGGTCAGGCCTGTTTTTATCGAGCGGTTGCTTGATATGAACAACCGAGAAATTTTTCCTCAGATCCCGGAAAAAGGATCTATGGGTTCATCCGGTGATCTTGCTCCGCTGTGTCATCTCGGTCTGGTGTTAACACGGGATGACGAGAATGCTGAAGAGCTTTCTGGTGAAGCAATTTTTCAGAACCACAAAATGAGTGGAAAAAAAGCCATGGAATCAGCCGGTCTTGAGCGGATAATTCTTCAGCCCAAGGAAGGACTGGCTTTAAGCAATGGCGCGACGTTCTCTGCGGCAATTGCAGCCTTATGTGTTGTTGATTTGGAGTATTACATCAAGATTGCTGATCTGGCGACAACCATGACTCTCGAAGCTGTCAGGGGATGTTCTTCTGCTTTCGATGAGAGGCTTCATAAAGCCAGAGGACATAATGGCCAGATTTTCTCAGCAGAGCGCATCCGGCAAAATTTCCAGGGGAGCACCCTGGTGGATGCTGCCGGGCGCGTTCAGGATGCCTATTCCATTCGCTGCGCCCCCCAGGTGCATGGAGCCAGTCTTGATGCCTTGTTGTACGCTCGCCGGATTGTGGAAATTGAAGTAAACGCAGCGACGGACAACCCCTTATTATTCGAGGCCGGGGGAGCCATATCGGGTGGGAATTTTCACGGAGAACCAATAGCTCAATCAATGGACGCTTTGAAAATTGCCGCGGCTGAAGTTGGAGCAATTTCCGAAAGGCGGGTTTTTCGATTGCTGGATGGTAATCTGAATAGTGGACTTCCTTCAATGCTGGTAGATTCACAAATGGATGCGGGATTAAACTCGGGTCTGATGATGCTGCAATACACCGCCGCTTCGCTGGTATTGGAGAACCAGGCTCTTTCCACCCCGGATTCTGTTTTATCCTTACCAACATCAGCCAATCAAGAAGACCACAACGCGAACTCTATGAATGCTGCGCGCCACGCGTGGATTATCCTCTCAAACCTTAAACATATTCTAGCCACAGAACTCTTCTCTGCATCGCGTGCATTGTCACAACGGTTGCGCGAAGATCCAAAAATTCGATTAGGCGAGGGGACAGGGTATAATTTCAACCTGATACGCAAATCAGTGCCGTATGAACCCGGTGACACATACTGGGAACCGGGTTTGATTACTATAAAATCAATGATAGACAGAAAAGAATTTGCCGGATAAATCCGGCCTCATAATTGGTAGAGAAATGACGAATTCAATCAATCGACGGGACTTTTTCAAATATTCTCTTGCCGGATTCGGACTGGTTGCTGTTAAACCGAAGCTGAATTGGCTTCAACCGGTTCAGGAATTGGCTCAAGAGGAACGGCTTGGACGTGTATGTGTCGGAATGGTAAACCTACGGGCACGGCCATCCGCGGATGCCGTGTCTGTAGGAAAACTGTATCAAGACCAATTGGTCCAATGGAATCGCGATATTATCGGAGAATTACCCGCCGGTTTAATGAACCGCAACTGGGTTGAAACACCGAATGGATATATTTTTGCTGGGAGCGTTCAACCAGTTAAAAATTTCCCCAACCAGCCGATCACAGAATTGCCTGCGAATGAAACGGAAAAGGGTATGTGGTTTGAGGTCACAGTACCATACGTTGATCTGATTCTGGATAATCCCCCCTCACGTGGAAATTGGTTGGAAGCTGTCCAACTTCCCCGATTGTATTACTCCCAGGTTCTCTGGGTCGATGACATGCGCACAACAGCTGATGGACAGGTTCAATACAGGGTGAACGAAAAGTATGGAAACCCAGGTGATATCTTCTGGGCGGCGGCAGAAGCTTTTCGTCCTATGACTCCCGATGAGATATCCCCAATTAGTCCAGACGTAGTAGATAAACGGATCGAGGTCAGTGTCGGTCAACAAACCCTATCCTGTTATGAAGGCAATCGAGAAGTTTATTTTTGCCGGGTATCTACCGGTGCAAAATATGATGCAGATGGCACACTGGTCGATAACTGGGCGACTCCCCCGGGACCACATCCGATATGGAGAAAGCTTCTTTCAATTCATATGGCGGGCGGTCAAACAGGTGCCGGTTGGGATACTCCGGGTATTGGTTGGACTAGTCTGTTTTCTGGAGATGGAGTGGCGATTCATTCTACTTTTTGGCATAACAACTACGGAATGCCCGTGTCTCACGGTTGTGTCAACGCAAGACCGGATGATGCGAAATGGATATTCCGTTGGACTACTCCAAACGTAACATACTATCCCGGTGACCTTACAGTATCGATGCCGGGTGGAACTATTGTCAACGTGACAGATGGTTAGGAAAGCGTGACCGTTTCACTGGGTTTGGCCTTTTTGGCTGGCCTTGGCTCGTTCCTGTCTCCCTGTGTCCTCTCCTTAATGCCAGCCGTTATTGGTTACTTCGGGGGACGATCTTTTGCCGGCAGGAGGGAAGGCCAGCGTTCTAAACGGCTGAAACCGCTGATGCACGGATTGGCTTTTGTGCTTGGGTTTAGCCTGGTTTTTATTGCATTGGGATTTACCGCATCGTTCATCGGCAGTTTTTTATTCATGGTAAAAGATTGGGTGGCCAGAATTGGTGGTATTGTCGTTATACTCATGGGTTTGCATCTTTCCGGAGTGATTCATATTCCCTGGTTGGACTATGACCAAAGACTATCAAAGAGTCTTGATCAACGGGGGGGCGTACTTGCTTCATTCCTGATGGGTGTCTTTTTTTCTGCTGGATGGTCACCGTGTGTGGGTCCAGTACTTGGATCGATCTTAACCCTCGCCGTGAACTATGGGTCCACAACCGAAGGAGTTTTCCTCCTCTCTTCCTATTCAGCTGGAATGGCATTACCTTTTTTGGCAACCGTGCTTGCGCTGGATTGGGTATCTGACCGGATGAGGTCTTGGCACATGGCAATGGTTGGCATCCAAAAATTAATGGGAATCTTGCTGATTGTAGTTGGAGTTCTTCTTTTTCTTGGTTTATTTGAACAACTTGCCCGTTTTAGTCCCATTATAGACACCAACCTTTGATGATGAGATCGACTCTGACCCAGAAAAATATCCTGATAATCCTGTTGATCGTTGCAATACTTATCTCAGGTCTAGTTCTCACACAACATTTCTCTATAAACAATCCGACCACTCGACCAACTGATATTTCGAATCCATTTGCAATGGCCAATTCAAAACCACAAACAGGTTCGATAGTGCCTGATTTTTCTCTTTATGATATTTTGGGGAATAAAGTGGATATTAAACAATTCAGGGGAAAGCCGGTTATCCTAAATTTTTGGGCGACATGGTGCGCCCCCTGTGAATTGGAGATGCCGTTATTTTTGGATATATATGAACAACAAGCCGGAAATCTTGTAGTCTTGGCTGTGAATAAAAAAGAAACTGTCGAGACAATTGACACATATGTAAAAAATCACGGATTGACGTTCACTGTATTATTGGATTCCGATGGTTTAATTGCCAAAAAAAATGGTGTGAATGCCTTTCCAACCACCTTTTTTATTGATAAAGAGGGTATTATTCAATCTCAACATGTTGGTCAGTTGGACAAGAACACTATGGCAGATTATCTTAAATTGATAGGAATTGTCTCATGGTAACAGTAACACTATTCAGAAAAGAGAATTGTGACGAGTGTGAAAAAATTCTGGAAATGTTGGAGGAATTGAAGCTTACACATCCTCATCAGGTGGCAATTGTCAATGTGAATGAACTTGAGTTTAATGAACAAAACCTAACACGGACGGCCTACCCATATATAAAAGTTGGTCCGTATGTACTTCATGTACCCTTCTCAAAGGCTGATCTACAAATCGCACTGGGAGCTTCCCTTGATAGAGCCAGGCATCTTGCTTCTGTGGGGGATAAGTCATATGAACGCAGAATCTCCCGAGGAAAGTCCTTTACAAAAACAGACCGCTTTTCGCTTTGGTTAAGTAAAAATTTGATTCATCTTGTTAACCTTTTCTTATTTCTTTACGCCGGGTTACCTTTCCTTGCGCCTGCTCTCATGAAGGCAAACCTGACTGTACCTGCAAAAGTTATCTATACCATTTATTCACCTTTATGCCATCAGCTGGGTTTTCGGTCGTGGTTTTTATTTGGTGACCAACTTTTTTATCCACGCGATCTGGCAGGCATTCCAGATGTTAAAACTTTTGAAGAGGCGACAGGTATCCAATCAACGGATGTTCTTGCAGCTCGTTCATACATTGGCGACGATTCCGTCGGTTATAAAGTCGCTCTCTGTGAGAGGGATACCGCGATCTATGCAAGTATGCTTTTATTTGGGGTCATTTTTGTTCTGACAGGAAAAAGGATGAAAAGTCTTTCCTGGTTTGCCTGGATAGCTATCGGGCTGATCCCAATAGGA
>JAAYYW010000414.1 GCA_012515195.1 Leptolinea sp.
ACCGAGGATTTCCGCAGCTTCGTATAGTTTTTCTACCGGAACACCGGTTATCTCAGAGGTGACTTCCGGTGTGTATTTCATTACAATGGCTTTAAACTCATCAAAATTCTCAGTGCGGGTGGCAATAAATTCTTTATCTTCATAGCCTTTTTCGAAGATGATATAAATCAAACCATTTAACAGAGCGATATCGGTGCCGGGTTTGTGCTGTAAGTGGAGTGTAGCGAATTCGGTTAGATCAATTTTCCGTGGATCGGCAACGATCAGCTTTGCATTTCGACGAAGAACTGCCTGGCGGATTCGTGTACCAAAAACGGGATGCTGCTCAGTGGTATTTGAACCAATCACAAAAATGGTATTTGAATAGGCATATATATCATCAAAGGAGTTCGTCATTGCTCCAGAGCCGAAAGATGTTGCCAGGCCGGCAACAGTGCTGGAGTGGCAAAGGCGGGCACAGTGGTCAATGTTGTTTGTTCCAATCACCTGTCGCGCCAGTTTGTTCATCACATAGTTTTCTTCATTGGTACATTTGGCTGATGATAGTAACCCAACACTATCTGCGCCATGTGTATCGCTGGCTTCAACGAGTTTCCTTGATGTGATGGACAGGGCAGTCTCCCAATCCGTTTCGATCCATTTTCCACGGTCGGTTCCCTGGGGGCGGGGATCGCCTTTGAGTAAATACTCGCGCACCTTTGGTTTTTCCAGACGATCAGGATGATGAACAAAATCATAACCATATCGCCCTTTAACACAAAGACGCATACCATTTACCGGGCCCTCAGGACTGGAGGTCACACGGATGATCTTCCCATCCTTGACATTCAAGTCAACTGTACAGCCAACACCGCAATATGGGCAGATGGTGGAAACAACTTTATCTGCTTTACCCATTCCGATCGATAGCTTGTTTTCAAGTGCCCCAGTTGGACAATAAGCCACGCATGCCCCACACGACTCGCAGCGGGCGTCCAGCATGGGTTCATCAAGACCGGCTACAACCCGTGATTCATAACCGCGTTCAGAAAGCCCCCAGACGAAGCGACCCTGCACTTCAGCACATGCACGTATACAGCGACCGCATAGGATGCATTTGTTCATATCGATATGAATGAACGGGTTTGGATCGCTATTTATTTCATAACGTGGTTCCTTGGCCGAGTATTCAGAAACATCCACGCCATAGAACTCAGCCCAGCGTGTCAATTCATTTTCACGGCCATCGGCGACGTTGTCGCCGCGGTCATAGTATGCGGAGAGCAAAAGTTTCAGGACGGTTACACGGGATTCAATCACCTTTGGCGTTTCGGTTTCAACAACCATTCCATCAGAAACTGGCATCGTGCAGGAGGCCACCGGTAGTCGTGCTCCCTTGACTTCCACCGTGCAAAGACGGCAACCACCGTAAGGTGTAAGATCTTTGTGATAGCAAAGGGTAGGGATGGTGATACCTGCCTCATTCGCGGCCTCAAGGATGGTCGCTCCGGGTTTCACCTCAATGGTTTTATTGTTAATAGTAATAGTTGGCATATTATTTTTGACCTCCTAGCTATTATGCAGGCTTGTTCTCGCGCAGGTAAACAAACCAGTAAACCAGCCCGACCATCACAGCGCCACCAATTATGTTTCCAATGGTGACGGGAAGAAGATTACCAACCATGAAATTTCCCCAGGTTAAATGAGGGAAGCTTTCAGCAGTTTTCCCGATAGATTCGAAGAAGGCAGGAGATCCCCAACTCTTGATGAATAGCGCAATCGGGATGAAATACATATTGGCAACACTGTGCTCGAAACCGGCTGCAACGAATGCCGTGATCGGCGGGATGATTGCCAAAATCTTATCAGTGGTGGACCGCGCCGAATAACACATCCACACAGCCAAGCAGACCAAAGCGTTACACATTATTCCGAGTGCGACAGCTTGAATGAAGTCTTGGCTGGTCTTAGCTTCACCGATCATTAGGGCATTAAGACCAATGGAGCCTGCGCCAAAGGTATACTGCTTTGTGAAGAACATGATCAATGCGGTCAAGATAGAGCCGATAAAATTACCAAAGAATACAATACCCCAATTACGCATTAATTGGCTAAGAGATACTTTTCCATCCATGAAAGCCATAATAATTAAGGAATTGCCGGTAAATAATTCAGCGCCACCAACAACAACCAGAATAAGCCCGAGAGTAAAAGATAAACCGGTAATCAATCTGATCACACCATAGGGCAACGTAGTACCAAAAGCTGCGGCACCTGCTGCATCTTTGATTGTGATGGTTCCAGCGCTTACAGTAGTGGCAAAAATTGCTCCTAGGCCTATAAAGGCGCCTGCGAGTATAGCGAGCATGAAGGTGGTACCAAATGACAAGCCAGCTTTCTTGATTCCTACAGCTTCAGCTTTGGCTGCCATTTGCGGGGGGACAAGAGCATCGATATTGAAATCGTCGGACATTATAAAAACTCCTCACTTTGATAATTGGTTTATGAGAACCTAATGAACTGGTATCGGGTGATCTTGCATCTGACTACTCATCGTGCAAACACCTGAAGGACAGACTTTTAGTTTTATGTGGGCTTCGACTTCTGCAAGGAAGTGTTTTAAAACATCACTTATCGGAGTACCCGATGTTTGACCAAGACCACAATTGGAAACAAGGAAAAGACTATCACTGATATTCTTCAGTTCTTCCAGATCGCTCATTTGGCCATTACCTTCAGATATTCTGGTCAGGATTCTGTAAGCACGCTCGTTTCCAATCCGGCATGGTGTACATTTCCCGCAGCTTTCTACCCTGAAGAAATTCATCAGGACTTTGGCAAGATCGATCACACACGTTTCTTCATTACAGATCAACAATGCACCTGATCCTAACGAAACTCCGGCTTTGTTGAATGAATCAAAATCCATGGGTGTATCCTGCAAACTGGCCGGGATGATCGAACCACTGGAACCTCCTGTTTGAGCCAATTTGAAGTTTGACCCATCTTTCATTCCTTTGGCGTAGATGGCTATAACTTCACGTAGAGTAATACCCATGGGAACTTCAATAAGACCAGTGACGTTCACGTTCCCTAAAATTGTATAAACTTTCGTACCCGGGCTACTTGGTGTCCCGATGTTTTTAAACCATGCAGCCCCTTCTCGAATAATGGCGGAGATGTTTGCCAAGGTTTCCACATTATTTATCAGGGTTGGCTTATCCCAAAGCCCATTTGTCGTCGGATATGGAGGACGAGTGCGAGGTTGACCTCTATTTCCTTCAATCGATTCCAATAATGCGGTTTCTTCACCACATATATAAGCGCCCGCGCCTGAATGTAAATGGATCTCAAAGGAATAGTCGGATCCAAATATATTCTTACCGATAAAACCCATTTCTTTTGCTGATACCAGGGCTGTTTCAAGGCGCTGCCTTGCTAGGGCGTATTCACCACGGATATATATGTAACCTTCTGATGCGCCGACGGCATATCCCGCAATCGTCATTGCTTCCAGAATAGAGAAAGGATCTCCTTCGAGAATCAGCCGGTCTTTAAAAGTGCCAGGTTCACTTTCGTCTGCATTACAGACGATATATTTCTGATCTCCCGTTGCCTGGGCAACAAATTTCCACTTTAATCCTGTCGGGAATCCAGCGCCACCGCGCCCGCGTAAACCTGATTTATTGATCTCATCGATCACTTCATCCGGTTTCATAGAGGAGATAACCTTTCCCAGCGCTTCATATCCCTCATGGATTATGTATTCTTCAATATTATTCGGATCAATAATCCCAGCCCGTTGTAGCACGATCCGTTGTTCTGCAGGCATCGTTCCCTTTCGGGCGTTCAACCATGCAATGCGACCGGTTAATTCCCGGCTGGAAGCCAATAATTCGCTGGCAATCCGACCCTTGTAAAGGTGCTCTTCAACAATTTGGTGGATATCATCATTTTTTACGGGTCCATAAATTGCTGCTTCCGGATAAATTATGACAAGTGGTAATGCATCGTGCCTGCCAACATCTCCTACCATTTTCAGCGAAATCTCTTCCGAAATCCCAAAGGATTCCAGTTCTTGTTGAAGTTTTTCAAATACTTGCTGAGCTCCCCGTTCCATTGAGAGCGGGTCGCTTGAAACCAATACCATTGATCGGTATGTTTTCATCTTTCGCTCCTATTCGTAATGGGCCAAAATGGATTGGATTTGGTCGGGAGTTATGTTTCCGTAGATGTTGTCGTCAATTGTCATCACCGGGCCAACAGCGCAAACACCAAGACAGGATGTAGTCAAGAGTGTCCACTTACCATCCGGGCTTGTTTCTCCGGATTTCAAATTTACCTGGCTTTGTAATTCTTCCCAGACTTCCTTCCCTCCCACAACATGACAGGGAGCGCTTTCACAAAATTGGATCACGTGCCGTCCTCTTGGCTTGGTGGCTAACATTCGATAAAAGCTGGCGACCGAATGCAGCTGGCTTTTGGGGGCTTTCAGGAGTTTGCTTACTTCGTCCAATGCGTCAGGAGGAATATATCCGAGCCGTTTGTTAATTTCATTCAGTATCGGAATCATTTCTTCACGCTTGGCGCCAAAGGCATCAACTGATGCCTTTACTGCTGCTATGACTGATTTATCCACATCACGTTGCTTGGTGTACTGAACCATACTTCCTCCATTGTGTCGTAACGATGCGAACAGCATAGAAAGCGATAACTTCTTATAAAAGTCCCAGCAAGTATTAATAATTCGATGTAAAAACTATTTCACCTCCACAGCATTGAAATTACATACCTGTGCACAGATACCGCAACGGATACAAATATCGGGATCTATCACATGGGCCTGGCGTCTTTCACCGGTGATTGCATTTACAGGGCAATTTCTGGCACATACTGTACAACCGGTGCATACATCGGCATTGATGGAATATGAGATCAATGACTTACATACTTTTGCAGGACATCTTTTTTCGTAGATGTGGGCTTCATATTCATGCCGAAAATGTTTTAAAGTACTGATAACCGGATTAGGTGCTCCCTGACCCAAACCACACAAGGAAGCCGTATTTATCTCCTTACAGAGATACTCAAGTGTTTCAATATCTCCATCTTTACCTTTCCCATCGCAAATGCGCTCAAGGATTTCAAGAATACGGCGTGTACCGATACGGCAGGGGGTGCATTTTCCGCAGGATTCGTCTTGCGTGAAGTCCATGAAGTAGCGTGCAATATCAACCATGCAGGTGTCTTCATCCAAAACGATTAACCCGCCTGAACCCATCATGGCACCGGCTGATATCAATGATTCATAGTCAACGGGGAGGTCAAGATACTGGGATGGTAAGCAACCACCCATTGGTCCGCCAATCTGGGCAGCTTTAAATCCCTTATCATCCTTGATCCCGCCACCAACATCGTAAACAAGTTCCCGCAAGGTGATGCCCATGGGAACTTCCACCAAACCTGGTTTCTTAAGATCGCCGGCTAATGCAAAAGTTTTTGTTCCTTTGCTTTTTTCCGTTCCAAGGCTTGCAAACCATTCAGCACCTTTGTTGATGATCTGTGGAATATTGGCGTAACTTTCAACATTATTGATGTTTGTTGGCTTGCCGAAAACGCCTTTCACTGCGGGAAACGGCGGCCTGGGGCGGGGTTCACCCCGTTTTCCTTCAATGGATGAGATCAATGCCGTTTCTTCGCCACAGACAAAAGCACCGGCGCCCATCCGGACTTCAAGGTCAAAATCAAAACCTGACCCGAGGATGTTCTTCCCAAGCAACCCTAACGAACGGGCTTGTTCTATGGCTATATTCAAGGTATCAACTGCTACAGGATATTCTGCCCGGCAATAAATATATCCTTGATTGGCACCAATGGTAT
>JAAYYW010000415.1 GCA_012515195.1 Leptolinea sp.
ATACAAATCAAACACCTGATCTTTTATTAGCCAGTAGAGAGATCATTGTATCAACCTTAAGAGAATTATCAGATATTGAAAAATCATCTGATAAAAATAAGATTTTAAAAATCCTTCAGGAGTGTGTTGAAGGTTTTAACCGACTAAATCAGAAACATGGATTTATTGACACGGCGAAGCGGGAAGATATTTGTTTCGAAATTGACCGTATTTCTAAAGCGATGGGAATCCAGGAATCCAATATCGCGGATAAATGGAGAGAATGGTAATAACTTGCATATCAATAGTATGCAGGAAA
Source organism: Leptolinea sp. (assembly GCA_012515195.1). Classification (GTDB taxonomy): domain Bacteria; phylum Chloroflexota; class Anaerolineae; order Anaerolineales; family Anaerolineaceae; genus Leptolinea. The sequence continues at coordinate 299 of JAAYYW010000415.1, forward strand.
TTTTCCTAATTATTTCATTGGATTGAGATGAATTCACTTCAGACGATATATTCTATTTTGCCTGTTTTATTCCTTGTGGGAATGGGAATCCTTCTAAGGAAAACAAATCTTATACAAGAAAGTACCATCCGCGATTTCCAAAAATTGGTAGTAAGTATTACGCTGCCATTGTTATTGTTCAAAGCATTTGCGACTATGGTGTTTGAAACACGGTATCTGTTAATAGTAATTACCGTGTTTTTTGCCTGCACAGTAGTGATGGCAGTTTCAACAAAGTTGCGGTCATTTCCCGGGTTTTCATCTGATTACTCGCCGTTTCTAATGGCCGGGTTTGAAGCTGGCATGCTGGGGTACGCGATTTTTGGAACGATGTACGACGAAAATAGTATTCAAAATTTCGCTGTGATTGATCTGGGTCAGGTGTTATTTGTGTTTTTTGTACTGGTAACCGGTCTGGAGGTTTTCCAGGGACGTCAATTTAATCTAAACCAGACCATTGTAAACTTTGTAAAGAGTCCGGTGATCATCGGGATTTTGGCTGGCGTGGTATTTAATCTCTTTGGTTTATATCAGGTTCTTAAAGAAATTGACCTTACATCAAGCATTCTATCAACGGCAGAAATACTGGCAGGTTTGACAACTCCACTTGTTGCGCTTGTCATTGGATACGGTCTAAAGTTTCAAAAAGGACGATTGGCTTTACCATTACAAACTGTCACATTACGTTTGATTGTCTGGGTAAGTTTGGCGATTATATTCAATCATTTTGTTGTTTCCAAAATAATGGGCTTAGATCGTGTTTTTCAAGCCGCTGTTATGCTAATGGCCATATTGCCAGCACCTTTTGTTGTACCTTTCTACTTACGCGCTGACCATGAACAGGAACGTGAATATATTTTAAATACGCTCTCTCTTGGCACCGTTGCCGCATTATTGGGGTGTGTCATAATAGGTTTGATTTATTAAAACAACAGGTCGTCCTTGAACGACCCGTTGTTTTTTTATTCTTTTACAAAATTTGCTTGTGAAAATGTCATTCGACTATTACTATATCACTTGCGCTGCGACCAAATACCTCGGGCGAATACATTTCTTCCGCTTTCGTTGGAGGAACCACAAAGGTTCCAGGAGTAGTTGCCCGTGCAATATATGAATAACTGTACACACCATCCCAGAGTAGCGGGGTAAAGACTTCTGCTTGTTCATCGCGGAGATTTTCATGATCATACCAGTTCCAGTACCACCACCAGTTATAACCAGGAGTGCGTGACCCTGACGTTTCACCAACATTACCTGTGATGGCCAGTTCAGGGTTGATTATCTCAAGACCTGCCGGCAACGGATCAACCAGTGCCACATGATACCGGCGATTATCTGCGATCATGGTCAGGTGGACATTAACCTTGGCGCCCGCTTTGATA
>JAAYYW010000416.1 GCA_012515195.1 Leptolinea sp.
AACAGGGAAATGCAACAAGATTTGGCCACCATTTTCGATAATGACCCGTATTCCATTGTTATTGTCGCCGGTGACCATGGTCCGTTTCTGACCAAGAATTGCGGAGTTTTATCAGACAGTTACAAGATGAGCGAGATATCCCGCCTGGATATTCAGGACAGATATGGAACATTTCTGGCAATTAAATGGCCGGATGCGGAGATCACCGGGTTTGACGACATCACAATTCTTCAAGATCTGTTTCCAGCGATATTTGCGTATCTTCATCAGGACCCGAAAATCCTCGAAACGAAACTTGACCCGGTTATAAAACTTGATAATGTCATCAGTGGCGCAACAGTGAAAAACGGAATTATCTCAGGCGGCATAAATGACAGCGAGCCGCTTTTCCTTTCCCGATGAAAGACCGATAACCAGAATCAATATCTCTCATATCCAAACAGAAGAAGACCTCGACCATATGCTAATCCAGTGCGAATTGTTTTCTGAACCGCTAAAAACTAAAAGCATATGGGACGAACATCTACCCAATTTATTATGGAACATGCAACATACAGACGATCAAACCGTTATTATTTGGGTTTGATTTCGCCTGGAATGGTCGAAATGATAATTCCAGAGACGGCTGTTAATTTTCTCAACAACCTTGACTGGCACCTTTTTGAAGGATCATTCTTTAACAAGAATACTGGCCGGTCAGACCAAAAGGTATTCAACGTAGTTTAGATCAACCGGGAATACAGTCTGGTGGCGGAACCGGACGCCGTTTACTTTGCTTTCGTTTTTGCATTTCTTCCCAAAGATCAATCGCCGCGCAAAGATGTGCCCCAAAAAGAATGATCCAGGAAGCCAGGTAAATCAGCAAAAGAAAGGTGATAATCGCGGCAAGGGAACCGTAAACCACAGTAAAGTCACCCAACCCGCTGCGCAGGTACCAGTTAAAAACTTCCGTGACCACTTTCCAGGCAACTGATACCATCAACGCGCCCCAGAAAGAAGCGCTAAACGATACATTAGTATTGGGCACCCAATAATATAACGCGAGAAACAAAAGGAAACTCATCAGAAATGAGATCAAACTGGAAAACATGCGCAGCAGATCCATGTCTCCAATGGTGGTCACAACCCAATCTTCAACGGGAATCAAGTTGGCCGCCCATTCAAAGACCATGGAAGTCACCAGTAACGCTGTAAAGGCAACGATCATCAAAATACCGATCAGCCGTTTCTCAAAATAATTTCTCTGTTTGGCATCCGGCCAGGCAAGGTCTATGTTATAGACCACACTGGTGAAGAAAGCGGAAGCTGACCATAACAAAGTAAGAAGAGAAATGATCCCTACTCTTCCACGGGTGGCTAAGACCTGTCGCAAAACATCATCTATCCATAACGGAGATACAGGAATGACCTCATGCACAAAGCGGAGGACATTCTCGTAAACCTGTTGACTATCAAGAAAATAACTCCCGCCCACAATAAGCAACAATAAAAGGGGGAAAAGGGAAAAAATGGCGTAATACGCCATACTGGCAGCAGCCATTGGCGCCCGTGCCTGAGTAAAAGAGGTGATTGTGTTGATGGGTATATCAAATTGGTTTTCGGCCGTCTTCTTTAACCGCCGAAACCACCGTTTTGTCTTCTTAGATTTCAACTATGCTTCTCCTTACGGGATTAATGATAACCCAGATAGGTTTTTTTCTCAAAATATCGGAATCCCTCTGTTTTTCGGATAGCAATATAGATCTTCGCGAATAAATTATGCAAGTCTTTACCTTTGTTTTTGTGGAGTAGAAAATCGGTTTAATGGGACAATTTTGTTCATTTAATCAAGACTAATGACTTGGAAAATGTGCCAGGAACCAGGTAACATTTGAAAAATAAAGTCGTACTGGCGATGAAGTCTTTGGAGATTATCTGAGCTTCCATAATGTTCTTTAAAAGAGAAATCAATGTGCGATGATTTTCGTTAAACTGAAAACCGACCAAGTACCATCCCTTCTTTAGCAGATGGTCGAAATCCAGCCAAACTTTCACTCGTCGAGCAGAAATATCAATAATCTGGTCTTGTGAAAAAACAAGCAGGTTTTCTTAGAATGATAAAATACTCCGGGCGTGATTTCATTACATCGTTCGAAATTTACTTCTTCCGATTATCCTCACCCAGGTCCAACTCATTTGGAAATCATTTCGTGGAATTTTCTTTTTTTTGTTATTTTCTTTTTATCGATCTATTACCTATTAAATCGCAAAGCGCAAAATATTTGGTTGCTTTTCGCATCAGTTCTTTTCATTGGCACCTGGAGGTGGCAGTATCTAATCCCTTTGTTAGTGACAGGATTTTCCACCTTCATTATTGCAAAGAACCCTGAATATAAACACAAACCGCTCTGGCTCTGTATAGGGGTAATGATTAATTTAATGCCCTTATTTTTGAACCGATTGATAGATTTATCTGGGGAGTCGCAGATTTTCCAGCTAGTGGATATGAATGGCATTGAATATTTTCTTGCACCAATGGGACTTTCTTTTTATGCACTTCAATCGATTTCTTATTTGATCGATACTTATAGATCACGCATAAAACCTGAAAAGAATCTCTTCGATTTCTATTTATACCTTGCCTTTTTCCTGAAATTTCTTGCCGGTCCAATTGAGCGAGCGGGCAGTTTCCTCCCTCAACTTAGAAAAGACCGCGTAGTCAACAACAATTCAATTTCTCAAGGATTCTATCTGATCCTTGTTGGATTGATCAGAAAAACAGTTATTGCACAAATACTTTTTTCCATACTTCCTGAACACTTC
>JAAYYW010000050.1 GCA_012515195.1 Leptolinea sp.
GTCTTTAACCATTGCGTCGTAATCGAAGCAGGTTGAGAAAGCTTTGCGGATATGCAGGTCGGAGAAGAAGTTGGCGGGAAGACCGTTACCATCCATCTCACCGGAACCAACATACGGATTACCGCCTTCAACGTTGATCTGCCAGTTGAGCTGGGCAGGTGTGATGGCGGGCATAGGCAGCTTGCGGAAGAACTGCAAGTAACCGTCAGCTTTGTCTTCAGCGCAGGATGATTCATCGATGCCGCAGGTGACTTTGGCGAAGGGTTCAACCTCACCGCGGTACTGAGGAGGCGTGTAGATTTCATCCGCGTCGCCGGCTTGTAGCATGGAGAGGCGGGTGCCCCATTCGTCAACGTTCTTGATTACAACACGTTTGATACTGGCAACGCCGCTGGGGCCGCCGTCCCACATGGGTTCGGTGCGCCAGTAATCTTCGTTAGCAGCCAACACGATCTCTTCGCCAGGGGTCCAGTGATCCAGTTTGTAGGGGCCGGTACCATTGGCTTTGTTGAAGAGGATGGTGTTTTCAGCAGAAGGATCGGCGTATTTGGTCCAGGTGGCGCAATCGCCATCCCAGTCGCCATTCTCAGCCATCCATTCCTTATCCAGGATACCACCAAGGAACTGCTGTGAGGTCAGAGCGAGCATCCAGGGGACAGGTTGCATGAACTTGTAGGTTACAGTACCGGCAGCATCATCGGCCACGATCTTGGACTGGATGTCTTCACAGACTTTGACCAGATCTTCTTCGGCGATGTCTTCGAAAGCCGGGGGCTCTTCGGCGTCTTCAGGAGCCAGGTAAGCAGCGGCGAAGTCTTTGATGCTTGCCATGGCCATATCGGGGCCATAGAAGGCTTCATAGACGATCCACTGCCAGCCGTCGATACGGCCCTGCAGGAAAGCACGCTGGGCTGTGTAGGCGACATCATGGGCCTCGAGCGTACCACCTTCATGGAATTTCACACCCTCGCGGATGTTGAATGTCCATTCCTTGCCATCATCGCTGGTTTTCCATTCGGTGGCCAGTGCCGGGATGAACTCGTCGGTCTTTTCCCGTTTGAAGAAGGTCAAACCTTCATACAGGTTGAGTTCGACGGTGGAACCGGCGGTCTCATAGGTCCAGGCGGGGTCAAGGGTCTCGGGTTCTCCGGCGCCAGTCACGAAAGTGATGGTATCGGGATTCTTGAACTCGGGTCCTTTGGCGGCAGCAGGAGCGGGTGCTTCGGGGGTTGTGCCGGCGGCAGGTGCCGGTTGGCAGGCGCCCAAAAGCATGCTGGCTATTATTACCAACGACGTCAATAGAATAAATCTGTTACGCATAGTGCTTCTCCTCTCAAAAATATGGGTTGATGAACTAAGCTTGCTTAGGACTTACTGATATATCGGGTGAAATATCACCTCCTTTTTATATCTGCTTATAATTTAGCAAGATGGCAGGCCACAAAGTGGCCGGGGGAAATCTCACGCAATTCCGGCCGTGATTCGGCGCATACAGCCTGCGCGATTGGACACCTTGTCCGGAACCGGCAACCGCTGGGCGGATCCACCGGTGAAGGAACATCACCCTCCAGGATCGTCCGCCGCCGTTTTTCTTCGGCCACAGGATCTGGAATGGGAACAGCAGATAACAAAGCCTGTGTATACGGATGCAGCGGGTTTTTGTATAGTTCTTCTCGACTCGCTTTTTCCGCGATAATTCCCAGGTACATCACCGCCACCCGGTTACTGATATGTTTCACCATGGACAGATCATGCGCGATGAACAAATAGGTGAGTTTTAACTCTCGTTGAAGGTCTTCCAGCAGGTTTACCACCTGCGCCTGAACAGACACATCCAGTGCGGCGATCGGTTCGTCGCAAATGATAAGGTCGGGATCAAGGGCAAGCGCACGGGCAATACCAATACGCTGACGCTGCCCACCAGAAAATTCATGCGGATAACGGCTGGCAAATGCCGTGTTGAGACCGACCAGTTCCAACAGGTGCAAAACACGGGTTTTTAATTCTTTACCCTGGTAGGTTCGATGGATGATCATGGGTTCTGCAATAATGTCGCTGATCTTCATGCGCGGATTGAGGCTGGCGTACGGATCCTGGAAGATCATCTGCATTTTCTTACGGGTTTTTCGCAGGCTCTCGCCTTTCATCTTCGTGAGATTTTCGCCCTTGAAATACACATTTCCAGAAGTCGGCCGATAAAGCTGTAAAATCGTCCTGCCGGTTGTTGATTTACCGCAGCCCGATTCGCCTACAAGGCCGAGTGTCTCTCCGGAAAAAATATCAAAAGAGACATCATCAACAGCATGGACGTCTCCTTTGTGTGATTTAAATACAAACCCCTGCATGATGGGAAAATATTTCACCAATCGGTCAACTTTAAGTAAAACTTCTTGTTCTGCCATTAGTATTCCCTTCCCGTGTTGGGATCTACCCAACAGGCCACTTTATGCAGTGGGGATAGATTTTTCAACGCGGGATTTTCTGTTTTACAGCGTTCTACAGCAAAGGTACAGCGTGAAAGGAATGGGCAAGACCGGGGTTTTTCCATCAAAATAGGGGGCATCCCATCAATTGAAACCAGCCGGCGGTGATCGGTTACATCAAGTCTGGGCAGGCTGCCTAACAAACCGCGGGTATAAGGATGCATGGGATTTGAATAAAGCTCTTTAACAGCCGCTTCCTCGACAATACAACCGCCATACATCACGGCAACCCTTTTTGCGAGTCCAGCAATGATGCCCAGGTCATGGGTAATCCAGATAATCGCCATACCCAGTTCCTGCCGCAACCGTTGGACAAGTTCAACAATTTGCGCCTGAATGGTCACATCCAAAGCGGTAGTCGGTTCATCGGCAATCAGCATTTGTGGATTAGTGATCAGCGCCATGGCAATCATCACACGCTGCCGCATTCCACCGGAAAACTGATGAGGATAATCATCCAACCGTTCTTTCGCGCGGGGAATTCCAACTAATTCCAACACCTCCGCAGCCCGGTCATACGCCATTTTCCGGTTCATATCGGTATGAATTTCAAGAGGTTCCGATACCTGCTGCCCGATTGTGAGAACCGGGTTAAAAAAGGTCATCGGATCCTGAAAAATCATACTGATCTGTGATCCACGGATATGACGGATCTCATCCAAGGACATGGCAAGGAGATCTCTTCCCTGATAGATCGCTTTTCCCGCAACTACTTCCCCGGGTGGTGAGGGGATCAAGCGCAACGTCGACATCACTGAAACGCTTTTTCCACAGCCACTTTCACCAACAATCCCTAGAGTTTCCCCCTCTTCAAGATTAAATGAAACGCCATTTACTGCATGAACGATCCCTTCACGGGTTCGAAATTGCGTTTCAAGGCCTTGCACACTTAGGATTTCCGTCATGCAATAAAAACCTCGATTCAGAAGATTTACGACTAATTCAATAAACAAACAGAGCCTTCCAGATCTTATCCGGAGGCATCGGCAAGTGTTGTTATTCTATCTGTTTTTTTTTATGATGTCAAACGAGCCGAGGGTACACTTTGCTGCTTCATCAAACTTGCGAAATTCCACCTGAACACTTCGAACAACCAAGATCAGCAGAAACGAAATAACAAACCAGAAATATCACACAGGTTATTCATCCCCAAACCGCAGCCGTAAGTATGAATCATAACGCACCGGATTAATCTTTCCCTCTTCAGCGGCCTTGCGTACAGCACAACCGGGTTCTGTGCGGTGTGTGCAATCATTAAATTGGCAGTATGGTACCAGGTCTCGGATCTCGCGGAAATATCCATCCAGTTCTTCTGGTTGAATATCCCATAAACCCAGACTGCGGATGCCGGGGAGATCAGCCAACCAACCGCCGCCATCCAGCGGGAAAAGCTCTCTAACTTGGGTGGTATGCCGGCCTTTTGATGAAGATTTACTAACTTCCCTTACTTGCATCCCCAATCCTGGTTGCAAAGCATTGAGCAGACTTGTCTTCCCCACTCCGGAAGGTCCGGCAAGAACAGACAACTTCCCAACAAGTATGGAACGCAGTTCTTCCATTCCTTCGTTCATCTTTGCTGAAACATAATGCACTGGGAAGCCCAGTCCTTTGTAATGTTTAAACATGGCCTCTATGGCTGGAAGATCTCCAATATCTTTCTTGTTCAATACAATCCGGGCCGGTATTCCATGTTTTTCCAATCCGATAAGAAAGCGGTCTGCCATACGAACATGCGGCGGTGGATCAGCGCAGGCAAACACTAGGATCACCTGGTCCGGGTTGGCTACAAGTACCTGTTCCCGCAAACCGCGGGCATCAGGTGCCTGTCGTGAAAGCACACGATTACGAGGATGTACAAATTCCACCATCCCCTCATCCATCCCGCCAACCGATATATCCACCGTGTCGCCTACTGCCAGAATATCACTAAGGGAGTGATGCTGTTTCAATTTACCCCGTAGACGGCAGGTAAAGACACCGGATGGCGTGTCCACCCAGGCGAATCCGGATTGCGTTCGTGTCACAAGACCGGTAAGCAGATTTTCTGTCATAGTCAGGGAGTTTCAGTTACCAGGGGAAGAACGTCTGTCTCAGTGACAGCCGGGGTCGGGGTCGGGTCCCGTCGCGTGTACAACGAAGACTCCCAGGGGAGTAATTTTGACGGGCGTCCATTGTAGTAAATCTCCACAATCCTGCGAAAAATGGGTGCAGCCACCAACGATCCTTCGCCGGCATTTTCGGCGATAACAACAATGGTTATATCCGGTTTATTGGTCTCTTTGGCCCCATCGGTGTAACCCGCGAACCAGGAATGCGGCTCATCTGAAGCGCCTTCCGCCGTCCCGGTTTTTCCATAGATGGGAACCTGAATACCAGCCAGGGCAGCTTGAGCTGTCCCTTTTTCATCTGTTATCACCCGCCGCATCCCTGTCCGGATCACATCCATAATCTGCGGCCTCTCATCCAATTTACTCAACACTTCAGGAGATGTGGATAGGATCTCTTCCCCATCGGCCGATGTGAATTTTGACATAATGTAAGGCCGGTACAGGTTTCCCCCATTGCCAATAGCCGATATCATGACGGCCACTTGAAGAGGGGTAGCCAGCATGGAACCCTGTCCAATGGACAGCTGAACGGCATCCCCTTCGCTCTTTGGTTCCAATACCTGCCCGGCAACTTCCTCCAGCTCCCGAATACCAGTCTTGCGTCCCAGACCAAACTTTTCAGCATGGGTCACCATATCGTTGGCCTCTCCCTTTTGAAAAAGGTCAAGCCCAATATGCCAGAAATACGGATTACAGGATCTGACCAAACCGGTAACGAGATCGATCTTACCGCTGGGGCTTTTCTGGTAAGTATACGTCCAGTCATACAGGGTAACTCCAGGTAATTCTGTAAAACGGTACCCACAATCATAGATCGTGTTCGACCGGTAATAACCGCTCTCCAATGCGGTAACCATTGTGACGATCTTGAAGATCGACCCCATCGGGTAAGCACTTTGAGTAGCCCGATTTAATAGCTTCCGCTCCGGATCATTCAATGCTTCATTTAACTGAAAACTGGAGTTGTAACTGGCGGTTTCAAAAAGGTTGGCGTCATACCCGGGGGCAGATACCAGCGATAGAATCCTCCCTGTATCCCGTTCCATCACAACAACGGCGCCGCGATATCCTTCCATGGCACGTTGTGATTGAATCTGCAAGTCTTTATCCAGGGTGGTATGCATAAATTGCGGCGCTTTGGAATCAGCCTGAGCCAGGCGGGTAAGAATATTTCCTTTCGCGTCCCGCAGATAGACGGTACCACCAGGGTGTCCGGCTAGTTGCTCTTCCGCCCAGGCTTCCAATCCAGATACACCGACTTTTTCCTCGCCGGAATAACCTTTCCGGCGATAATCTTCGATTTCTTCCGGTGATATCTTCAAAAGATACCCGACAGCATGCGGCGCGGCGCCTTCATCAAAATAAAGCCGTCCATTGTAGGGCGTCATCACCAGTCCGTGCAGCAGGCTTAATTCATCAGACATTTGTTGAGCCGCCTGGGCAGTGACTTCGCTGATAGGAATGTATAAAGCGTCCCGATTCTCATCAATTTGGCGTTTGATTGAATCACTGGGTCGACCGGTCAATTTTGACAGAGCTAATAACAAATTGCCTTCCTGTGGTTTGAGCAGATCGGCCGGTTTTATTCCGATGGCCATTGCGTTTACCTGCGCGGCAATCGGAATACCATTGCGATCGTAAATATCACCGCGGCCTGACGATGTGTATTCGGAGGTCAGCCAGTTGCCCCCATGCAATTCTGGCATGATTAATCCATCTTCCCACTGAATCCGCCAGTCATCATCTTCCGTGGTGAGGTTCATGATGAGATCACGTTCCATTTTGCCAAACACGGTCGTCCTGTATAGTACATGTACAGCCACCTGGGCTGACATGCCAGATGGCAGCATGGAAAGGATGGAACCTTCCAGTCCTTCATATCCAAGGTTTTGGGCGGCATCACGATATTTCTTTTCGAATTCGTCACGTGTAACAGCGTCGCGACTAACACGGGTGACTAGACTGTACATCCGGTCGTAATCTTCGTTTTGCCAGGCTTCCAGGAATGACTGGACGATGTGACGGGCTCCCTCAACACCGGCAGATGGGCTTATTGTCGGGAGGGGAACCATGATCCCATCTGTGCCAAATGAAGATGGTGTACAAGACGCAGTCAGCATCATCATAGTGCAGATCAAGCTAAGACCACGGGACACAATTTGTCTTGATACTGCCGTTGATTCAGCCAACAGCCGCTCCTTCTTTTATCTGGTGGTGGATTGGACAGATATACCGGTTCAATTTCTCGCACTCAGGCACAAGACTCCCCGAGACAGACAGATCAAAACGATCAGCCAATCGTTGTAAGTGGCAAAGTGGTAAACCCATAACGCTCGCGAAACAGCCACGAAAATTTTCCACCGGATGAAACACGGTGTGTTGAATGGCATATGCGCCAGCTTTATCCAACGGGTCGCCGCTCATCACATACTCTTCAAGTTCACGGTCCGAATAATTCCGCATGGGGACGATAGAGATGCAAAGCTCATTTTCCAACCGTCCTGTTTCGGTATCCAGCAGGCTGATGCCTGTCATGACCCTGTGATCCCTTCCCCGTAAAGCTTTCAACATGCGACGGGCATCCTCTGTGCTATCCGGTTTTCCCAGCAATTGGTTGTCTAGAACTACTATCGTATCTGCTGCAAGAATGACACCGGGTTTTATCGATTGACACGCCAGCGCTTTTTCCTGCGCAAGGCGAATGACGTACGCTTCCGGCTTTTCATCTATTTCAGGGGATTCATCGATATCCGCGGGGAGGGAAACAAACGACCAACCAGTGAGGGAAAGAAGCTCTCTCCGTCGGGGCGAATTGGAAGCGAGAATAATAGAAGTGGGAATAGACATCCTGATGAAATTTTAACACGGAAGACAACTGCCACTTTGGAACATTGAAGGAAATGAAGATACAATTACCTGAACAAATTCAGGAGGAATGGTATGCAGGCTTTAAAAGACAGGATTCTGGCAGAAGGCAGGTACTTGCAGAATGGTATTCTACGAGTAGATAGTTTCATCAATCACCAAGTAGACCCGGAATTAATGGATGCCTGTGGAGCGGAGTTCGCCCGCGCATTCGCCGATTGTAAGGCAGACCGCATCCTTACGGCAGAGATTTCTGGGATCGCTCCGGCTCTCATGGCTGCCCGTCACCTCAACCTGCCTGTTGTCTATGCCCGCAAGCACAAACCTGTCACCATGCCTGATCAGGTTTATTTTACTGTTGCGCCTTCACACACAAAAGGTAATATGGTCGATCTGATCGTTTCCCCTGATTATCTCCCCAGGGGTGAAAAAGTACTGATCATAGACGATTTCCTGGCGTCCGGTTCAACGATCCTGGGATTGGTTCGCCTGGTTCAAGCTGCCGGTGCCAAGCTCGTGGGCATTGGAACTTTGATCGAAAAATCCTTTGAGGGCGGCCGTAAAAGTCTGGAAACTCTTGGCGTCCCCGTCGTTTCACTGGTCTGCATAGAATCGATGGAAAACGGTGAATTCAAATTCATAGATTAAAAACCCGCTCTTCTCTTACCGATTATGAGCAACCCGCGTGAAAATCGCGGGTTGTTTCTTTAGGAACAACCGATACAATAAGAATGCCGTATGTAGTTATTAAGATCACTTGTCAGAGGAGGACAATGTGAAACATGACAGGTTCCTCATCACTATATTGATTGGTATCGCCTGTATTGCCATTGTGTCGATCTTACTTTTCTATAGCCGGCGTGATGATAACCAATATTCCGGCGAGAACACTCCAGAAGGGGTGATCCAGGATTATGTTCTGGCCTTACAAAAAAAAGAGTTTGAAAAAGCCTACGAATTCCTGGCGGAAGATGTAAACAAAAGAAAACCCGAATTTGACGAATTCCGCGAATTCTTTATAACCAGTATCGAATCATACAACCGTGCCGGCCTGACAGTTGGCACCAGTTCGATTACCGGAGACAAAGCGTTTGTAACCGTCATCATTCAGAGGAACTACGGCGGGCCGTTCAACGATGTCTCCCGTTCGCACGAGACGGTTGATCTGGTGAATCAGAATGGAAATTGGAAGATACGCGGATTTGCATATCCATTCTGGGGTCATAGCTGGTATGAAGATACGTACAAATATTAATACCCGGGCAGGTCTATAACCCGTCATTCTCTACAAGAGGAGCAGCCATGCGTGCCATACGCCGTCTGTATTTTTACCTTGTAACATTCATCAGTCTCGAAGTAGTCATGTGGAGTGTCATCACTCTTGCCCGCACTCTATTTGATGCCTCTAGCCTGAACAATATTGGTGATCAAATCGCCGGTGGTCTGGCATTTCTGATCGTTGGCTTGCCAATTTTTTTGTTCCATTGGTTCTTCATCCAAAGAGATATTCTGCATGATATTGAGGAACGGTCCAGCCGTCTCAGGGAGATCTTTCTCTATGGAAGCTACCTGGCTACGTTGATCCCAATCGCGCAGAACGTGATCGCGCTGGTGAATCGGATCACGACGAATCTATTCAATCTGGATAACACATTTTCATTTGTAGGTTCAGACCAGACGGTGGCCGACAACCTGGTTGCCATAGTTGTTTTGTCCGTCGTTTTCCTGTATTTCCATAGCATTCTGAGGAAGGAATGGGCTGTCAACATTCCCGGCAACGATCTCCCCGGAACACGTCGTTTGTTCCGATATGCCTGGATGCTTTACAGCCTTGTTCTGGTCGTGTTCAGCGTTATTTTCCTGCTCCAATATATATTCAGCCTTCCAAACACCCTTGGGAATTCATCCCGCGAACTTCTGGCCAATGGGCTGGCCATTATGCTGATAGCTACTCCCCTGTGGGCTTATAACTGGCAGGTCATCCAGAGGTCAATATCCAATCGCGATGAAATCCAATCCACATTGCGGCTGGTAGTTCTGTATTTTCTGGCATTAGCCGGGATTATTACTACACTTACCTGCGCTGGACAGGTATTATCCGTTATTCTGCGAGCAGTCCTTGAAAAGGAACCTGTTTTTTCAAAAGAAATTCTTGAGCAGATCAGGAATGCCCTTTCATTTGGAATTACTCTGGGCACTATTTGGGCTTACTTCGGACGCGAGTGGAATAAAACAATTGCTGTAGAAGAGAATCCTTTTCAACGCGATGCTTTGCGCCGCCTATATTTTTATATCCTGTCCATTCTTGGTAATCTGGCAGTTTTTATCGGGACAATGGGCATTACACAGGTTCTGATTGACATTCTGTTTGATGATTTCACGGGTATTTCCTATTATGCCAGTTCCATCAGCGCGTCTCTGTCTATGCTCGTGGTTGGCCTTCCTGTTTGGCTCCACTACTGGCCTTCGTTGCAAACACAGGCTTCACAAATCAATGATACCGGTGACCATGCCCGGCGATCAATCATTCGCAAGAGTTACCTCTACCTGATCGTATTCTCGCTGGTTGTCGGACTCATGTCCTCTGCTGGCATGCTGTTGTATAACCTGATCAGCATGCTGACGGTTGAGACTGCCGCCAATCCATCAATTGACCTTGTGCACGATTCATCAACACTAATTATTGTAGTCATCTGGTTGATCTACCACTACTTTGCCCTTCGAGGTGACGGCAAAGCCGCCCAGGCAGCCATCACGAAACAGCACGCTGATTTTCCGGTTCTTCTCATTACTGATGACGACACAGAACTGGAAAAGCTTATTGTAGAAAAGATACAAATCACCGCCCCGCAAATCCCGGTTACCATTAAACCGGTTCGAGAACTGAACAAAAACATAGAGTCAGGGGACTATCAGGCTGTCATAATCCCGGCCAATTTGGTCACAGGCATGGATACCGCGATAAAACAAGCGATAGGATCCTTCCCGGGAAAACGGATTATCCTTCCGGTAAATCAAGAGGGCTGGGTCTGGCAAGGTCTCCTTCGAAAGAACCGCCTCGAATCCGCCAAAGAGACTGCCCGCATTGTTCGAATGTTAGCTGAAAATCAACCTGTTCAGACCGTTTCCAATACCAACAATCTAACTATTCTGGGATACGTGTTGGGCGGTCTATTCGCGATACAACTTATTCTCTTGCTAATCGTGAGAGTTATTTCAGCCTTTACCTGACTCTGATCGGTTTTTAGTCGCATATAACAAAAAAGCGACCGAACCATAAATGGGTTCCGCCGATCAGATTTGTCACACCAGACACAGTGACCAGGAAGCCTCCCTGGAATAATATAGAGTACAACAATCGGATATCTATGCGCAGGATGCTATTCTCTCTGTGAGGTATAATTCAGCTTACCTATGACTCCGAATATACCTGAAAATCCCGTTCCATCTGAACAACCTGTTGAAATAAATCCCATTGTCGACATTGACCATGAGATGCGAAAAGCCTATCTGGATTACGCCATGAGCGTGATTGTCGCGCGAGCTCTACCAGATGCGCGCGACGGGCTTAAACCAGTCCATCGGCGAATTTTGTTTGGGATGCTCGGCCTTTCCAACCATCACAACTCACCGTTTAAGAAATCAGCCCGTATTGTCGGTGAAGTTCTGGGTAAATATCACCCGCATGGTGATTCATCCGTTTACGAGGCCATGGCCCGAATGGCGCAGGACTTTTCCATGCGCTATCCGTTGGTAGACGGTCAGGGCAACTTCGGTTCAGTCGATGGCGATGCTCCGGCTGCCATGCGTTACACCGAAGCCCGATTGGGACTGATGGCCGAAGAAATGTTGCTGGATATCGAAAAGAACACAGTCGATTTCGCAGACAATTTCGATGCCACATTGAAAGAACCGATCGTTCTGCCCTCCCGGCTGCCCAATCTATTATTAAACGGATCGTCTGGTATTGCCGTGGGTATGGCCACGAACATTCCACCTCATAATCTGCGTGAGCTTGTTAAAGCCATCACGTATATGATCCAACACTACGAGAACATCGACAATATCACACCCGATAAATTGATGGAAATGCTCCCTGGACCGGATTTTCCAACCGGTGGTGTGATCGTCGGTACAGAAGGCATTCGACAGGCGTATTCCACCGGTCGCGGCCGCATCGTCCTTCGTGGATTAGCCCACATTGAAGAGATTCGTGGAGGCCGGTTCGCCATTGTGGTCACCGAGATTCCCTATCAGGTCAATAAATCGAGTCTGATAGAACGTATTGCGGAACTTGTTCGTGAGGGTCGGATTGACAACATTACAGATTTACGTGATGAGTCTGACCGCCGCGGTATGAGTATTGTCATTGAATTGAAACGCAACGCTGAACCGCTCAAAGTACTCAATCAGCTCTTCAAATTCACTCCGCTTCAATCCACATTCGGTGTTCAATTACTGGCGCTGGTGGATGGTGAGCCGCGGACGTTATCACTCAAACGGTCTCTTCAGATCTTTGTTGACCACCGCAAGGAAGTCATCACCCGCCGGTCGCAATATGAGCTCGACAAAGCCCGTGCCCGGATGCACATACTGGAAGGCTTGCTGATCGCTTTAGCCAACCTGGATGAGGTCATCGCTACAATCCGCCGGTCTCCCGATGCAGATGTAGCCAAGACTCGTTTAATGAACAAATTCAAGCTGACGGAGATCCAGACCCAGGCAATCCTGGATATGCAGCTGCGACGGCTGGCCGCCCTTGAAAGGGAGAAGATCGAGAAAGAGGCGAAAGAAGTCAAAGCTCTTATCACCTATCTGGAAGATTTGCTCGCCAATCCACGCAAGATTTTAAAGGTTATAGAAGACGACCTCAAGCAGATCGGTGATAAATTCGGTGACGAACGCCGGACACGTATTGCGCATGATGCTTCAGAAAAACTGGATGAAGAAGACCTTCAGGCAGATGTTCCTGTTCTGATCAGCATAACCCAGCGCGGTTATGTCAAACGCACGCAAACCAGTCAATACAAAACACAGGGACGAGGCGGACGCGGTGTTTCAGGACAGGGAATGAAGAGTGAAGATGAGATCGCTATGCTTATCCCGGCCCGCAGTCTAAACACTATCCTATTTTTCTCGGACCAGGACAAGGTGTATTCGGAGAAGGCTTACCAGTTTCCGGATGCCAACCGGACAGACAAAGGAATGCCGATCCAGAATATCCTTTCCATTGGATCGGATGAAAAAATAACCACCGCGGTTGCGGTTCAAGACTTCGAATCGGCTTCGTTTTTCACTATGGCTACTGTAAAAGGCAAGATCAAGCGTGTCGTCCTATCTGAATTCGCCTCCGTGCGTACCAATGGTCTGATCGCCATGAGCCTTGAGAAAGGCGACCAACTTGGCTGGGTGCGCCAGACAAGTGGCAACGATGAGATCATTATGGTGACCAGGATGGGTAAAGCGCTTCGAATGAAGGAAACGGCCGTCCGAGCCATGGGGCGACAGGCTGCCGGTGTTGTAGGTATCAAGCTGGCGGCAGGCGACAAAGTTACCTCCATGGAAGTAATAGAACCGGATAGTTTCCTGCTGACCATGACTGAACAGGGTTACGGGAAACGTACTGCCATAAAGAATTACCCCGCGAAGGGACGTGCGACAGGTGGTGTGATGACCATGGACGAGAAAGCCCTGGCTAAAACCGGCCTAATCGTTTCTGCCCGCATTGTTAAAGACACTGATGAAGTAACCATCATGACCAGTGGTGGTGTAATGCTGCGGCTTAAAGTCAAAGACATCGCCTCACAGGGAAGAGCCAGCCGTGGCGTCCATATCATAAACCTCACAAAGAATCAGCTGGCAGTATCAATGGCACGCCTTTCCCAGATTGACAGTGTTACCGGTCAACCTTCCAATACATAGTCACACATAAATTAAACAAAAAGAGGGCTGGAATATGAATTCCAGCCCTCTTCGTTTAATTTTGATCTAGAAGAATGGGGGGATGATCTTTTCTGTTACCAGTAGACAGAAAGAACCCAGTACACAGGTAAGCATGAATAGAAGGAAAATAATAATGAAACGCTGAAATGGCGTCATTCCTAAAAACCGACCGGAGGTAGGTTGGGGCTCATATTCCGGTTGAATATTTGCCTGTACTGTACCTTCTTCATACTCTTCTTCTTCTTGTGTGTTACGGAAATCGTCTAGCATATACAGCCTCCCGGTTACCTTTCCGGTTTCAAATAGTTGGCGTTTTTGGAAATATCGCCCGCCGAAACAGATATTTCTGTCCCATTTTCGCGTCTAACCCATAATAAACCATCCTGGGCAATTTGCAAAATGGTGGCCGTCATGGGTTCCTTCCCCGGCTGATGGATTATCACATTCTCACCGCGAAAAGCCAGTCGACGGTTCCATTCTTCAATAAATTCCTGTGTCTCCAGCTTTGCCTGCCAGTCAAAAATCATTTTCAAAATCTCTTCCAGCAAGTCCAGCCGTTCTACCGGCCTTCCCAGGGTTTCTTCCAATGACACCGCCGGGAACAGGAATTCATCATCGTGACGCACGGATGAAGATGCAATATTGATGCCAATGCCCAGCACCACTCCGGTCAGAATATCACCCTGCCAGGATGCTTCGGTCAATATTCCACAGACTTTTTTTCTTTCCAACAGGATATCATTGGGCCATTTTATTTCCGGTCGGAGATCAAACAAATTCTCAAACGCCATAGAAACACCCAGCGCACCCAAAGGGGCATAAAGAGAAAGGGAAGAAATCATTTCAGGCCGAAAAATCAGGCTAAAGGCCAATGCACATCCTTTTCGGGTGATCCATTTGCGTTGCATTCGCCCCCGCCCGGATGTCTGTTCATCCGCAATAACGAGACAACCATCCTCAGCCCCTTCCGATAGCCAGGCCAACGCATCATCGTTGGTAGATCCGGTTGTTTCAAAGAAGCAGATGCCAGTCACCGGCAAACCAGCCAACTTGTTCTCTAAACTCCGCAAAGACAAGGGGGCGTTCAGATTCACCCGTTTAGTCCTTTTCTTTCATGTTTCGGGGTTTTCAACCATGCCAGCAGATTCTTCGGTTCCCAGGTGGAAAGAACCTGGCCCGGTTCCAGGCCGGCACGTCGTGCGACAGATACACCATACACCATAAGGTCAAGTTGATCGACAGAATGGGCGTCCGTATTGATGAAGATGGGTATACCCATATCGGCAGCCTGTCTCACATGTACCTCATCCAGGTCCAGGCGAGCCGGATTCGCATTGATCTCAAATGCAACGCCGGAGCGTGCTGCCTCATCCAGCACCAGATCCCAATTTAAATCTGCCCCTTCACGGTTGGGCAGCAAGCGACCGCTGGCGTGCCCGATGATATCTACATGCGGGTGGCGGATGGCATTCAGTAGCCGGCCAGTGATAATGTCCCCCGGCTGCCTTAAGGAGATATGCAGCGATGCAACGACAACATCCAGCCAGGCTAATGTCTCATCATCATAATCCAGCGTGCCATCGGCCCTGATCTCAATTTCGCTGCCGCTCAAGATATCAATATCTCTTCCAAATTTGGATCGGGCTAACTCAATTTCCTTTTGCCGCTCACGCAGATCTTCCAGCTTCATTCCCCCGGCAATCCCCAAGCCTCCGGAATGATCACAAACACCGTAAACCTTGATCCCCCGCTCAATACATCCACGCACCATTTCTTCAATGGTGTTTACACCATCGCTCCAGGTGGAATGGGTATGCAATTCCGCTTTGATCTGGTCCATCTTGACCCAACGGGGCAATGAATGATCCTGCGCGGCCTTTATCTCGCCCCTGTCCTCCCGCAATTCCGGTGGTATCCAGTCCAGTCCCAGAGCCCGATAGACTTCTTCTTCCCTGGCGAAAAGCATTTCCCGTCCTTCGGAATCCGTAATAGCCCGTTCATTAAGCGAAAAACCCTTTTTTTGTGCCAACGTTCGCAGGCTTACATTGTGATCCCTCGAGCCGCTGACAAACTGCAGCAACGTACCGAATCGTTCGGGTGGTTGTGTCCAGACTTGCATACTTACACCACCAGGCAATTCGAGGCTTGTTTTATTTTCCCCTGTTCCCAGGACCCGTCGAATATCTGGATGAGTGGCAAGCTTGTCCATTAATTCAGCCGGTTCCCTAACCGCCGCCACAATATCTATATCACCAACAGTTGTCTTCCATCGGCGCAGACTGCCTGCAACTTCCGCCTGCTCAACACCGGGTTGCTGTCGGATCCATTCCAGCCAGCGATTGGCGATACCAAATGCCGTTTCCAGATTCAGCCGGTTACCACGCCGCTTCAAAGCCTCAATTCCAGCCAAAATACGGGTTTCAGATTTCTCTCCCATTCCGGGAAGCGTGCGGATAACCCCCTCGCGAACTGCTTTCTCCAACTCTGGCAGCGAAGTTACACCTGCCTGCTTCCAGAATAACGCGGCTTTTTTGGGTCCAATATCCGGAACCTGGAGTATATCCAACAATCCGACCGGAACTTCTTCCTCCAATCGTTGCAGGAATCCCAGCTTACCCGTATCAATGATCTCTTCAATCTTTTCGGCTATCGCTTTGCCAATGCCGGGTATTTCCGTCAGTTTGCCCTGTTGATGAATACCGATCAGACTCCCCGGCAACGACCGGATGTTCTCAGCTGCCTTACGGTACGCCAGTGTTTTGTAGATAACCTCACCTTTGATCTCCATCAAATCGGCGATTCGGTCAAATATTTCGGCAAATTGTTCGTTGTTCATGCGATGATTATAGCAAGTAAGAAAGGGCCGGGTTTCACAAATGTGTGAACCCGACCCTTAAAACGCGATGGTTTCGTACAATGAAAACTAATTACCGCTTGCGCAAAAGACGTAACACAAAAAGAACCACGACAGCGCCAACAAATGCGACAAGAATGGTGGTCAGGTTGAATCCGGTAATGCCCACACCCAGACCAAGCACAGAATCAGCCAGCCAGCCGCCTACCAACGCGCCGATCACACCGACAATGATGTCACCGAGCAGACCAAAACCTCGGCCGTGCATAACCTTTCCCGCCAGCCAACCGGCAATCAGACCTACAACAATCCAGGATAAAAGTCCCATGTTTCCTCCTATTGGTTATATTCTTATATACGGATTATAACTGTTCGAGTTTTTTGGAAAACACATTGTTCAATCTTTTTCCCATTTCGTCTTTACCGGAAACAGGCCCAGCTCATATCTGGGGAGAGGAACATGGTCGTTAACCTTGAACCACCAAACATTGTGACCTCACAGGGGACCTTGTCCAGATCACGGATCTGGGTTTCCAGCTTACGTACCCATTCAGATTCCATCCATGGCATGAGGATGATAACGGTGTTTCGCTCAGATAACAATGGAATGGAAGTTGCCGGCAGTTCCGGCTCGGATAATTGAATCTCATGCATCTCCGCCCATGCCAGGTGTGGATATGCCTTTTGGATCATCAGAAACCCGGTAACACCCCAGTTCTCATCGGCAATGATTACATAATTCTTCGGCTGGCGTGGTTCAATCCGTTCAATGTTTTGCGATATCCGGACAAAGAGCATTTCAATGCTTTGATTGTTTGCGTATCGTTGTTGCGATAAGGGATAAGCCTGATACAGGTTTAGCCCTATTAACAGTATGGCAAGGGATACCTGCAATATTCGGGAAATACTTCCCGGGATAGACCAATACTGCAGAAATTGGTCCCGCAGCCAGCATAAACCCCACATGCCGATCAGCGCATATATTGGAATGATCATAAACATCCGTGTGTGCGGTGGATATTGTCTGTCGTGCGATGTACCGATCACCAGTAAAAAATAAGCATACACAAAGAGGATAAATAGTTGAAACCGCTGCCCGCGGGATTGGAAGACCAACACAAAAAGCCCGATCAGAAAAAAGACACCTGTCAATGGATCAACATACGAAGCCGCAACAAAGTGCGATTCGGCAAAAGTGTACAGGAATGAGTAGAATGCGTATAAGAAATTTGACCCAAAATGCGTTGCCACAGAAACGAGCGATCCAAATATGGCTGGTTGATTGAGGGTTGTTCCGGTAAGTTTTGATGCCCAGTATTCCGGCTGTATCAATAATGGCGAGATCATTAAGATACAGATCAAAACCATCCATATCCAGTTTTTTATCGTCGGCATGTCCCGGGGTGGACGATACATGATTAGTAAAATGAGCGGCA
>JAAYYW010000417.1 GCA_012515195.1 Leptolinea sp.
ACCGGCTTGGGATTTTCCAGCCTTACAGGGTTCGGAAGAGGTGTTCCCATTTTTTCCAGGGGAATACCATTAGCCAGATGTGCACCAACCGGAGCAAAAATATCGCGTCCGTGGAACACGCGGCTTACATCCGGAAGCCAGAATTCTGGATGATCAAGCGTAATGAACCGGCAGGTTATTCCTTTTTGTTCGGCATATTGAATGATAAGAGAGAACAATCCATTGTCCGGTCCGACGAAAAAATGCCCATTGATATCGGCTGCCATGGGTTTGCGGTCTGTCCCCACGCCGGGATCCACCACAGCAATATGCACCGTTCCTTTCGGGAAATACTTTACGGTGCGAAGCAAGGCTAGTGCGCCCTGGCGGATGTCTTGCGGCGGGATGAAATGCGTGATATCAGCGATCTCCGCACCCGGGCAGATCTTCCAGATGACACCTTTCATGACGCCAACGTACCCATCACGCAATCCGAAATCAGTCAGTAATGAAATAACAGGCATGCAAACTCCTCTAACAATAAGAAAATCAGAATGATGACAGAATTATATCCTTCCGGTTGTCTTTTATTGAATTCATACAAAAAGAGCTTGCGATAATAATCCGTACTTGACACTATAACGTAATACTGGTATTATTACAGTGTAACTGATAACGTTGCATCAGGAGTGATTATGGCCAAAGATCTTTTTCAGATAAGTGAGTTATCCAACCTAACGGGTCACACAATCCGTACGATCCGGTATTACATGGATGAAGGTTTGCTTCCGCAGCCTGAGATCCAGGGACGGTATGCATATTTTGATGATTCTTTTGTCCTGCGTTTAAAACTGATCCAGCGGTTAAAGGATGCCTATCTTCCGTTGAAAGAGATCAAACGAATCCTTGACGCGCTGAATGAAGATCAAATAAAGGAATACGCGGAAAAAGAAGACCTGAGCGAACTTGGATTGAATGCGATCACCCCGATAGCCAGCCGCGGCGCATTGGATTACATTGACAACGTGATGAAGAGCCAGAAAAACAGATCTGTAATGGAAAATCAACAGCCACAATCCATGCCATTGTCAGGCAACCAGCGAAGAAGTTTTGAAGTAGGCCGGTCTTCGGCGGAATTAAAAAATGAAGGGATGAGTTGGAGGCGTATTGAGTTAAGACGGGGAATCGAATTGCATATAGACGAGAAGATCATTTCTGCTGAAGGGGCAAAGATCCTGTCAATAATCGAGCATTTTAAACGGGTTTTACGCAGTGAATTGTAGGAGGAATGAATGAGTGATACGTTGGATTTTGGAATACAGGCAGATAAAAATGTGGTCGCGCTGGGCAAAGAATCCGAAAGGATTATTGAAATACGGGTGAAAGCCCCGCTGAAGGACAAGGACAATAACCGACCGGAATTGAACCTGGCATTGGTTATTGACCGCAGCGGTTCGATGACTGGGACAAGGCTGGCGTATGCCTGTAAGGCAGCCACCTATGTTGTTGATGTGCTGGAGAGCACGGACCGGCTTGCGTTGGTCGTTTTTGATAATGAGGTGGAAAGTCTTTTCCCTTCCGTCCGCATGAATGATGAAAACCGTGCCGATATGCGAGAAGCAATCCGGAGGGTTGAATCGCGCGGGTCAACAAATTTATCCGGCGGATGGCTTGCCGGCTGCCACGCGGTGGCTGATACCCTTATGGATCGCGGGCTAAACCGGTCACTTCTTTTGACGGATGGCCGGGCCAATATGGGAATTGTTGATCCGGTAGAGATAAGCACGCATGCTGATGAGTTGAATGAAAGGGGCATATCCACGACCACGCTGGGTGTTGGATTGGATTATGACCATTTCCTTTTGGAACGGATGGCAGAGAGGGGAGGCGGGAATTATTACTTTATTGAGGATCCGTCTTCCATCCCGAATATTTTCGAAAAAGAACTCCACGAGTTGGCCCATATAACCGCGCGTTCGACAGAAATTGTTGTTTCCCTGCCCAATAATTATGATGCGACTGTTCTTGGTGGTTGGTCCACCCATTCTGATAAAAAAGGGTTGCACATTCGTCTCGGAGGTCTGGCTTCCGGTATGGAAAAGCGTATCTATCTTCGAGCACATTTTTCAACATCTTTGCAAGATGGACCAACTGAAATATACGCGCGTGTGTTTGCCCGCAATGAAAACGATGAACTACTTGAAGGTGAGAGAACCCTGGCATTTGACGCTGTTTCGATTTCAGAAGAGGAAGGCGTTTCGCCGGATCAACAGCTAATGTCCCGCTTTGCCGAGGTGGATATGGCTGAGGCTGCCAATGAAGCTTTGAAAATGGAATTTCAGGGAAATCGAAAAGAAGCCGATGCGTTTTTGCGAAATCGTACACAATTGAATTCGCCTTACCTGAAGAAGGAAG
>JAAYYW010000418.1 GCA_012515195.1 Leptolinea sp.
GCCTCAAGGTAGTTGGCCGCGACGCCATTGCGAACCCGGTTAACGGTTGCTTCAGTGACCCATCCTTTGCCCTCCACTTCGTAAGCCACTTCAAAATAGCTGCTGCCAGGCCCACCGCAGGATAGATCAATCAACTGTGGAATAGTGCTGGCTGCGATAACTCCGGGCGCAGCATTCAGGATATCAATTGCTTCCGGTGGGGGATTGTATTTACGAAACTCCATTGTCCGGGTCTCCTCTGATGTTCAATGGCTGTTAAATTACCCAATTATAGTACCGATATTTTGGAACGCCGAATAGGATGTAATTTGGTTATTCCCTGGTGAAACAAAATGGAAAGACATGCGTATGTAGATATGTAAATCATTCAAGGAGTGAAAAAAATGGGTCTGATACGATTTGTCTTTGATCTGATCGGGGGATTGATTGGTCTGGTTTTTGGGATCATTGGAGCTGTAATTAGCCTGGTGGTCGGAATTCTTGGTTGTGTTGGCGGGTTGCTGCTTACCATTCTGTTGATAATCCTTGTTCCGATCGGATTATTGATCCTGATCTTGTGAGTGGAAATAGCTTTTCCCGCCTTTTTTGTCCGGAGGCTAATTCTACATATCATTCGATCTGATGAGAGATGTCTTGTTAAGAGAAGAAGGACCCTCCCTTTATTAAATCTTGTGGGAAGGTCCTTCCTGAAAAAAACGAGTTTTGTTAATCCAACGGATTGATCTTTACATTTGGCCCTTTCATGCCAGACACACATCCGCTGTCCTTGAAATCAGGATGGGCAATGACCCATTGATTTTTTGCGACCATCAATTTCCCATCCGGTGTATCCGGTTTGGGTGAAGTCAACGACGTTCCAGAGCCTTTGGGTAGGGTGAAGATATCGCAAAAACCTAGATGCTCGTGGACATGGACAGGGACATAGTGCAAAGCCCAACCGGCCAATTCTGTTACGGTCCCCTTGGGGCAGAAGAAGGCTTTCAGTTTGGTTGTGTCGATCATTGGGTCTGGTGTCCAATCGATGTCTTCAAATTTGTACACCAGGAAAACGACATCTTCCAGGGGCATATGAACTTCACTGCCCTGATGATATTCCAATGCGTTCAGCATACTATTACGGCCATATACCCAGCCAACCTCAACCGGCATCTGACCGTAAATTCGCTGGCTGATGGTTGCGTCCAGGTCTTTATCCGCTTCGAATTCAGGAACGGAAACATCTGCGCCGATACTATCCTCTACTTTCCATACTTTGCGGGCATGGGCTTGAGCGGCGTCCCATTTGGCTTCTGGTAGAAGTCTACCGTAAGACTTGAATTCTGGATCTGTTACTGAATGGATTTTGATATGGGGGTTCTTTGCCTGAAGGTCACTAAGTGTACTCATAAAAATCTCCTTATCTAACCAACGATCGCTTCGAGAACAACAACAAACGCGTTGCATCCGGGATCTGACAAACCTTTTGTCCGTTCACCCAACCAGCTGGCACGCCCAACCCGGTTTTGCAACGGTGTGACGGCATCGCGGCCATCTTTGGCAGCCTGGAGGGCTTTTTGCCCCGCTTCCTTGAGTGACATACCTTTGTCAAGTGCATTTTTTAACGCTTCATCGGCTGGATGAATCGC
>JAAYYW010000419.1 GCA_012515195.1 Leptolinea sp.
AGGAAAACAAAACTGCAGAAGGCAAGAATCGATCGAGAAGCGGGAAACCAAATCAACACTGGCACTGTTGATAAAAACTGTTTAGAAAATGAACTGGAGAAATCCGTTTCCGTCTGAAGCATAACAAAAGGATGGAGAGACCCTCGATTTTACTCTTGGAAACCATGAGATGATTCCAGGGTTTGAAAATGCCGTAATCGGGATGGAACCCGGTGAAACTAAAAAAGTCATCATCGAGGCTTCACAGGCATATGGTGAGCGGAATGATGAGGCGGTTGTGACAATTACCCGCAGTAGGCTGCCTGATACTATTGACCCAGCTGTCGGTATGCGGTTACAGGTTCAGGATGCTGATGGAAATCCGGTTATAGTGACAATTACCGAAGTTACAAGCGGAGCAGTCACCTTAGATGCGAATCATCCTTTAGCCGGAAAAGATTTAACCTTTGAAATAACTATGCGCCAAATCGGGAATTAAACCTCCTGTCTCTTCAAAAATTACAATTATACCCCAAACCCCGCAAAAATTCTCTGTGGGGCTGGTATAATCAAACATGTCGGAATTTCTCAGCAATCCAATATTGTTACTGTGAAAAAATTCTTATATTTTTTAGATCCCTGAAAATGCCGGGCATGTTATTGCCACGGTCTAAAATGGTATCTTAATATGAAAGAGGTTCTTATCTCATGGGCAAAAATATCGTTCAGAAGATTCTTGATGCTCACATCGTCGAGGGGCAACCACAGGCGGGGCAGGAAGTTGGAATCCGGATCGACCAGACACTAACTCAGGATGCTACAGGTACGATGGCATATCTTCAATTTGAAGCACTTGGGTTTGATCGGGTAAAAACGGAGGTTTCTGTTTCCTATGTGGATCACAATACAATTCAGGAAGGCTTTGAAAATGCCGATGATCACAAGTACCTCCAAACGGTAGCTGCCAAATACGGTATTAAATTTTCAAAACCCGGTAACGGGATCTGTCATCAGGTGCATCTTGAACGCTTCGGTGCTCCCGGCAAAACACTTCTGGGGAGTGATTCTCATACGCCGACCGGTGGTGGTATTGGTATGATTGCGATTGGGGCTGGCGGTTTGGATGTAGCTGTTGCGATGGGGGGGGGACCCTTTTTTCTGACCTATCCGAAAGTTGTTAATGTGGAATTAACTGGTAAACTTCGGCCCTGGGTTTCTGCTAAAGATGTAATCTTGAAAGTACTTGAGATTCTTTCAACAAAAGGAAATGTCAATACTGTTATTGAGTATTCCGGATCTGGAGTCGCATCATTGGGCGTTCCGGAGCGGTCGACCATTACGAATATGGGTGCTGAACTGGGAGTTACCACTTCCGTTTTTCCTTCCGATGAGACAACCAGGAGATTTCTTAAGGCTCAAAACCGTGAACACTGTTATGTACCGTTAATGGCGGATCCTGATGCAACCTATGACAGAGTCATTAAAATTGATTTGTCAACACTTGAGCCCCGCACAGCGTGTCCTCACTCACCCGGTAATATCAAAACTCTTAAAGAGATGAACGGGCTTGCCGTTGATCAGGTTCTTATCGGTTCATGTACAAATGCGTCATATCGGGATATTATGCTTGTTGCAGCAGCGTTAAAAGGGAAAAAAATCGCACCAGATGTTTCTTTAGGTGTTGCCTGCGGCTCCAGACAGGTTTTGGATATGGTAAGCAGAAACGGGGCGCTCGCTGATATAATTTCATCAGGTGCAAGGATACTTGAATCGGCATGTGGTTTCTGTATCGGAAATTCCATGGCTCCTAAAACTGATGCGGTCTCAGTTCGTACATCAAACAGGAACTTTTTCGGCAGAAGTGGAACATCGAGTGCTTCTGTATATTTGACATCTCCTGAAGCCGCAGTTGCAGCTGCTCTTAGTGGTAAGCTGGTTGATCCCCGCGATGTCTTTTCAGATGACGAATATCCGCTAATCACAATTCCGGATCAATTTACGATTGATGACAGTATGATTCTGGAACCTTCTGCAAATCCCGGTTCGGTTGAAATTTTCAGAGGACCAAATATCGGCGCTCCCCCGACAAATGAGAGTTGCCCAGCTGTACTGGATGGTGTTGTTGCTATTAAAGTGGGTGATAAAATTACCACAGATCACATAATGCCAGCCGGAAACAGATTGAAATACCGTTCAAATATCCCCAAATATGCTGAATATGTTTTCGAACGTGAAGCACCGGAGTTTGCTGCATTTGCACTGGAAAACAAAAAAAATGGGGTACATAATATCATCGTTGCCGGTGAATCTTATGGTCAGGGCTCTTCCAGAGAACATGCTGCAATCTGTCCGATGTATCTTGGTGTAAAGATGGTCAT
>JAAYYW010000420.1 GCA_012515195.1 Leptolinea sp.
AATTATGTCGTGAAATTAAAAAACTACCCGCGGAAGACGTGCTGTACATTTATTCATCAAATGCATGTATATTAGCTGAGAATCAAATAGAAGAAAACACATATAATAGATATTTTGGAAAAAAATTGCTCAATGAAATAAAGGTTCGGAGTGAATGTTTTCCGGAGTCTTCATATGAGCAGTTGGAGTCATCGATCCAGAATCTTTACATCATAGAACAGTATATAAGTCGTGGTAATGCTATTGGAAATCTGGTTCTCCAGCATTCAATATACGGAGTGATTGTTGATGAGGTGTTATCTCGCAGAATAAATGGAAAAATATCGGCGATGCAGGCTAAAGCACTTCTAAGGTTTTCTGAAAAAGATTTGATAAAACCTAATTATTGGCTTTCTGTCATATTGTCTGAGTACAGTGGTTCCTTTGTAGAGTCGTTTGAGTTTTCTTCAAAAGACAATAAAACGAGAGTTGGTGAAATCTACGCCTACTTTGAAACAGATTCTTCTCCACTTGGGATCACTGGGTATCAACCTCTTTCGTATGATGTTGAGACGGTATTTGATAAACAGAATCCATTTATTACAATGAAGGATATGGCAATTACGTATTATGCATACGTTGCTTTGGTTGTTCTCGATAATTTGTCATCTGATGCAGCTAACATTGCTAAAACAAAGGAAGAGATCTCGACATTGATTGATAATGCTGAAGGAACGGTACTTAAGGAGCTTAAATATCGGTACGGCGATGATGTTGTCACAAAAGAAGTTATACTCTCGGTTATCAGCCGGGCATCCGGAGGGGGGCATCTCGTTCGTTTTCATCAGTAATAATGTATTAGTTGATAGTTGCTGCACAAGTGCAGGGTGAACTAGATGAAGGGTCTAATTATGAAGAAATGTTGGGTTAAAATATCTGCGTTACTTTTGGCGACTTTGCTTTCGATGACGTACTCTGCCGAGGAGGAGCACGTTGAAGAGGATTCGCTGAAGGGTGCGTATAAAAAACATAATATTATGATCGGTGTCGCGCTTAACCGAACGATTACAATGCAGAATCCCTACGTAGAAGCCGATAATGCGGACCGAACTATGGAGGAGATAATTTCGGATACCGCGTTGGTGAAAAAGCAGTTTAATCTGATTGTTAATGAAAATGATTTGAAATGGGAGTTGATACATCCGCTTCCTGGCTCTGACGGTTATAATTGGGAACCAGCAGATGCGTTTGTTCAATTTGGAGTCGACAACGATATGTACACCACCGGTCACTTCCTTATCGGGCTCCAACAAGTCCCCGATTGGGTTTTCCAAGCTGATCCATATGCTACTCACTCCGAGCCCAACTATGATACAGAGTCGTGGCCACCGCCACTGCTGGAAATAAAACATTTTTTTGGGCCTGTAGAGCCGTTGGCGTCTCGAGAGCAGTTGCTTGAACGAATGCGTGAACATATTCATGCCGTCGTAGGCCGGTATAAAGGAAAGATTAAAGTATGGGACGTGGTGAATGAGTCGCTCCCCGATAATGATGACAGTGTGGTCGAGCAAGAATCCTATTGGGCTCAAATTATCGGTGAAGATTATGTTGAAAAAGCATTCGAGTATGCCCACGAAGCCGATCCAAATGCCATTTTGCGTTACAGTGACTGTAGTTTGGAAAACCCAATCAAACGGGAACGTTTGAAGAAGTTGGTTAAGAAGTTGCGTGATGCTGGTGTTCCCATTCACGCTATTGGTACCCAAACCCACCTCAATTTGGACACCTCGTTTGAAGTAATGGATGAAACTTTTCGAGATCTTGAGTCCATCGGTTTGCCGATCCACATTACCGAACTCGATGTAAGTCAAAGTGGTCCCGCTGTCCTCAATGATGAAGCGGGTCAGAAGTTTGCAAAGGCCTATGAAAATCTCTTTCGCGCGATCCTGAAACATGAGAACAGCATCGATATGGTTATTTTCTGGGGAGTCAACGATGATGTGTCCTGGCTTGGGCGCATGGGTGTTCGCCCGCTTCTGTTTGATGCGCAAAATCAGCCTAAGCAGCCAGCATTTGACACAGTTATTAAGCTTGGTGCAGAAGAAGCGGCAACGAGATCTGTCCTGAATGGTAATTAGGGATTTTTAGCCCTAATTATAACCTTTGGCGTTTTGAATAATAGATCATGAATCGATGGTCTCGTGCACAAATCAATTATGGGGTCAGAATCGGGCCTGAATATAAGAAATTGAGTATAGGAACTAGAATAAGCCATAAAATATAGGCGCGGGGTCACATCTTAACATTCAACATTGACGGTGCGGGCTAAAGGAAAAAGGGTCAGCCCGTGCATTGCGTCATTTTTGTTGAAAGTCAGGGTCGGGCCGCCTAATTCGTCATTGCGGGGTTTGCTGGTATTTGGAGGGGTGAATGAAAAAGAGTTGGATTTTTGCCGGACTGGGCGTCGTTGCGGTGGTTGCGGTGGGCGTTTTTATGCTGAACACGAAAAACACGAACGACACGAAAAACGTTGATAA
>JAAYYW010000421.1 GCA_012515195.1 Leptolinea sp.
GTCCGGCATTAGCATAACCTTCTATAAATGGTTCATATTCCATACCTACCGCAGGAGAAAGCCCTTTTCCAAAGGCTTCATCACCCAGAGCTACCACATCATCCCATTCTTCAAATTGGCGGGCCAGATCCGCTTTCTGGTAGAAATAACACCAACCGTGTACGGGTTCGGGGCCAAATATCCCCACCGGTGAAACGCGTGGATCTGAGTTTTCTTCAAGAATCTGGTCCAGGTTGGAAATCTGAGCCAAATTGATTTCTGATTTTGTCAATAACGGTGAGTATTTATCGTCGGGCTGTAATATCCTTACACAGGCTTGTCCCGCTTTGTAGTGGGTCACAATACCATTGGATGTTGATCCCTCAAATTTCAGATTCCGTATGGAATACTTAACCGGAAGGTCTGGAACAAAATCCGGGATATCATTTCCATAGGCCCTCATGGAACTGAAGAACCAGTAAGGAATATTCCTCGAGTCCAAACCAGGTGCGTAGATGGCGTTCATTGCATAACTGACAGAATAATCCGCGATCAAGCCAAAAGGCATCTTGGTGCCAAAAAGGGCAGTTCCCGGTTTCATCGCGGGAACACGCCAGTAGAATTGCCAGTAGTAATTCCGCTGAATATCCCAATTCAACCGGTAACTATTTACTGTACGTATATGTAAAGAAATTGAAAGAGCAACCAGAACGCCAAGCAAAACGGATCGTTGGAATTGCCGGTAACCCAAAAGACTTACCAGGGCAACCAGTACCATGCAAACACCCGGCATCAACCCCAGGGAGAAACGATCTGACCATAGACCCACGATGATCTGACGATCCGTAATCCAGACGGGAAGTCCGCCAGCGATCATCAAAATCCCACCCATGATCAACCAGTCACGGATAAATTTGTGGTGCTCCTTATTGTTCTCTGTGGATAATCCCTGTCTCCCCAGAACAATACCCGCGGCTAGAGCTGCAAGCCCACCTATGACCCATCCAAACCAGGCAGCTTTTGATGCCAGGTCAACATCACTGGCATTTATCGTCTCTGACCAAATGAACACCAACTGGTAGAGACAATCCTGCAAAACATTTTGGATCAAGTGGAAGGTTAACCCTATGGGATCAGCAAGAAATTGTGAAACCCCAATAACATTGTTGGGATCGTCGGCACCCGGAACCGGAGTGAATAAGATGAACCGCCAGACGATGAAACCTGCGAGAGGAATCAAATAGGGAATCCACCATTGCAGTACCCGAATTATTCTCTTACGAATGCCAGGGATTGAATCGCGGAATACCACCCATAAAAGTAATGGTCGCAAAATTTCAAGCCCGACGAAATACTCAATTGTCATCATTTGCGCGAAAGAAAATACTGCAGCAAGTAATGTAAATAGCACATACTTAGGTTGGTGCTGAACAGACTGCATTGTAAATATCAGCGACAGGGAAAAAAGGGTCAGCGAAAAAAAATGCCGGCTATATGTCACCGATATGGTCTGTTGCAGGAATCCGGGGTAAACCGCGAGAAGCAGCATCAGCCAACCAGTTTCATATCGATATGACGGCCAAGTTTTCCGGAAAGTCCACCATAGCCCCAACAACGACAGATACCGGAGCAATAAATTGAAAAATTGCCAGCGTGCCGGATCATCACCAAACAGCGGGAAGAAAACAAGATAGACCCAAATCGTGGTTGGGCGGTCATAAATGAAGTACTTCAGGAATTCGACAGGGGAATTTAGCCTGTAAAGAAAAATATCTTCCCAATCATCCCAATAGAAACCAAGCTGGGATATCTGGAATCCATACGCCAATACCAACACCCCGGCCAGCACTAGAGGGAAAGCCCATGGTTTCTTTAACCATCTAGATATTTTCCCATCCTCTTTAAAAACCATCATTGTTCCACCGCCGAATCCATTACGGGATCGCATTGCAGCGATACCCTGATATCTTTATAGATTGGATTATCCTGGTCGATCCAATGGATTTGCCACAGGGAACAAATGAAACTGGTTTGATCAGGGTCTTTTTGCTGTGCATCTAATGATGATTTGGAAGCCTTGTCGGTTTGACCGGTATGTATATAACCCAGGATCATCGGAGTATATTCAAAAATCGACTTTGGAGCATAACCTTTATCAGCGGCTTCATCCGCCAAATTTGCCGTTGTGTCCCAATCTTCTATCTGGCGGGCTAGCTCCATTTTTTGATAGTAATAGCACCAAGCATGTTCCGGTTCAGGTCCAAATACCGCCTCCGGTGGAAGTACCGCTTGATCACTTACTGTTCTAATCAAATCCGGTTTGGTCAGTTTGAACAACATGCCACTGTCATTGGACAATCCAGCCCGGTAACGATCTTCTTCAGTGATGACTTTCAAACAACTTGTTCCGTAGGAATACTCAACAGCCAGAATCTTATCAGTACTTCCAGTAAAATGAGCCGTTAGATAACGGTAGTCAATTGAATTCCCGGGTTTCATATCGGGTATCAACTCTCCCGTCATACCACCTGAACTAAAAAACCAGAGCGGAGCTTCAAATGATTTCGCGTTCTGATCATATATGGCATTCAGAGCAAACCCGATGTGAAGATCATTGACCAGAGCGAATGGCATGGCAGGACCCACCAGGGCGGTTCCCGGTTCAATGGAAGGTGCTCGCCATCCAAGCTGCCAATAAAAATCACGCTGATGATCCCAGCTCAAACGGTATTTGTTGACTGTCTGTACCTGACTGGATAATGCGAACCCGAAAACCACACCAATTAAGATGGATTGCTGCAACCGGCGTCGGGAGAACCAGTGAATCACTCCCACCAAAAGTAAGATCGCGCCGAACATGGGGCCTAAAGCGAAACGGTCTGCCCATGGACCACCTATGGATTGCCTCCCGGTAATCCAGACGGGTATTCCACCTGCCAGAACGCCGAAGACACCAATAATGATAGAGTCACGAATAAAGGTATCTTCTCCATCTTCATTTTCCGGTGTTTCCCGGCCACAATGTAGAAGAAACCAGGCAGAGAAAAATGCGATAAGCGCCCCAAAACCCCAGGAAAGCCAGTTGGCTTTAGCCTTCAATTCAAAGTCACCAGGTTCCATTGGCTCAAGCCAATTATCAAGATTTAGATGGATAAAATCCTGTACAACAAGGTTCGTAAATTTGATCAATTCACCAAATGGATTTGCTGTCAACCTCTCGAAGAGTACAGGCGCGTTAGCTTCCGGGTTGGGCGAAACCATTGGATACCAGATAAACCGGTAACCCACAAAGACCAATATGACAAGAATGTAAGGAACCCATTGCAGTACGAGTTTTTTTAGCGTTTTCCGCCAATTGCTATGCTTTCGTTGCAAAACGATCCAAAGGAAAAATGGACGGAGTAATTCCAAACCGAAAAAGTATTCGAGAGTGATAAGTTGAAGTAAAGATAGCAATGTTGCCATGATTGTGAAAATCCACCATTTTTTGGGATTTTCCACCGCCTGGAGGTTGAACCAAAGTGACCCGGTAAAAAGGGCGATACAGGCAAAATGTCTCGCGTATGTCACCGCAACAGAATGCTGTGTGAAAGCAGGGTACACAGCCATAAGCAGGCATATCCAACCAACTTCGAATGACCGCTTTGGCCAAATATAGCGCAGAGCAAACCAAAAGCCGGTCAATCCAGCCCACCGAAAAAGGATATTGATCACCTGCCAAGCAATAGGATTCATTCCGACCAACGGTGACAAGAGCAAGTACAACCAACTGGTCAACGGGCGGGCATGCAGAAAATAATCCCAATACGCCCTGGCATCATTGAAATTATCAAGGTAAATGATCTCCCAATCGTCCCAATAAAGCCCCATGCGGGATAGCTGGTATCCATAAGTTATCAATACAATTCCCAGTAAAACCAAAGGGAATAATGTGTGTGGGTTATTTTTTGAAAAAAAGGTTTTCATAGGACGATAGGATATTATACTTTCTTCATTATTGCCTACACTGTTCATCAAAAACACAGATGAACAAACAGATATCATCTGATTGGTTTTCGATCGGCTGATTATTCAATATAGTTGGGTGATGGTTATAAATACACTAATGCTCGCACGCCCGAACATCTATCAACTTACGGAAATCATGCCGCCAATCTTCCACTTCATTCAGAATCGTCACACAGGGATCATTGTACTTTTTCTGAATGTCGGTCGGGATTTCATCCCAGGAAATCTGGTCAAAATAGGCATAGCTGTATCCACTCGCCCGGAGAGCGTAAGGATCAGGTTCCTCGAGCAATGCTTCCCATTCCGGTTTGGATTTGTACCAGGTATAACTGGCATTTGAACCACGAGCGAAAAGTGTGGCAGACCGGAAGACAATGGGATCAAAGACAAGCGTGCCTGGTTCCAGTTTATTCCAGTAATCCCGTTCCATCTGTACATCGAGATCAGTGATGAAATAGGAATAAACCGGCTGTTGTATCGCCGGAAGTTGAATTCCAGCCAACACCAGACCGCCAAACATCATGATTCCCGCTGCGATGCCAGCCAGGGTTTTCATCGTATCACTGCGGCGGGATACGTACATCCAAACCAGTGGAACGAAAAAGAGAGAGCAAAGACCGCTGAATTGATACAATCGCGAGGTATTGCGCACACCGGTTGACCCGGCAAATTCGACCACGACCATGGATAGGCTTATCAAACCTGAAAACACCAGGGCAGCCTCATACCA
>JAAYYW010000051.1 GCA_012515195.1 Leptolinea sp.
GGGGCATTGAACATGGAGCGGATATCAGCGGCCACCTCGTATCGCATCGACTGTCTTGGCACATAAGAACCTGCATTCTGCTGAAGGTGAAACTGGCATCTTTGCCAGGCCACACCACCAAACACGGCTCTTCTGGCTGCTCCCAATCCTGTATGGTCGTCACTGATCACCAGCTTCATACCATGCAGTCCCCGATCCTTTAGAGCCTGTAAGAAGGCTTTCCAGTGTGTTTCATGTTCACTCAGGGATACCGATACTCCCAAAACCTGTCGTTCTCCCCATGGGGTGATCCCTGTAGCCACCAGAACCGCCGCATCCCGGATTTGACTGTTTTCCCGTACTTTTTCATACCGGGCATCCAGGTACAGGTAAGTAATTTCTCCCAACGGCCTTTCCCGCCATTCCTGCAACACTCTATCCAGTTGCGCGGTGGCCCGGCTGACCTGTTCTGCCGAGATCTCAATCCCGCATAACTGCTCTGTGATCGCTTTCACCTTGCGGGTTGAGACACCCATGATGTACATTTCTGCCAGCGTCATGGTCAAGGCTCTTTCGCTTCTCAGCCCTTTCTCCAACGCCGATGGATAGAAACCTCCTTCACGGACTTGCGGTATCGCAAAAGTGATCTCGCCTACACGGGTTTTCACCGTCTTTGGCTTGTAACCATTCGCGTATCCCGTCCGTTCTCCGGTCCGCTCGTATTCTTCGGCTTGAAGATATCGGCTTCTCTCTTCCAACACGGCATTGTTGATCATCACTTTGATCATTTCTGGCAATGCCCCCAACCCTTGCTGCATCAATGTTTCTGTCACACTCTCTGGAAGGTTATAATGATTTTGGTGAGTCATCGAGTTCTCCTTTTTTGGTCTTTAGCAACCTTTAGGATACTTCTGACTCACCTCTTTTGTTAAGGTTCTTTAATTTACAGAAAATATGTTACACCAACTCGAAGAATCATTTTTAGTATGATTCAGATTGAATATCGTCAATAAAAGAATTCATCATCAAATAATGCAATATAATGAAAATTATTCTTTGAGGAAACTATGCCTTCATTTCGAAATAAATCTACTATCATCCAATTCTTAACCAAGCATCAATTTTTAGTATTCTCCTTTCTTATATTTGTAATCTCTTCATTTGTTTATAGCCTTCATCTATCTCCCTCCCTTTATTATGATGATTGGGGGCAATTTGCCAATAATTTCTACCACCAAAAATTCCCGTGGTTTATACCAGGGTTCATTCGTCCTTTAACCTTTGCTACATATCGCTTCCAAACAGAAATATTTGGAATGAATTTACAGGCAATAATGATTTTTAGGGTTTTTTTATTAGCGACTCATTGCTGGCTTTTTTTTGTTATCTTCGAGAAGTTGTCCTTGTTTAATAGTATTTTTAATTTTTTATGTTCTTTATTGATAATTTTTTCACCCGTAGACATGACTAGAATGTGGGTGCTACTTGATCCAATAATGCTCATATGTATTCAGTTATATACAATTTGTTTAATTCAATATCTTAAAAATCACTCCTTATATTTATTAGCTCTGGGTATTCTACTTGGTTATGGTTCATTGCTTTATTATGAGATACAACTAGGACTTCTTTTAAGTATCCCCATTATTCTTTTTATTATTGAATGGAAACAAACAAAAAATAAGAATTGGTGGTACCTCCTTCCA
This sequence comes from Leptolinea sp., assembly GCA_012515195.1. Lineage (GTDB taxonomy): Bacteria > Chloroflexota > Anaerolineae > Anaerolineales > Anaerolineaceae > Leptolinea. Next base: position 1,686 of record JAAYYW010000051.1, read on the forward strand.
TTATTTTTGGGATTTTCCTATGTACTTTTTAGGTTAATGGAATCTTATCTTGGCTATACCAGTTTTCATGAAGCTCAACATATAAGTGTCAGATATATCGTCCGACAATTTTTAAACGGAATAATCTGCTATTTCCAAGGTTGGTCGTTACCACTACAACGGGATTATTCCATAAGGGTTGCGGTAATCACCACTATTTCTGTTGTAGTGTTGATTTTTGTTTTTGTTTTTTTTCGTAAAGGAATAGAAAAAGAAATCGATAATGCGAATAAGAGAAATTTGATAATTATTTCGGCAGGTGGCTTTTTCTGGCTTGCCGGGTATTTCCCGTTTATTATTTATGGAATCCCTTCTTATATTCATTGGTTCTCTTCAAGAGCTCACAATACTTCTATCCCCGGATTCTCAATAGGATTAATTGCTTTTTGCATGTTTCTAGGTTCTTTATCACCAATTAAAAAGAATATTTTATCTGCTCTTGCTGTCATACCTTTTTTAATTATTGGAATTATGTCCCAAATTGCTATTCAAAAAGAGGCGAAATATCTTTGGAATGAATACCAATCATTATGGAATGGTGTATTTAGAGAGATACCGGATTTCGTAGACAATACTCATGTTGTTTTTGTTATTTCTCCTTATCGAAATGAATTAAGATATGGCGAAAGAGAATTCTTTACTAGTGCAAGCTATAATACAGAATTATCTAAGGCTATAGATATGTTTTATGCCAATCAAACAATTGAAGCTGAGTTTTTATATAAAGATGTCGAAGAAACTGATACGCCAACTCTTCACGAAAATGGAATTCGAAACCCCCCCACATATTCGGGCACAATACCATATTCAGAGATAATCTTCATAGAATTTGATCGAAATAATCAAAAAGTAAAAATCATAGAGGATCTTGAAGAGGAATTCGGGATTATTAATTCTTTATATAATGCAGAAAAGCATATCTTAAGGTCACCTGTTAGAGAAAAAACGCTTCGCTATATTATTGCCCAATAGAATGAATTTTTAAATACTAAACCAAATCCCATATACGTATTGTCATATTTAAAACACTTCAATCCATTCATTCTTTCCGCAATGGTTTCCCAAAGCTTTCCACCGCGTCGATCACCGCTTCGCGCAGGGTCATAACCGCCAGTTCAGCACAATGCAGATGGTCATCGGGCAGACCGTCCAGCGCGGCCACCAGTTCGTCCGGGGTGATTTCGCGTGCTTCCTCCAGGGTCTTGGTGCAGGCCATCTTGGTAAGCATACTGCCAGCGGCCAGTGTAGCCCCGCAGCCTTCCGGTAGAAATTTCGCTTCAATGATGCGGTCTTTGATAATGCGAAGGTCGATCTGCATCCTGTCGCCGCAGCGTCCAATAAAGAAACCCTGCGAGTCAGGATGGTCCATGGCGCCCATATTCTCCCGGCTGCGAATCAGATGCATAACCGTATCGGAGAACGGGTTGCAAACATCGGCAGTCTGCGCGCATGACATTTCATCAACAGGGTATCCCGGATCCAACGGATCCGCTTCAATGGCTGTATCCGGTCCGGCTGTTTCGAGGGCTATATTGTTTGCCGCGGCAGCCTGTTTTTCACGGGCTTCCGCTGCCGCGCGCGTCAGGTTATTCGCCAACAGGGCACTTTCATCGAGAAGAATATCCTCGATCCTACCCGCGTCACACAGCTCCGCCGCGGAAGGGGTCAACGGGATGCGGACCAAAAGAGGCGCGCCTGCTTTCCGGGTCACGGTTTCAACATGACTATTCCCAAAAACCAACTCCTCCTGTCCGGTTTCCCCCGGCCGATAACCGGAGAAATTCTCCACGATCCCGAGGACAGGAATGCCGGTCTTTTGAACAACCGCCACTGCCCGCCTCGCCATGGTAGCAGAGATAAACTGCGGAGTTGTCACAATGATCACACCGGTCAATGGAAGCAACTGGGTCATGGCTATCGAAGATTCGGTCGTGGCCGGAGGCAGGTCTACCAGCAGGTAATCCAGCCCACCCCATTCGACATTCTTCCATAGTTCTTCCACAACGTTACCCATCAGGGATTCTTTCCAGATGACCGATTGCTCTTCATTATCAACCATCAGGTCCATCGAAATCACACGCACACCGGACTGGCTCTCCATTGGAATAAAGCTGTATGTACCAACCTTTAACGGACCATGAAGTCCGAAATGGAGCGGAATGCTGGGGGCGGTAAAATCTGCGTCCAGCACACCCACCCGGTATCCCTGCCGTACGAGTTCGCAGGCCAGTAACCCGGCAACAAAGGATTTTCCGACTCCCCCTTTCGCGCTCATCACACCGATCACGTGATCAATCTGAGAGGAAGGACGGGTCTGGTTCGCGTTTGCGTTATGTGATTGATCAAACTTCATGTTCATCTTCCTGTAAATAATGTCTGGCAGGTTAACCATCCGACTGCCGTACCGCTAGTGATTATACCCACTTGACAGGGAATTTCGGATTTGCTATAATGCAACCGGTTGCA
>JAAYYW010000422.1 GCA_012515195.1 Leptolinea sp.
AGGTATCCTTCTGGCGGTCAAACAATTAGAAGACGGTAGATTTGACGTTGAGAATGCATACAAAAGGGTGGTAACAGAAAAGGGAAATTTGCCTGCCCAGGAAATGATAAAGTCTGTGTTTGAACCCTGTGATCGCAGTTGGCGCGGAATTGGTGAAATATCCCAGAGTGGACTTGGATTGCGGAAGGATTTTGAAGAATTCAATGCTGAACACAGGTTTAATGTATCGAATATTCAGACGAAGGAATCAGCAATTTGTATCTCCGGTCAGATTCTTCAAGGAATAAAGAAACCAGTCGATTGCCCGGCATTCGGTACAATTTGTACTCAAGAGCACCCGTTGGGTGCAACAATGGTTTCCTCGGAAGGTGCGTGTGCAGCGTACCTTCGATATGGACGAGCGAGAAAGGGTATTCCCGAAAAATAATATGACAGGCATAATATCATCGTTTGAAGGACCGGTTTGTCCTGTACCACTTACTCACTCCGCGAGTATCGTAATAGGTCATGGGAGCGGTGGGCGAATGACGGCAGATCTGATCAAGACGGTTTTTCAACCTGCTCTTTCTAATGCTGCTCTAAATGAAGGGAATGATTTCGCGCAACTTCCTGTCCCAGCATTCGGTACTGAAGGTGGTCGACTTGTTGTTTCGGTAGATTCTCATATTGTGAAGCCCATTTTGTTCCCAGGCGGTGATATTGGCCGGTTGGCAATTTGTGGTACAGTCAACGATGTAGCGGTATCAGGAGCCATACCTCTTTACATCACGGCTGGTTTTATATTAGAAGAAGGCATGCCGATCAAAATGCTGAAAGAGATCGTCCAGTCAATGAAGCAATCAGCTGACGAGGCTGGAGTGATTTTGGTTGCCGGGGACACAAAGGTAGTTGAAAAAGGCGGGGCTGACCAGATATTTATCACCACAACAGGCGTAGGTTGGCTGGATGGTCCTTCAACCATCGGTGGGCAATATGCGAAACCCGGTGATGTTGTATTGGTATCTGGTACTTTGGGCGACCACGGTATTGCCATTATCTCGGCACGCGGCGAATTAGGATTTGAAGCGGATATTCAGTCAGATGTGGCGCCATTGAACCATATGATTGAGGCAATGATAAAAGCAGCACCGAATATTCATGTTTTGCGCGACCCAACACGGGGAGGATTGGCTACAACTCTTAATGAAATTGCTCAACAGAGCGATGTGGGAATGTACTTAAACGAAGACACAATTCCAATAAACTCGGTAACCCGCTCTGCTTGTGAAATGTTAGGATTTGATCCTTTATATATGGCAAATGAAGGGAAATTGATAATCATTGTTCCCCCTGGTGAAGCTGACACGATTCTTGAAGTTATGCGCAATTTTGATTATGGAAAAAAAGCCGCCCGAATTGGAATCGTTACATTGGAAGACAAGGGTCGGGTATTGTTAAAGAATGCATTGGGTGGTACGCGTTTATTGGATATGATGGCCGGAGAAATGCTTCCTCGAATTTGCTAATGTGTCTTGAAGATTCATACATCGTACTTTATACTTTACAGGCTATTTATACCTATCCCAACATATGAGAGGGTTCTATGAAAATTGATTACAAGGAAACCACGAACGATCTTTTAAAAAGGATCGATATTCACAATAAATTTGGCGGACGAGATATTGATACCTGGATGCTTGATTTGATCCAGTTAAAAAAAGGCGATACCATTCTGGATGTGGGATGTGGAGCCGGAAAACAGTGTTTTTCCTATTACAAACACCTCGATGGACAGGCGAAAATAACGGGTGGTGACGTGTCAGAAGAATTACTGACACAGGCACGGCTGGAAAATCAGAAGATAAACAATGCCGTTACATTTATGAAATTGAATTTCAACAAGACCTTTGATTTGCCTGAAAACATATTCGATTTTGAATCATGCTGCTTTGCCATATACTACGCTGAAGATATCCCGTTCACTATTCGGGAAATGCATCGTGTTCTAAAACCGGGCGGAAGACTTTTCTCCAGTGGCCCAATGCCGGAAAATAAAAAACTCTTTTACGACGTTATACGAGAAGCAACGGGTAAAACTATTCCTCCTATGCCTGGCAGCTCACGTTATGGTTCTGAAATACTAGCCAGTATGAAAAACACTTTCTCGAAGGTAGATGTACATATTTTTGAGAATCCTCTCACATTTGAAACGGCTGAACCTTTTGTCGAATATACACGCGCTTCTTTATCTGAAGACCGTAAGCTCTGGACAAGTTTTTTCAACGACAAAAAAGAATTTGAAAAAATTATGGATAAAATCCAGTCTGTGGCTGAAAAGAGAATAAAACAAGAAGGTAAGCTGGTAATGACAAAAGTTGTCGGCGGTTTTCTGGCTACGAAATAATTATGGGATCATCAATACATTTCTCGGGAAAAAGGATCTGTTTTATAGGAGCACACCCGGATGACATTGAACTGGGTGCAGGAGCCTTGATAGCTCAGATCGCCTCGAAAGCTGATATTCGCTGTGTGACGTTATCAGACAATCAAAAGAACCCTGAGCTAAAGAATCTTGTGGAAGAGCACTTTCTCAGTATGGCAGTTCTTGGTGTGCCAAAAGAGAAGGTGATTCTTGGCCAATTTGAAACACGACGTTTCCCGCATGCCCGACAAGAAATCCTCGAATACATGATCAAATTGAACCGGGAATTTAATCCGGACATTGTATTTGTGCATACTCGGGCAGACATCCATCAGGATCATGGGACTGTTACTGAAGAAGCCTTGCGTGCCTTCAGGGGAACCACTTTACTTGGTTTTGATGTGATCCGATCGAGTTATGGCTTTTTCCCCAATTTTCTGATTGAAGTTACCGAAGACGAAGTTCAGAAAAAAATCAATTCCCTAAGGGAATATAAGACATATGACTCACGGTATTATTTTGATGCCGAC
>JAAYYW010000423.1 GCA_012515195.1 Leptolinea sp.
AATCGGGTCGCAGCACTTCACTCTTTTCCATTACGATCAGACAATCCGTTGTTCCCGGCAGGAAAATCGGACTGGCTGCTCGTCCACAGGCAAAGGTGCTGATCACCGGGCCGCCCATCTGGGCCATGCCATGAGTCTCTCCCTTAATAATATTCTTTTTGTCGTAACCCGCCAGAAAGGCGAGTTGGGTGAGAACAGCGCCGAAGAAAAGGTTCCCCTGCCCGCCAACACCGCGAATGGATACCGACAACCGCTCCGGTAATTTCTTTCCAGACAACTCATCCGTTTTGTATTTGATCTCCGGTACTGGAAATTCCGGCATTGATTTCTGTTTCAAATCTTTCAAATCGATGGGGTTCAAAACACCGGTTGGACACATTTGTACACACGCCGGGGCACTTCCCCCGCATCCGGTGCACATATTGGTGACAACAGGAACACCATCAGGTCCGGCAGCAATCCCGGGGCAGATAAGACACGCTCCGCATTTCTTGCACACTTCCGGATCCACATACACACGCTGTGTACTGCGTTCAACTTTCTGAATACAGGAACCATCCTGCACAACAATGGTTGTGTAAGAGCCTTTGGCTGCGTCAGCCAGGGCGGTTTTCAATGCGGCGCGCAATCCTTTTCTGTCATACGCGCCCACTTCAATCACAGTGGCGCCATGCGCCCTCAGACTCTCCGGCAGGCTGAATTTCATCTTCTGCCCGGCCAGATTCTTCGGGGATGTCGGGGTCGGCTGCGCGCCGGTCATCCCGGTCCATGAGTTGTCCAGGATCACCTTTACACCGGGCACATTGCGGTATACCGCGTTCCGGGTGGCATCCATGCCGGTATGACATTCCGTACTGTCACCCACCACAGTCAGACAACGGGCCGCTTCCTCCGGTTTGTCCATAACAAACCCGATTCGTTGACCTTCACTGGCGCCCATTGCCAGGGCAGTATCCAGCGCGTCCATGAAGAACAGAAGGCCATTACAGCCAATATCGCCAAACACTGTCCCCACCTGCTTCTTCTTGCGCAATAGAGCCACTTCCTGCGCGAAAAGCCGGTACGGACAGCCCGCGCACAACGCTGGCGGACGGGGAACGGGTTGTACCGATGGTCTGGAATGGGTAATGGTCTTTCCAAATTTCTCCGCCACCAACGCGGGTGTCCATTCCGTCAGGGAGCTGAATTCTTCCTTTCCCTTCGGGTGAAGACCTGCCTGCATCATGGCTTCCTGAATGAAACGGTATCCGTCTTCGATCACAAACACGTCACCGTTTATAGAGTTATAAAACTCGGTGATCAGGTCAATCGGAAGCGGGTTCGTCCAGGCAAGCGACAGGATGTCGATATCCAGGTTAAGCGCATCCTTTACTTCACGTACATAGATGTCACTCATACCTGCAGTTACCACTCCGACTTTTCCTGACCTCTTCTCCCACAGGTTAAGCGGACTTGTTTCCACCATTTGCAACAGTGCCGGCATGCGTTCCCGCATTAGTTGGTCATAGTTTTTTCGCGCGACAGCCGGGAACACATTGAAATCTCTTAAACTTTCAGGCATAACAAGCGGATCGCGTCTGACAGGTTTCATCAGATGAACCAGCCCCTCGCTGTGGCACAGATTCCCATTGGGGAGGATGACCACCTGTGTCTTATATGCGTGGGAAATTTCCACCGCTATGGCAGCCGATTCGTGTAATTCCTGGTGGCTGCGTGGTTCCAGTACAGGGATGAAACATGACTTAAAAAGGTAGCGTGGATCAACAACGTGCTGGGTTGAGCTGGGTGTAAAGTCGCTGGCAATGTAATAGACCAGTGCCCCCCGCTCCTGAGCGAAGGCGGAACCGCTTGTGAATATATCTCCCGCCTGGAAAAGACCGGGGATCTTCATGGTGACAACACAATCCCGTCCGGCCAGGGTATGTCCCACTCCCACCGCAGAAGCCACAGCCTCGTTGACCGACCAATCGACGTTGATCAGATCACGTACCTCTGATAACCCACGGTCGATCACCTCACTGCTTGGAGTGCCGGGATAACCATCTGCCGCGTGGACTCCTCCCCGTATGCATCCAACAGCAAAAGCAATATTGCCTTGAAGAATCTCTGTCTTTCCTGCCTGTGCCTCACATAACGCTTTTATCGATTCAGCCATCTGGTTATACTCCTGTAAAAGTAACTCGCATCAATTTATACGTCCGGGTTATTTCATATCCGTCAACCGGACAGCAAAATATCCGGCCAACAGCAAGGGGATTGTGCAAAATGCGGCCGGCATCCAGCCAATTGTCTGCACGAGCTGACCGAAGACGACCGGTCCGAGCAACTGACCAAGGTTCTGTCCGATCAAGATCACGCCCATCCCAATTCCAGCCGGGGCTTCCCAACCAACGATCTCCGGGATGGATGTAAAAATACAGGTGGGTATGGCTCCAGCGAGAATTCCAAGCAAAACCATCGAAGCCGGGATCATCCAGCCTGAAATAGAGAATGGAAGAGCCATGAATGCCGCGATCGCGATGAAAGACCAAAGGGTGATCTTTCGCGGTGATCCAATACGATCAACCACCCAGCCGATCAGCGGCGCGGTGGCAATGACAACAATCATTTTTATACTTGTCACAAGGGACGCCCCCGCGAGGTCATATCCCTGAATAGATTTCAAATAAGTCGGGTAATACGTGGCTATAACGCCAATAATGGCGAAATTAAAGCATCCAAAGGCAAACGACAGAAGCCAGATTCCCGGGCGGGAAAGAGCTTTTATGTAAGCCGGTGATCCAACCGTTTTATGTTTTGGGCGGATTGACAGATCCTGTGACGGCTCACGAAAAAGAATAAAGAACAGAATTGCCGCAGCAGCGGTCAACCCGGCTGACATCCACCAGACAGACTGCCACCCGCCTGCTGACTCCACAGGGGGAGCAAGATTGTAAATCAGCAGACTGCCAAGCGACACCCAGGTCGCCCAGATACCCATCGGGAATCCGCGCCGTTCCTCCGGGTACCAGGCAGAAATTGCGGCAGGACCGATTACGGCTATCAAACCCAGCCCGACACCTTCCACCAACCGGCTGATAAACAACAGACTGTACCTGCCGGCAACCGCACCCAGCAGTGTACCGCCTAACATAAATAGTATGGCGATTAGTCCGGTTAATTTCAACCCCAGGCGCAGCAATACCAGACCAGCCGGAAGCGCGGTGATCAAACCGGTAATGGCAAAGATGGACATCAATGCCCCGGCGTAAGTCAGATCAATGCCCAACGAATCCATTAATACTGGCATGACCGGGGGCACTTTAAACTGATTGAACGGTCCGGCAACACCGGCTGCCATAACCACCGCCAGGATTACCCAGGCATAGGATGGAACAACACCCTGCCCGGCAGGCTTTTCAATCCGGTCGACCGAGTCCATCTCCATGCACATTTACCTGTTTCAGGTTTTCTACCCGAGCAGGGCAGAAACACCGCTTCCTTTGGTAAAGGGAATTCCTTTGTATTGCAAAAACTCTTCCATGGTGAACAGGAACTCCAGCATGTAATCGCGTTCCGCTGCTTTTCCAAGATGACCGACCCGGAAGATTTTACCGGTCAGTTCGCCCAATCCGCCTCCAATGGCAATCTGACGTTCTGACATCAGCCATTTTGTCATTTCATCTGCCGTGAATTCCGGCCTCAACCTGACAGCAGTGGCAATAGGAGCCGCGTACGCCTCGGGAACCAGCATCTCAAATCCGAGATTGGACAACCCCTGTCGCATAATCCGGCTGGCGTTCGTGTATCGGGCGAAATGTTCTTCCATCCCTCTGTTCAATATCTTGCGGATCCCTTCGCGTGCGGCAAGGATGACATTGGTAGGCA
>JAAYYW010000424.1 GCA_012515195.1 Leptolinea sp.
ACCGATCCCGGTCGTGATCCATCCGCGAGGGATATTCAGACAATAGTTTCCCTGGCCAGAGAAAGAGGGTTAAAAGTCTACCTTTTAGCCTCCATAAAACACAAAACATCATCGGCAGAATTCTGGAATAATGCTGTATCGAATCCAGTTGCTTGGAAGGAATGGTTTGATAACATTCAAGATTTCTATCTATCCGTTGGTACTCTTGCGAAATCTGTAAATGCTGATGGCTTAATACTAGGTGATGAAGAGATATCCTCGATCATAACGGAAAGCAACAACACAGAGGCTTTGCGAAGTTCGTATCCGGCTGATGCCTATGCAAAATGGAATGATATTTTGGTACAAACAAAAAACCAGTTCGGCGGCAAAACGCTTCTTGGAATCCACTATGACGATTTCCAATTCTTTGATGTAAACCTGCTTGAACCTGTTGATGGTATTTACCTGCTTAATCTGGGACGCATTTCAGATTCAATTGGAAGTATTCAATCTTACTCAGATGGAGTCGCAAAAAAGTTGGACGATGTCCTTGGCCCTGCTCTTATGGAAACCGGGAAACTGGTTTGGATAGGATTGGATTTCCCTTCAATCGAATCGTCCTATAAAGGTTGCGTTGAGCTTTCTGGTCGATGTCAAATTCCATCTGTTCTAAATTTCCCCGCTCCATTTCAACCCGAACTGAAAACATCCCATGATCAGCAGACTGCCCTATATAACGCATCTCTTCCAGAGGAAAACCGCCGACCTTGGATCACAGGAGTTGTTTCCCGTCGATTTAACATACTGGGTAATTATCAGGATCAATCAGCGTCTGTTCGCGGTAAACCAGCCGCTGATGTAGTCTGGTACTGGTTCTCGACCATGACGGGCATACCTACTCATTAATCAAAAGACGGGAGATCACAATGGATCTAAACAGCTTTTCCGGAACGCCGAATCTGTTTGGATTGGATTACCTTGGATTCCGAAATTTGCACACAGTGTTCTGGAATCTTTCTGCGGCCGAACTTGTTGAACAAATAATTCAACGCCAAGAAGGTATGATCTCGAGAACGGGAGCAATAGTCGTCAACACAGCTCCCAATACAGGCCGTTCTCCCAATGACAAGTTTTTTGTCCGCTCAGAATTCACAGAAAAATTGATTGACTGGGGTGATGTGAACCGGGGGTTTTCCCCGACTTCATTCAGCCGACTTCTCATGAAACTGCAAGCCTATTTTCAGGGTCGCGATGTGTTCCTCCAGGATATGGCTGTAGGTGCTGATCCAGTCACAGAAACATACGTCCGAATAATTACCGAGAGGGCATGGCACAGCCTCGTGGCTCAAAATTTATTTCTGCGCCTCACTGGAGAAAAACTGGCCAATTTCAACCCGGTTTTTACTGTAATTGCCGCCCCGGGATTTCAGGCTGATCCCAATGAAGATGGGGTAAATTCATCAACTTTTATTGCCATAGATCTTGAACGTCGCTTGGTATTAATTGGCGGGACTGCTTACGCAGGGGAAATAAAAAAATCCGTATTCACATATCTAAATTTTGTTCTTCCCCAAAAGAACATACTCCCAATGCATTGCGCCGCAAATGTTGGCAATAATATGGATACGGCGCTCTTCTTTGGTCTTTCAGGGACAGGCAAAACCACATTATCTTCCGATGTTGAGCGAAAACTGGTTGGTGATGATGAACACGGCTGGACTGAGCATGGTATTTTCAACTATGAAGGTGGTTGCTATGCTAAAACTATTCGTTTGCGAAAAGAGCTCGAGCCAGTAATTTGGAAAGCGTCACATCGATTTGGTACAGTTCTCGAAAATGTTGTGATGGATCCATTAAGTAGAAATGTTGATTTTGATAACAGTCAGATAACAGAAAATACAAGAGCTGCCTACCCTATTGAATTCGTTGAGAATTATGTACCATCCGGATGCGCAGATTCGCCCAGACACATTTTCTTTTTATGTGCCGATGCTTTTGGGGTTTTACCTCCCATTGCTCTACTCAATCTTAATCAGGCAGTGTATTACTTTCTTTCAGGATACACTGCCAAAATAGCCGGCACTGAAACGGGTTTATCCAAGGAACCATCTGCCACCTTTTCCACATGTTTCGCTGCCCCTTTCCTCCCATTAAATCCACACGTATATGCAGATAAATTAGCAGAATTAGTTCAAAAGAATGGGGCATCTGTCTGGCTTGTAAATACAGGTTGGACTGGCGGGAAATATGGATATGGAACAAGAATTCCCCTGGCACAGACCCGTTCAATGATAAATGCAGCACTATATGATAAGCTAAAAAATGTGCCTATGCGCAATGACGAGTGGTTTGACATTGCTACTCCCGTTTCCTGCCCGGGCGTACCAGATATTCTTCTTACGCCAGAAAAAACCTGGAAAGACAGCCAAGCGTTCTTTAAGACCGTCTCGATTCTCACAAAAAAGTTCGATGACAACTTTCAAAAATATCGTGAGGCGGTCTCGAATGAAGTTTACAACTCAGGCCCCAAAGAAAGAAAATGAGAAATCAACTAAAGATAGTAATACAGGGCCGCAATACCGCCAATAATGATAAATGGACCATATGGAATTGCCATAAAAGCCTGATATTGTTTCCGGACTAATGTAATCACAATAATGACAATGGATGCGATACCACCTAGAATTATTGCCAACAACATTGCTGTTAGATTAAAAGGGAAACCTGTTAATAAACCAACTACCCCGGCAAGATGAACATCACCAAACCCCAAGGCTTCTTCATCAATTGGTTCTTCGCGGTTATGCGCGAGCCGTCGGGCAAATAATCGACCAAAGTAATAAAGAGCAAGAAACAACAAAAAACCCGAAATACCACCCAGTATTGTCTTGTTTAATCCGTGAAGAAACAACCCGGCAAAAAATGACAAGATATAACCGGCTATGGTCACCTGCTCCAATATGACCCTGAATTCTATATCCGTAACAATCATGACAGAAAACACTAGCAAGAAAAGTTCACTTGCCCAAAATGGGAAGTTACCCAAAGGAAAAAACCACACTAGCCCGGCAAGAATGATCTCTAAGATGATCACGATCCAGAAGCGAACAGAATTCTTTCGTCCACAAGCCGCACAGGGCTTTCCTAACGCAAATTCCTTCCAAGTCCTAAATTGCCCGCAACTTAGACAAACGGGCTCTGTGAAGCGCCTGCTTCTTGGTAGAACATCAGCAAGATAGTTGACAAACAACCCAGAAATCAGTCCACTAAGAAAAACCAGCATTAATTGGCCAGGCATTATTTCTTTCCTTGTAGTATCATAATAGAAAAAATTTCCGAATAAAAAAAATGTCCAGTGACCAAAGTATATCAAATCTCAATTCTATTGTAAGGAATTGGTTTCAGTGCCGAGAAATTGGGGACAATATTCATTTTTCGACGGACCTTCCGCCGTCCTCGGGTGTTTTTTTTGACTTCCCGAAAGAATTATCTCCCCTCCTCGCAAGACGCCTACACACTCTTGGTATAAAACAGCTGTATTCCCATCAAAAATTGAGCTATCAGGCTGTAAAAGCGAAAAAGAATGTAGTTATTACCACAGGAACAGCCAGTGGTAAAACTCTGTGCTACAACCTCCCTGTTCTTGATCACATGATTAAAGAACCAGATAGCCATGCGCTTTACCTTTTTCCCACCAAAGCGCTCACGTACGATCAAAAAGAAAAACTCAACGAATTTACTTTTTTTTCAGAAGAAAGCATCGATCTTAAAATACCCGTTTGCGTATATGATGGTGATACCCCTAACCATATGAGACAGGCAATCCGTCAAACAGCTCGCTGTCTGTTGACCAATCCGGATATGCTGCATACTGCGATACTACCGCATCATACAACTTGGGTGGATTTTTTCCGAAGGCTTGACTATGTGGTAATCGATGAGATTCACGCCTTTCGCGGAGTATTTGGTTCCCATCTGGCAAATGTAATCCGTCGTCTTAAGCGAATTTCAAAATTTTACGGAAGCTGCCCACAATTTATTCTAACATCTGCCACTATCGCAAATCCGGCGCAACATGGTTCTGCGCTCATTGATGAACCACTTGTTATGATTGATGATGACGGATCCCCGCATGGGTCCAAAAAAACTATTTTTTATAATCCTCCTATCATCCATGAGGAAACCGGCATCCGAAAAAGCGCGTCGTCAGAGATTATCCGTCTGGCCGGTACTTTGCTCGAAAAAAATATACAGGTGTTGATCTTTGGTCGGTCGAGGCGAGGCGTCGAAATGCTACTTCGGCAGCTTCGGCTTCAACAAAATGATGATGAAACTCAGTACCATGCCTATCGTTCAGGCTATCTTCCAGCAGACCGCCGCCGTATAGAAGCTGATCTCCGTTCTGGCAAACTGAGAGCTGTAGCCGCAACCAGCGCCCTGGAATTAGGTATAGACATTGGTGGGGTCGATGCGGTTCTCATGACGGGTTACCCGGGCAGTATATCTGCACTTCGACAGCAGGCAGGGCGTGCCGGTCGAAAGTTGGCCCCTTCCATCGCGGTACTTGTTGCCACAAGTAATCCTGTTGACCAGTATCTCATGCAGCATCCGGATTATTTGACAAAAAAGTCACCTGAATCTGCATTGATTGACGCAGATCATCCGATTATTCTACTTGGGCATCTCCGCTGTGCCGCATTCGAATTGCCTTTTTCGGAAGGTGAGAAATTCGGTTCATTAGAGACAAATACGCTTAAATCGTATCTTGATTTCCTTGTGGAATCTGGACAGGTAAATCATTCTGATGAGCGTTATTTCTGGACTGATTCAACCTATCCGGCCACTTTGCTTTCCCTTCGAAGCTCAGATTCCCGCTCCGTCACTCTAGTTGAGTTAAAAGCTCAAAACCAGAAAACCATTGGTGAAATAGATTATCTTAGCGCTCTCTGGATGGTTCATCCCCGGGCTATTTATCTCCATGAAGGAAAGTCATATTATGTAAAGGAATTGGATCTTGAAAAATCAACGGCCATCCTCAACCCTGTTGACGAAGATTATTTCACCGAACCGATTCGCAAGGTCACGTTATCCAAAATAAATGAACAGGAATCCGAGTATTTTCCAGGATCGAAAACAACATATGGGGAAATACTTGTCACAACCGAAATTTCAGGATTTAAAAAGATACTATGGAGTACACGAGAGGTGCTTTCCACAGAACAATTAACCCTTCCAGAGAGCACCATGCGCACAACGGCTTACTGGCTTTCAATCAGCGATTCAGCCGTAGCTACTCTTCGAGATATGATGTTGTGGAAAAATGATGCGAATGACTATGGAAAAAACTGGGACAAAATCCGACTCGAAGTGAGGCAAAGGGATCATTTTCGATGTCAGGTTTGCGGTCTGCCAGAGAGTGTGAAATCGCATCATGTCCATCACAAGAATCCTTTACGAAATTTCACATGTCTGCAAGAAGCTAATCGGTTGGAAAATTTAATTACTTTATGTCCGAATTGCCATCAATTAGCTGAGAGTAATGTCAAGATTCGCAGTGGTTTAGCCGGTCTAAGTTATTCCATCGGACAGCTGGCGCCGTTATTCCTTATGTGTGACGCATCTGACATCGGTTCTCTGTCCGACCCTGCCTGCCCTATCGCAGATGGTAGACCCGCCGTAATTATTTACGATCAGGTAAATGCTGGAATCGGATTAAGCCGAAAATGTTTTGATCTTCATCCACAGGTACTATCCGCGGTTCACGAGTTAATCACAAATTGCGGCTGCTTGGACGGTTGTCCATCATGTGTAGGTCCTGGTGGTATTAATGGTGCTGGTGGGAAGAAAGAAACACTGGCCATACTACATCAGATTCGTGATTGACTTTCTATGTCCAAATCGTTCGAATCTCTCTCTGATAAATTACGCTCACTGGGTGTTCAAACAGGGCTTGAAAAAAAGCTGGCGCGGCCTGAAAAAAGATTGGGGATAGAAGATGTTGTCAGCGGCATATTCAAAAATACCTCATGCGGGCCCGTGTTTTGTTCCGAACTTTCGACCGAAAACACCTATACGCATGGCAAGGTCGCATTCCAGGCAGAACCAATTCATCACGAGTTGATCCATTGGGCTGATTCATCCTTATCCTCTTCCAGTCTTGACCTTGAATCAATTCTCTTTCTTGATACTGAAACAACAGGCCTTTCAGGCGGGACAGGAACAATCCCATTCATGATAGGAGTTGGCCGGTTTACTGGAGATATATTTACGACATATCAAATTTTTCTCCGAAACCCGGGCGAAGAAAGAGCTCAGCTGGAGTTGCTGTATCAATTTTTCAGAGATATCAAATCCATTGCCACATACAACGGAAAAGCGTTCGATGCACCTATCTTAAAGACAAGATTTATTTTAAATGGACTTCCTTCCCCTTTTGATGGTCTGGCGCATTTTGACCTGTTACCACTTTCCAGACGGTTATGGAAACGGCGTTTGGAAAACCGAACCCTGAAAGACATTGAAACAGAAATACTTGGGTTCCAAAGAAGTCAGATGGAAGTTCCTGGATGGGAAGTTCCACTTCTTTATTTTGATTACCTGCGAACCGGCGATCCCACCCCAATGACTGGTGTGTTCTACCATAACGCAGTAGATGTTCAATCTCTGGCGGCGTTGTTCCTATATATTAATAGGATGCTTACCCGGTTGGATACAGATAGAGAGATTCCCCCGGTTGACATTCTAAGCCTGGCAATTCAATATGAGTCCACAGGCCAAATTGACAGGGCCATTTCTTTGTATGAACGCTTATTAGAAATTGAGCTTTCTGAAAAACATAACACAGAACTGCGACTGAGATATGCCCGGATTATGAAACGAAATGGAGATTTTTCAAAAGCTACTACTATTCTGACCTCCGATGAAGGGGGAATGGATACACAGAGGATAATTCAACTCGCGAAAGTACTTGAACATCAGCAGCAAGATATTATTTGTGCTTTAGAATGGACAGAGTTGGCGCTATCCCGACTTGAAAAGTCTAACCAGGTTGACACTTCTATATTGCTACATCGTCAAAAAATGGACTTGTTGAAAAGACGGGATCGATTGAAATCAAAATTAGGAAAAATGGATGACTGACCGTAAAACAGCCCCGGACAGCGCAGCAAAATGGAATGAGCGGTATCGAACTGATACGAAATTTACCGATGCCCCTGCCAGAAGCCTGATCACAAGTAATACCAATCTTCTCCCAGCTTCAGGCCGAGTGTTGGAAATTGCCGGTGGTATGGGCAAGACAACGGATTTTTTGCAATGCAGCGGATTGGATGTCATTGAATTGGACATTTCTCTAACAGCATTGCAATTTGCCCGACAAAAGAATCCATTGGCATATTATATTGTGGCAGATGCACGCCATATTCCACTAAAAACCCAAAAGTTTGATGTTGTCTGTAACTCTATTTTTTAGATAGAAGTATTTTTACAAGTATTTTTGACTTCTTAGCTCCAGGGGGATTACTGTTCTTTGAAACCATGACAATTGATATGCTTGTGGACAAACCAGATATTTCACCTAATAGATTGCTGCAACCCGGTGAACTGCGAAACGCTTTTTCCCATTTAGATACCATTTACTATTTTGAGGGATGGAAAAATTCAGATCACGGAAAACGCAAAGCCATTGCTCAGCTCATTGCCAGAAAGCCAGTTTGATCAGTATAATGATTCTATGAAAAAACAATGGACACATGTTTATTCGGCGTATGGGCAGCTTGATGCTGCAATGTTGGTGGATTTTCTACTTGCCAATGGCATTGAAGCAACGTCCATTCAGGAAAGCCTGGGAACAACCTATGGACTAACAGTTGGCCCATTAGGAGAAGCAAAAATCTTTGTTCCTATAGATCAAAAAGAAATGGCAGAGACTCTTATTCGTCAAATGCAAGAGGGAAAACTCGAAACTGGAGACGAACAGTCTCCATAAAACTTAGTCTACGTTACAAAGAACGCAATTCATTTTGAAGTTTTTCCTCAAAAAGCGATTTGAT
>JAAYYW010000052.1 GCA_012515195.1 Leptolinea sp.
CGTGCCTACCAGCTGAAGAATACCGCTTTCCAATCCCTCAGGTCTCTCGGTTTTTTCCCGGAGAACCAAAGTGGGTTTCCGCAAACTTACTGCCTCTTCCTGGATCCCACCAGAATCTGTCAGTACCAGTTTGGCCTGCTTGAGCAGGTGAACAAGTGGCAAATATTCCAATGGCTCCAATAGATGTATGGAAGGGTTACCTCCGAGAATCCGGTGAACCGGTTCGCTTACATTGGGATTTCGGTGGACAGGGTAAACAAAATGCACATGGTCACCATACCGCTTTGCCAATTCCAGGATGGCCTCACAAACTCGAATCAGTGGTTGTCCGAAATTCTCGCGACGGTGGGCTGTAATAAGCACCAGATCACATTCAAGGGGTAATCTCATATCTTTCATCAATTGATGGAATTCTTCTGGTGCCGGTCGGTTGACTATGGTCTCAAGGGCATCGACCACCGTATTTCCTGTCACCAAAATTCGTTCATCGGGAACACCCTCATGCAAAAGATTGCTCCGACTCCATTCAGTTGGAGCAAAATTTAAGTCGGCTATGGTGCTTATGATTCGTCGGTTGATCTCCTCTGGAAACGGCTGCCATTTGTCAAATGTTCGCAAACCCGCTTCCACATGACCCACACGATATTGGCGGTAGAATGCGCCCAGAGCGGCTGTCATGGCTGTCGTTGTGTCACCTTGAACCAGAACCCAGTCCGGTTGAAATTCATCAAACACAGGATCCATGTTCGTTAGTATCTCGGATGTCAAATGAGCCAGCTTTTGGTTAGGCTGCATGAGGTTCAGGTCAACATCAGGATGTATATCAAACAAGGATAGAACCTGATCCAGCATTTCCCTATGCTGCCCGGTGACGCAGATTTTTTGTTCAAACTCGCCTTTTCAGCCAGAAGCTGAACAACCGGAGCCATTTTTATAGCTTCCGGCCGGGTACCGAACACTGTAAGCACTTTTATTTTTTTCACTTCAGCCGTTCTCAATCAGTTTTTTTCAGGAACGACCCACACCCAGTCTGTAAACCTTAAAACCGCCGGAAGTCCATTTTTCAACCGGCCAGGTATTGACAGCATCAATTATGATACGGGCAGGGGTCAACTTTGCTACGACTTCGGGTTCAAGCGTGCGAATGGGTGTATGAGGAACGAGAACCAAAATGGCCTCGGCATCACTGAAAACTTCTGCCAGTGAAGAAACCAACTCCAATCCGGGAATTTCTGCAGTGGTCTTATATGGCTCAAACGCTTTAACTCTCGCGCCTTCCTGGACCAGCAAATGCGCAGCCTCAACCGCCGGACTTTCCCGAATATCATCAACATCCGCCTTGTAGGAAAGTCCCAAGACAGCTACTTTCTTGTTGCGCAGCGATCCCAACGCCCGCTTCACAAGACGAACAACGAATTCCGGTTGTCCATCGTTTACTTTGCGAGCCGTGTGTATCAGCGGAGTAATATCAGGTGCTGCTTCCACCAGGAACCAGGGGTCCACACTAATGCAGTGTCCGCCAACACCCGGACCCGGGTTTAGAATTCTAACTCGAGGATGTTTATTTGCCAGGGCAACAGCTTCCCAGATATCAATTCCGAACCGATCAGCCAGACGGGAAAACTCATTTGCTATCGCTATGTTCACATCACGATAGGTGTTCTCCATCAGTTTTACCATTTCCGCTGTGGTGGCATCTGTTAGGATGATCTCGCCTTTAACAAAATGTTTGTACAGGTCACGACCCGCTTCAGCCGAAGCGGTGTCAATTCCACCAATGATCCGAGCGTTCTCGATCAATTCTTTAAGGATCTGACCGGGCAAAACCCTCTCGGGCGAATAGCAAAGGTTGAAATCCTTCCCGGCTTTTAATCCACTCTGTTCAAGGATCGGGGCAACCAGGCCAGTGGTTGTTAGTGGCGGAGATGTTGACTCAAGGATTACCAGATTTCCTTTACGCAAATGGGGGACAATAGCCTGTGCCGCTGATGAAACAAATGACAGGTCTGCCTGTTTGTCGCCATAAAACGGAGTAGGGACGGCGATCAGAAAAGCGTCTGCTTCTTCCGGTTCCGATTGAATCCTTAGTTTGCCATTGCTTATTGCGGTCTTAACAAGATCAGGTAATCCCGGTTCGTAAATATGGAGCTCGCCGGATTGAAGTGTTTTAATTATCTTTGGATTTACATCCACACCTACTACAGTTATACCATTTGTGGCAAATGTGCTGGCGGTTGGAAGACCGATATAGCCCATTCCCAGAATGCAAATTTTTTTGAAGTCCACTGGGTCACCTTTGAGGTGGATTTACTGCCAAAGAATTATCCCATACTTCTCAGAGCATGGAAAGCCCCGCAGCAGTTGTGAAAACTATCTATAATATAAGAGATATCAAACTTTGGCGGTGAAAATTTGGTCCACATAAATTTCGGTACGTTTATCCCTTTATTCCTGGCCATTCTTTCGGGTGGATTGGGTTGCGCCTTTTTGGTTCTCTCATGGCAAAGAAAACGGAAGGAGACAATTACAAGTCAATGGCTTCCCACTCAGGGAATTATTTTAAGTAGTGAATTGAAGGAGTACAGGGCTTCAGGCACAACCAGCAATGGGGAAAGCACTTTCGCCCCTCTTGTACGTTATCAATATACATGCAACGGGCGCACATACGGCGGCATCCGGATCACATTTTCTTCAGTAAATTATTCACGGGGAAAAGCGGAACAGATTTCCAACCGGTACTCCCCGGGAGATGCAATCACAGTTTACTACGACCCCCTTCATCCGGAGGAGGCAGTACTGGAAAAAGAGACCAATATTACGAATTCACTTCGCATGACCGGGTTGGTCCTTTTAACTCTTGGATTTGGTTCTCTTTGTATTACAGCTCTGGTTTTTTTGGCCGAGAAAACCTTTCAGTGAACCAACTGTTGAAAAATCCTACCCTACCATTTCGTGATACACTCTTATTATGCCGTTGGATGTATTAATTGCGACGCCTTCCGGTCCTTTTGGGGAATTAATCCGGCTATCGCTGGAAGCTGACCCGCAATTCAAATGCGCCATCATAAATAACAGCTCAGAGATATACTCCGCGTTAAAAAACGCAGAAGTTCAAGTTGTAATATTCGATTGTTCCTTCCAGGAAATAGATCCAGGTGACATTGTAGAACTAGTAAAAACCAAATCACCTGCTCCGGTTGTTTTGTTTGTTCCACCGGAAAACCGGCCTGATAATAATGCGCTTCAAAGAGCCCATCCTGATGGCTTAATAACCCGTCCCTTTGATGCTTCTGTTCTTCCAGACCAGGTCCTTTCCGCCATAAATAAAAAGAGCACCCGCCCTTTACAGACAGTGCCTGCTGGTAACCCATCGAAAAATGAGACATGGTGGAGTGTTTTTCAATCTGGAATAAAAGAGACAGCCGCGTCAAATGGATTGGTTGTTCAGAATGGCTTGATCATCGCGAGTACACCGGGCACCTCGACCGCGCTTCAGCAGCAAGTTAACGCATCTGTCATGCGATTCTGGAATCCAAAGGATTCAGCGGATTTGATGCGGTATGTCAAAGACCTGGTAACCGGACAGGAATGGATGATGTATGCCACCCACGCGGCAGATAACGCGGTTCTTGTTTTGCTCTTTCTTCCCCAAACCCCAATTACGAAAGTAAGAAGCCAGACGATCAAACTTGCCCGGGATGTCTCTGCGGGCATGACCAATCCACGGTCTCACAAACCGGAAGATGAGTCCCTTGAAACATCAGAGCCGCCCCGCCTGCATGAAATCCTGAGTGAAGAGCAATCTTTGACAGCAAACAGGGGGATGAAGAAGGAATTTCCAGTGGAATGGTTTAAGGAAGCAGATCTTCATGCGATGAACGCCGGTACGCTTGCGTCGGCTTCGGCGCCAGAGGTAGATTCTGCTTTCCCTTCGCCTGGTCCGGAACGACTGGAAGAGTTTTCACCCG
This sequence comes from Leptolinea sp., assembly GCA_012515195.1. GTDB lineage: Bacteria > Chloroflexota > Anaerolineae > Anaerolineales > Anaerolineaceae > Leptolinea. Next base: position 3,969 of record JAAYYW010000052.1, read on the forward strand.
GTCAGGATGAGCCATCATACCAAAATTTGGATACTGTCCAGGCAGAAGAGCTTAAAGCCTTTGAGGCAAGTCTTGTCCAAAACTCCGAACCCGGGCCGGCTTCACCAGATGATCTCTCGCTGGACGGATTGGATTTCTTTGCTACACCCCTTGAAGAAAAACAGACAATTGACACGAACATCAAGAAGGATGTTACGCAGGATAATTATTCGGAAATAACCGATCTAGACGTGGTATCGAAAACAACCCCGCCTGTTCCTGAAACGGAACCTGAAACATCATCTCAACAGGAAATATTATTCCCGATCGACCATCTCCGGAGTGGCGCGAATCAAAACGATCTCGATCTCGGAATCTTTGAAGAATTATATTTACATAGCAATCCGGATGACGAAACCGGGCTGGATACCATGCAGCCAATACCTCTGGACGTCAGCAAACCAAAGACAGATGTCTTTCCTGGAGAATCACAGGAGCTTCCGATCGAAGGGGGCGAATCTATAGCTTCGTCTGATTTTGCGCCAACAGAAGATCAATCCAAAGATATTGGTGATCAGAAGCCTTATGAACTAAATCGGGAACCACTTTTTGATCTCTCTGGTAGCTTTCCAGTAGAAACACCCCCGGCTCCCGAAACCGGGACGGCTGATGAAGTGGCACCTGAAACCGCCTATGCTCCGATGCCCGTAGATCAAGCAAGCGAACAATTTGACCGAGAATCCGAGACTAATTCAGACGTTTTTCCAGAGGAAGATTACAAACCCGAAAAATTATTCCCGGAAGTTGACGATTCCAGTTCACCAATCGAATCACCTCACGAATCTCAACGAATATTTTCCAACGAGGAGAGCATTCAGCAGATAGAATCTGCCCCTACAAGTAGCGACCTATACTCGCGGATGACCCAGCTTGAATCAGCTGAAGCTGTTATTGACAGAGAAACATATACGGTTGCCCTGATCCCACGGGAAGAAAAAGATATTTTATTGCGACAATTGGCCGGGACCCTCAATCAGGCAATAACACGGTTATGTCTGGCTTTGAATTGGGAATTAATAAACCTGACGATCCGGCCAACATATATGCAATTGACCATCGCCATCCCTCAAACCCTGCCTCAGGAAAACATGATCAGCATTATCCGTAAAGAGACAACGCAGGAAATTGGTAAAATCGACCCGGACCGGATATCATCTCTTAAAGGGGAAGATTTCTGGGCACCTCAAAGTATGAGTGCAGCTGGAAAGGACTTTACCCCGTCAATTCACTGGCAAAATTTCATCCTCCGGCGCAATCCTAGTGAAATTGCCTGACGGGATCCGATCGGTGCCAGATTTCCAGAAATTCAGGAGTCCATAATGCCGCCGACATTGTATCTGATCGATGGACACGCGCTGGCGTATCGTACATATTTCGCATTAAGCTCATCACCCAGCGTACATTTTACGACCCGTTCCGGAGAGCCAACCGCTGGAGTCTACGGATTCGCCTCTGTCATTATTCGCCTTTTGGAACAGAATAAACCGGACTACCTTGCCGTCGCATTTGATACCGGTAAAACATTTAGAGATGAAATATTTCCGGCCTATAAAGCCACCCGGGCGAAAATGCCTGATGACTTACGTCCCCAGATAGAACGCATCCGCACGATGGTTGACGCGTTCGGTTTTCCACGCCTTGAAATGGAGGGCTTCGAAGCCGACGATGTACTGGGTAGTGTTGCCCGTTTGGCCGTGGAAAAAGGCCTCTCTGTCAAGATCGTGACCGGTGACCGTGATCTTCTTCAACTGGTCAACGATCAGATCATCGTCAACCTTGCCGGTAAAAGCCTTTCGGAAGCAAAAGATTATTTTGCGCAGGACGTAAAAGAATACCTGGGTATCTGGCCAAATCAGGTTGTAGATTATAAAGCGTTGGTTGGAGACAAATCAGACAATATCCCTGGTGTTCAGGGTATCGGAGAAAAAACAGCTGTAAGCTTATTTGAAACATACGCAACGCTTGAAGCCATATATGAACATCTTGAAGAACTTCCAGCGAGAGTTAAGAACAAACTTGAATCCGACAAATCCAACGCGGAAATGAGCCAGAAATTAGCAACCATCAAAACCGACCTTGACATTCAGCTTGACCTGGCGCAGGCAAAAACGGACCATATTCCATTTGATAAAGTGGAGGCATTCTTTGCTGAAATGGAATTCCGCTCGCTCCAGAACCGCCTCAAGGCTATTTCTGGAATGGCAGCCCCCATACGACCATCACGGCAAGCCCAATTGACATTTTTTGACGAAACACCTCCTGCAATTGGGCAAAACCCCAAACATGACATTGAAACCTTCATCATTCGTGACCTGGCAGAATTACGGGATTTAGCAACCCGGCTCTCCGGGTTTGAATGGCTGGCCATTGATACGGAAACAACATCCACCGATCCTATGCGGGCAGATCTCGTCGGGATATCACTTGCTAACACGGCAGGCAGCGGATATTACATCCCTGTTGGGCATCGAGATAATACCCCGCAGCTTTTCCTTTCGGATATACAATCCGTTTTGGCACCACTGCTGGCAGATCCAGCTGTTAAAAAGATAGGACATAATCTTAAATATGATATGTTAGTCCTGCGCAGGCATGGGTTGCCAGTATCCCCGGCATCTTTCGACACCATGGTTGCCGCCTGGTTACTCGATCCCGCTTCCCACAAGCTTGGGCTAAAAGATATGGCGGATGATCTATTAAGCATTCAAATGACCCATATCCAGGAATTAATTGGTACGGGCAAGAATCAAAAGAGTATGGCTGAAGTTTCCAGCGAACAGGCTGCGGCATACGCCGCTGCTGATGCCGAAGTAACATTTCAACTGCATGAAGCACTAACTCCCCTGCTAAACGATCACAGATCAATAAAAATTCTTGAAGAGATGGAAATGCCGCTCCTTCCTATTTTGGCAGACATGGAACAAACCGGGATTGGACTTGACGTTGATTTTTTAAAGAATATGTCAAAAGATCTGACCCGCAGGTTGGCAGAACTTGAAGTTAGTGTACACCAGGGTGTCGGGTATCCATTCAATTTGAATTCGACCCAGCAACTTTCAACAGCTCTCTTTTCCACATTAAAACTTGAACCACCAGATAGGCGGAAAACCACTGCCAGTGGTCATTTTTCCACGTCAGCGGATGTGTTGGAATTATTAAAAGGAAAACACCCGGTTGTTGATCTAGTCCTTGAACACCGGGAGCTTTCAAAACTCGTTTCCACGTATATTGATGCACTACCCAACCAGGTCAATCCACAGACGCGAAGAGTTCACACCAGTTATAACCAGACTGGCTCTGTTACCGGGCGACTCGCATCATCCGAGCCGAACTTGCAGAACATCCCCATGCGGACGGAGCTGGGTCGAAAAATCCGACGCGCCTTCGTGGCGGATGCGGGTTGGTGTCTACTTTCAGTGGATTATTCGCAGATCGAATTGCGGATTGTGGCACACATGGCCAATGACAAAGCCATGCTGGCTGCATTCAACGCAGGTCAGGATATCCATGCCGCCACCGCAGCCGCTATCTATAACATTCCATTGGAAAACGTGACCAAAGATCATCGCCGGCACGCAAAAGCAATCAACTTCGGTTTGATCTATGGAATGAGCCCTTTTGGATTGAGCCGATCCACTGACCTTACACTGGCAGAGGCAGAGAATTTCGTTTCTGCGTATTTCCTTCAATTCCCCGGTGTAAAAGAGTACCTGGATGGTCTACGTAAACAGGCCGCCCGCCAGGGGTATGTTGAAACCCTTCTGGGACGACGTCGTTACTTTCCCAATCTACGCAACCAGATGAATCCCAATCTCCGCAACCGCGAGGAGCGTGAAGCCATCAATGCGCCAATCCAGGGAACAGCCGCCGATATCATGAAAATTGCCATGATCAACGTTCCTTCCGCATTAACGGTGGAAGGTTTGCACGCCCGCCTACTTCTTCAAGTTCATGATGAGCTTGTTCTGGAATGTCCGGAAGAAGAATTGTTAAGTACCGGTAAAGTCGTCATGCGTACAATGGAGTTAGCATATCCATTATCAATTCCATTGCTCACCGAAGCAAAATGGGGACGAAACTGGGAAGAGATGTTACCATTATCAGAGTATAAATAATACAATTACATTGATAACAGGTTATCCGTGAACCAAGAAAACTACCTTCATGCAATGAGACAAGGCCATTCTGCCGCCTGGGACCAAAGATGGGACCAGGCAGCCCGATATTACCGAGAGGCACTGGCTGAAATTCCCGAGGATTATCTTGCACTAAATAGTCTGGGTTTGGCGTTAATGGAACAGGGCCAGTATGAGGATGCGTTACAGGTTTACCGCAAGGCTGCGAAACGGTCTCCTGAAGATCCCGCGCCGCAGGAAAACATGGCCAAGATATATGAAGCCCAGGATCGCATTGAGGAGGCTGTTCTTTTATCCTTTCAGGCACCAGACCTTTACCTGAAAGCCCGCAACGCAGATCGCGCAGTGCAAAACCTTCAACGTGTCAGCGTTTATCGTCCACAGAATATGCGCGCCCATACGCAGCTTGCTGTGATCTATGAACGAATTGGCAGGCTGCCCTCAGCCGTGAAAGAATACCTGGCAGCCGCCAGTATATCGCAGCATCAGGGTGACGCTCAGACGGCCCGGCAAATGGTCGAATATGCCCTGCGTATTCAACCGAGCAATCAGGAAGCCATCTCTTCCTTTGAGCGGATTCGCTCGGGGAAACTGTTGCCAATCCATCAGCCCGCAAAAACCGGGCCATTTGGGCGGGTTGGCCAACGTGACAAAAACTCGCAGCGTGAACCACTTCGCGACCCAATTGAGGAAGCAAATCACTTCGCACTTGGCATCATTGCCGACCTGGTATTAGATCCTTCAGAAACCAACCCTTTGTTTCAATCCATTCATAATGCCGAGAATCCGACGATTGAGATCAGCGAAGCCGACCGGGTTGCCGCATTAAATCACCTGCTGGCCGCCGTTGAGGCACACAGCCGGGGCCGTTCAGTACAGGCTGCTGGTGAGGCAGAAAAAGCCATAAAGGCTGGCGCTTCACACCCGGCTGTTTATTACCTTCTCGGATTCCTCTTGTACAAGAGCGATCTGGCCCGTGCCATACAGGCACTTTCCCGTTCTGCCAGCGATGACCATTTAGCACTGGCATCAGAGTTGTTGATCGGAACAATCCTGGAAGAACAACAGAGCTATGAGGAAGCAGTTGTCGCCTACCTGAAAGCCATGTGCCAGGCTGATATAACAACCCTTCCGACGGAAATGGGCAGCTCGTTACGTGTTCAATACCATCAGATTAGCGAACAGCTGATCAAAATGCAGGACGAAGAGAAAATGCGGTTTGTTTGCCGCAGCATCAACGTTCAACTCATGCGTCGCGGATGGCGGCAGCAGGTATCCAGTATCCGGCAATTATTGCCGGCTGCCAGCCCTGAAGCCCCTCCCAACGCGCTGGTAATGTTAATGACATTGCCCAATAGCGACCAGATCATCACCGGGTTATCACGTGCTCAACGGCTTGTCAATACAAATGCACTTCTACCAGCCCTGGAAGAGTTATATTTTGATCTTCAACTGGCTCCTACTGAGCCGTTACTTCACGAACTGATTGCGACCATGATGGTCAAACGCGAGCATCCAGAAGCGGCAATTGAAAAATACCTGTTGATCTCAAAGAAATATGAATTGATGGATGATCGCAACCAGGCAGTACGGGTTTTGACCCATGCCCAGCAGCTATCTCCGACCAACCTGGCCATTCATCAGCGCCTGATCGAGCTTTTATTCGCCCTTGAACGCCGTGATGATGCCATTAAACAATACCTTGACCTGGCGGAAACCTATTACCGTATGGCCGATCTCGATAAAGCACGCGCGACGTACCTGAACGTTCTACGGTTATCCCAGAAAAACGAAACGAACAAAACCTGGAACATCGAAGTACTCAAGCGGGTAGCTGATATTGACCTTCAACGACTTGATTGGCGCCAGGCACTCAGGATATTTGATCAGATCCGCAGCCTGGATCCTGAAGATATGGAAACCAGAGCCAGCCTGGTCGAGTTGAATTACCGCCTCGCGCAGGATGCAGCCGCCATCAGTGAACTGGACAGTGCCGTCACCTATTACGATCAGAACAATAACATCCCCACGGCCATGCGCATGGTCAGCAGCCTGATCGGAATTCGCCCAGAAAATAAAGATTTGCAAGACCGGCTATTCGCGGTCAGTCACCGCATGAAGAATATGACTGACGCTATCTCATTACTGGATTCCTATGCCGATGAACTGCTGGAAAACAAGAACAAACCCGCCGCCATGGTCCACCTTGAAACGATCATCGCGCTTGGCCCGCCGAACACTATGGAATACCGAAAAGTGCTTGAACAGCTGCGAAGCGAATAGCCATTTCAGGAACGGGTTATTTGACACGAAATGGCTTTCGAGTATAATATTTCCTCGCGGTCCACTAGCTCAATTGGCAGAGCAACTGACTCTTAATCAGTGGGTTCAGGGTTCAAGTCCCTGGTGGATCACCTAAATGTGCCGGTTAATTGACCGGCACACGCCATATATAGGGCTATATCTCTGTTTTATAACTGACTAGAGTTTCTTTGGTGCAATTCCGGTGCAATTCAATTTCCACCGGTGTCACTATTTCATCCAGACTCTGAGCCACAAACTCATCCAATTTCATAGTAATTTCACCACCATAAATATTAATGGTAGTTGATGGACTTGCATGGCCAGCACGTTGTTGAGCTGCTTTTACAGGAGCTCCAATCTCATTGAGAATCAATGTTATTGATGTATGGCGTAGGTCATGGAACCGCATTTCTGGCAACCCTGCCTTTTTCAACATGGCTTTGAATTCTTTGAGCAAATTATGTGGATCCATTGGAGTACCAATGACTGATGGAAAAACAAGATCATTTTCAACCCAATGAAAGCCAGCGAGTTCTTTTTCCAACTCCTGATTTGTTTTGTGTTTTCTTAGCTTATCCATGGTCAGTTCACCTACAGCAATACGACGAACACCTGATTGCGTTTTTGGAGCAGAAAACACCAATCCTTTTTGGGGGATACGTTGTACCTGTCTTTGAATACATAACCGTCTTTTTTTCCAATCAATATCAGACCATCTTAAGCCCAGTATCTCTCCTTCTCGTAGCCCAGTGACTATTGCCAAGTGATATAGCATAGATAATCGATTACCTTCTGAGGTAATTAAGAACTGTTGAATCTGTTCGGGCTCTAATACGATCTTGTTCCTGATTTCCCTAACTCTTGGCTTTTCAACAGCATACATGGGATTCCGTCCAATCAAGCCTTTTTTCAAGGCTGAATTCAATGCTGTTCGCATTAGGGCATACATCAATTGGCATGTTCGATCCCCAATACCATCTTTCTTCTTTTGATTCAGGAAGTTTTCAATCTTTATCGGTTGCAAGTCTTGTAGTCGAGAACTCCCAAAAACCGGCAAAATGTGATTATTCATAACATTTCGGTATTGAATAAATGTCTTTTCCCTTCGGTTTTCCTTGATTGTTGCAAGCCACAATTCTACAAAACTGTGGAAAGTCATTGTTGCGCCTAATAGGCTTAACCCAGAGTCAATTTTCTTGTTCATTTCTTTGATCCAAGTCTGACATTCAGAACGTGTTTTTCCGGTATGACTCAACCGTCTTCCTTCAATTGTGATTTGTGCACGCCAGGTTTTATTCTCGTTTCTGTAATGGATTGAACCCTCTTGATTACCTCTTCGTTTAGCCATAATCTGCCTCCTAAAAAAAAGATAGAGGCAGGAATTATTCCTGTCCCTATCTCATCTTTGGTTTGGGTTACATCCTAACCCTGGATAAAAAAACGCCTTAGAGATGTCTCTCTATGGCGCATGGTAACATCTTGATAATCTCTTTACTATGGTAAATCCTGTACGGGTTTTACCATAGCACGTAAAGCTTCTATTTCCCTCGCTTGAAGTCTCTTAATGTATTTCTTATAATCTTCTGCCTTCTGTCCTTTTAACATTTCCTCTACTTTAAAAACATAAGCTTTTCGTAATAAACCTGACCATATGCTATAGAAGTAATTCTTGTTTTCAATGGGACTTTTAATTATTTTTCCATTGGAGATATCTTTGCGATATTGTCTTAGGCTAGCTCTAACATTTTCCCCCGCAAAGGGACCATAACAAATACCCCAGGGTAATTTACCTTGACTAAGATATTCTCTTGCCTCGCTTTCGCGAGATTCTGATTTTATTTTCGAAATTCCTAACACTTCGAACATATTTCTATAATAATTAGTTGCAATACGACAATGGGATGGATCCGTAGGTCTTTTATCTATAGCCCACAAAAAATAAAGTAAAACATCAAAATTTGCATCATATGCTAATTTTTGATAACTAATTCCTTCCTTTTTGTTTTGATCATCTAAAAAACGCAAGAATTCAATAGAGAAGATCCTTGAATCTGACCCTTGATATTGTTTGATTTGCTCTTTTGCTACATCAATTACTGACCATAGTTTTCTTAGCTCATCTGCTTTTGTTTGTTCATCTACAATAACATGTAAATTCCATCTATGATTTTCTCCCCAGACATATTGTAAATTAACATGTGGTGAAACATTCACAATTTTGGTTCCCCACAATTGAAAAAACTCATCTTCTTCATAATTATCAGGTGTCTTCAACTCA
>JAAYYW010000053.1 GCA_012515195.1 Leptolinea sp.
AGCCGGGGTCAGCGCCAGTCCAGTGCCGCCCATCGTGTGACCACTGGTATCTTCGATCCACTCATAACGGGATATGCCCAGAGGGGTAAATATCTCGCGCTCCACCAGGTCGGCTGCCGGTTCACCCGCCTCTTCCTGAACGATCATTGACAGAAGGTGAGATCCGCCCGTGTTGTAGTTGAACAATCGCCCCGGCACGGTCACTGTTGGGCGGCTTAAAAAGTATTCAGCCGGGTTATCTGAATCAAAGATATACCAGTTGTCATTCAATCCGGAACGCAATGGCTCACTCCACTCCAACCCCGATGACATGGTCAGTAGATGGTATATCGTGATAGCCTTCCGGCTTTCATTGTCCAATTGCACATCCGGGAAGTAGGTATAAACGGGTATGTTCAGGCTGTCGATCAGCTCGTCGCGCATGCAAAGTCCGATTGCGGCGGAGGTCACACTTTTCGTGCAAGAGTACATGTTGTGCGGCGTTTCGCGGTCAAATGGCGGAAAGTACGCTTCCAACACCAGTGTGCCGTGGCGGGCCACCAGCACGCCATGAATATTCCGATCGCCTGATTGTATAGCCTCCAGCAGACCGGCCAACCTGGATGGGTCCATCCCCTGTTCTTCCGGGGAGGAAGCGGGCCAGGCCTCCACCTTCGTCTGCGGTTCAGGTTGCTTCGTCGGACGTATTGTTGCCGTTGGAAATTCCGGCTGCTGGCAGGGCGGTAATGTCGGCTCTGGCAATGAGGTTGCGAAGAAGGTGGGGGTTGGATCGGCTATCTGTGGTGGCACGGTTGGTTGTGATGTGGTCACAGTCGTCCCACAGGCGGAAAGCAAAAGAACTGGTAGAACAAGATACATCCGGTTTCTATGGATCATGATCCCTGACAGGAATTGCATATTGGAGAATGGTAGGTGCTTTTTAGCAACCCGATGATTGATTGTAACTATCATAGCCAGTAAGGGAAAATCTGACCATTAATTCTGCCTGAATTATCTCTACAGTCATAAATCTTTAAAAATTTATACAGGAAAAATTCGATGAAATGGCCACCCATTTCATCGGGAAGCCGTAAATAGATTGAAAGGTTTTTCCTGATATTTGCTGGTATCCTACTAATAATAGGACTAATTTCGCATAAAAAGGTTGGAATACATCCCTCCCGGTTTAATGCTTTCGACCTTTTGTCCATGGATTGATGGTCATCAGTCTGTTATCTTGATGTTAGGGGACCTTGTTTATGAAACCCATACCTGATAGTGGATTCTTATATCCCAATCTTTTTGTTCGGATAATGTTGCTATCCGTGGAGGATGTCGCCGGCGTGAACGGTGTAAAGGCGATATTGAACATGGCCGGTCAACGTGACTTGATCGGGAATTATCCACCAATGAATATGGATAAAGGCATAGATATTGCCCGTTATTCCATGATCATGGCTGCCATAGATAACCTCTACGGCGATAAAGGCGGGCAAATTTTAGCCATGCGCGCGGGGAATGCGAATTTCCAGGTGGCATTAAAAATGATGGGTGAAATACCCGGTTTTTCCGCAGTAAATTCAGAAGATCGATCGATTGAGGAAAGAGCGGAAGCCGGTCTTTGTCTGGTCCGTACCGTTATTACTGGTGAAAAGGCAACCTCCATTCCACGGACAGAAGACGGCCAGTTTTTGTATGCTGTCAAGAATTGCCCGATCTGCCTGGGACGTACAACAACCACTCCTCGCTGTTACCTCACCGCCGGATTGCTTCAGGGAGCCATGCGTTGGGCCACGGGCGGGCTGGAGTTTAACGTAAAGCATGTGCGGTCACATTCCTGCGGAAACCCGACCTGTGATTACATCATCCCTTTAACACCCATGGAAAAATAGCTATTTTTGTAGCGCGGAATCCGTCTTCAAATTGCATAGAACTGTTCTGCCTGGTCTACCAGGTTTAAAAAAAGCATGAATCGGGTTGTTGCATATTTTTATGAATAATCTATGCTTGAATTCAAGTAGTTAGTGCAACAAACTGTTCAAAGAATACCTCATAAGGCGTTCGATACGCAAGGCATTTTCTGGGTCGATGATTGAGACGTTCCATAACATGTGCTAGGTCAAAAGAAGTGAGGCGTTTGAAATCACAAGATTTTGGGATATATTGTCGGACCAACCCATTCATGTTTTCGTTAGCTCCTCTTTCCCAGGCAGAATATGGATGGGCAAAATAGAAATTTACCTGCAGTTCACTGGATATTTGTTGGTGTTCAGCAAATTCTTTGCCATTATCTGCGGTGATGGTATGCACTCGATCCGAAATTGGCTGCAAAAGGTCAATCACAGCTTTTCCCACCTGCTCAGCAGTTCGCTTTTCAACTTTACAAAGCAACCCAAACCGCGTCTTTCGTTCCGTCAAAGTGACAATGGCTTGTTGATGCCTTTTCCCGATGATCGTATCTACTTCCCAGTCTCCCAGCCGTTGGCGTTTTTCCACAATCTCAGGACGTTCTTCAATGCTTACCCGGCCAGGCAACTTCCCCCGCCAATCATGGCTGCCATAGCGCTTCCGCCGCTGTTTTTGGAGGCGCAGATGCCGATACAGGTTGCCCCCATCTCGTTTATCCGCCAGGATATGCTGGTAAATCCATTCATGACTAACCTGAATGTTTTCCTCCGCCTTCAACCTCCCAGACACCTGTTCAGGGCTCCATTCCAGCCGGATTTTGCTGCGAATCAATTCCCAGCTCTCTGGGTCAATCCGTGGCTTCGCATGGTCACGTCGGTCAAGTGCCTTTTGATGCGCTTGTTTCGGACGGTATCCACGCGAACCTTTGTTCCGCTTCAATTCGCGGCTTATGGTAGCTTTATGCTTTTGTATCACTTCTGCAATTTCTGTTTGGGTATGTCCCATTTTCATCAAGGCGTAAATCTGGTATCTTTGTTCACAGGTAAGCTGTGTGTAGCTCATAAGCGCTCCTTTGACTTGGCGGTCTTGAGAGGCTTATCCTACTACAGCTTACCTCTTTCAACCTTCAAAG
>JAAYYW010000425.1 GCA_012515195.1 Leptolinea sp.
AAAGGTTGAATTCTTCGCCGCTCTGATCGCGGTTGTCCCGTTTGAGCTTGTGACCGACCCTGGTAAAGAGGAGATCCTTGAGGCGGCCAGTTATACCGAGCTCAAGGATGCCCCTATCATTGCGGCGCCAGTCGGATCAGTATCGGGTAGTCTTTGAGCATAAGGTTTTCAATCACCAGTGCATTACCTTCATCTCGGGTGATGAGAGGCTGCTGCAAACTATGCAACGGATCCAGCCCTGTGGCCAAATATCCCGCGAAGCCGGGGATTTTAACCGTAGCACCAACTCCCAGGTCTTCATCCGCAGCAACTCCATCGTTCCAGAGGGCTAGTAAATAGGTGTCCTGAGGCAATGAAAAGGTGTAGCTGACCACATTGATGATCGTTGTGCTGATTTCGACGGGGAACTGCGTAACCTCAACCCCGGAAAAAATGGTGGACAGGTTGCGGATCACGGTGAAAGCTCTCGGCACATGAGGTGATGTGCCCGCACCGGCCACAAGACCCAGACCCAGGTTGGTAATCGTACCTCGCGCCAAATACTTGGGCACCGTGAATTCTGTGTGCATGGGGAATCCAGTATGTCCGCATCCATATCCAGGGCTGCACCAATAGATTTCATCCGCCCTGAAAATGCCGGTGAACCCATTGGCATACGCATTCCTTTGAAAATCCCGCACGATCTGGGGATAGGCATAGTAATACTCGCGATGCTCCTCGTGCTCCGGGGAGGTACCAAACATCGGGTGAAAGGAAATCACATCCACCAACGGCAGCACATCCGACTTGATGATGGTATTGATGTATGCCTGGCAATAAGGGTTCATCAAGTACGATACTGCACCTACAACCACCTTCGCATCCGGATCGGCTTCTTTTATGACTGGCACAGTACGCCGGATCAGTTCAACATAAGCTTCCGGTTCGATAAACTGGAATGAGGTTCCCATATTGTCCGGCTCGTTCCATAATTCGTAGTAAGCAATACGGCCCCTGAAGTGTGTCACAATATAGCGGACATAATCCAGGTAGCGTTGAATTTCTTCCTCGGTGGTGAAGCGAGAAGGGACGGGCGGCCAGCCGGTGGGGTGGTTATCCTTATCCCAGAAACTGAGCCCAAAGACAACATATACGTCGTTTTCCCCCAGCAGATCGATCCAGGCGTCATCGATTGCTTCGATAGTGTAATCCGACCGGGTCCAATCAATGGGTTCCTCTCCCTCGTTTAGGTAGATGTGCATCCCCTTGATGCCCTGGGCGAACACCTCGGCTTCTTGGTAAACCTTGAAAGCATCGTAGTCCATACCCGAGTCATGTGGATTAGCGGTGTGGCCGGAAATATGGTTTTCCGATAGCTCAAACGATTGTTTGGTAAGAATCGTTGAGATATAGTTGCCATTGCCTGCCTGGATGATCGTCTCGGCACCCGACCCACTCGTGGGGAAGGAAAATGAGCTGGTGTTTCCGGTATTATCGGTTGCAGTGGTGGTCAGGTGCGGTCCGGTAAATGATTCATCTTTGGCGAAAACAAAAACCCCTGCCGCATTGGCCTGCATGGAGCCCTCGAAAATCCCGCCCTGGTTGCCCAAATCGGAAAACACTTCCACCGTGCAGCCGGGACAGGCGCGCCCCATGATCATCCCCGAAGCCAGGTCAAAGGCGGTGACGACGGGTGCGGCCAAACCGCCGTTGCTGCCATCCTCGAGAGAGATGCCATACGCATTGCTAAATATGCTGTTTTGCGTGATAGTATTCCCCAGTGAAGCCGGCGTGTGCATCAGTACTCCAGTCTGGTTGTAAGCGATTAAGTTATCTGACCCAACGGTGTTGTAGCTGGCACCATCATGAAACCACACTCCAGCGAGAGTGTTTGTGATCGGGGTTGAACCATCTATTCCCACTCCGATCCAGTTTCCACGAATGGAATTGTGGCTCGTGTCGCTGGTGCAACAGCCCTGAATCCCGCTAGAGTTTCCGCCGATGATGTTGCCCAGGATCAAGTTATGGTGGCCGCCGTTGATATGAACGCCATCCCCTGCATTACCCCAGGGGGATAAACCATCGGCACGTACCCCAATCAGGTTTCCCTGAATGGTATTCGAATATGCGCCTGTATTGAATAAGCCTATCCCGCTGTGATTCTTACTTCCGCTGAGCAGGTTGCCCTGTCCTAAAGGACCGATTCCTACTGAGCGGTCACCGCCAATTACATTCTCGTGCCCATAGATTTCGATTCCGCACCCGGCAAAGTTGACAATCTGTAAGCCGCGCACAGCCACATGATTGGCTTGAATACTCAATCCTGGAGTTATGCCACTGCCCGCCGCGCTGCCATCGATGATTACCCCAACGTCGCTGGCGTCGATGGTCAGGTTATCCTTGGTAATGGCAGGCAACGGGCTCGAAAGGTAGATTGTCACTGGACTTGCGGGAGGAAATACCGATGTGTCGAAGAGAATCTTATCTCCATTTTGGGCGTTTGCGAGAATTTGACGCAGTGTGCCCGCACCTGAATCGGCAGTGCTGGTGACAAAAATCGTCTTCGAGATTAATGGCGCCGCCTGGGTTAAGTTCTCGGTCTTCATTGAGACCATAATAAGAGAACTCAACAAGATTACCAGAGTTATGACTGAAAACACTTTGCCTTTCATTTTTACGCCTCCTCATTCTTTGTGAAACCTTGATTGCTTGTATCTTTACCTTGATTGCCAGTTGAAGGCGTTCACGCCGTTCTCGTTAGAATGGGAGTTGCCAAACAACCATCAGATGAGGAAACGCCATGAACGCCACCTACATTGTAACGGTTTACGTGGTGATTGATGATGTTCTGAAAGCAATCGGCCACGTGGACGACAGTCGAACGGTGATCAGCAGCGCGCGAGACCTTATCCAATTGGCGCTGGAGGTCCAAGTGACGCTGGTGGTCAGCCCGACTGTGCTTGAGGAAGCAGAGCGCAACCTCAGCAAGAACGCGCCTGGAAAGGTTGAATTCTTCGCCGCTCTGATCGCGGTTGTCCCGTTTGAGCTTGTGACCGACCCTGGTAAAGAGGAGATCCTTGAGGCGGCCAGTTATACCGAG
>JAAYYW010000426.1 GCA_012515195.1 Leptolinea sp.
TCGCTGGAATGCAATTACATGAAAATAATTTTAAAGGAGTGTAGAATCATGAAAAAGACAAGATTCATTGCTATGGTACTTGCAGTAGCAGTCATGCTGATTGGCGCTGGCTATGCATGGTGGAGTGAAACCGTAACCCTGAATACGGATGTGACAACCGGTGTTTTGGACATGGACATTGTTTCCTTTGAGCATGAAGAATCTCAGGACGTCACCGTCAGAAGCGCAAACGGCAGTATTGGTTTGGATGAAGATGATACCGATAGCCTGGATGTGTTTATTGAAAACCTTTACCCCGGAGCATATGGAAAAGCTATCATTGGAATTCAAAACAACAGTACAATGGAAGTTAAAATTCCGGCCCGTTCCCGGGTAGCTTCCACTGTCAGCGGTGATTTTTTTGAAGATTACTCTGACAGGTTCGAGATCAGAATTACTCCTTCCTTAGATGATGATGAACTGGCTGATGATCCTCAGATAATCAGCACTCTTCAATACATTCCCGGTAACGGATATCAGACTGTGGATGACATCACAATCCAGCCGGAAGAAATACTGTATGTTATTATTGATGCCAGTTTGGCCTGGTCTGATACCAATCTTGAAGGGGAGCTCTTTGAGATTACGGTCAACCCGACCTTCGTACAGTTCAACCAATAATCCTTGTTGATTTAGGCAGGGGAAGCGTTCCCCTGCCTGTTTTAAAGAAATCTTTCCGGAAGGGGTCAAAACATGAAAAAAACAAAGGTTATCGCCCTGGTCTTAATGGCTTCAATCGTATTGATGGGCGTTGGCTATGCCTGGTGGAGCGAAACGGTAACGATCCCGGCCACTGTTAACACTGGTGAGTTATTGGTTGAGTTTGTGGATCAACATAGGGACTTAAGCTATCCCTATTTATTTTATCCGTATTTTTTTCCACAGCATTATACCTATCCCGACTCTGCCGGGGAACTGGAGCTTGCCGACAGTCATACGCTGAACGCCAATTTTACGAATTTTTTCCCGGGAATGAATTATTCCGTTCCGTTTAAACTGGAAAACAACGGTACCATTCCCGCACGATTTAAAACCTGCATTGTTACCTGTGATATCATCGACGACACATTGTCGCAAGAAGAGGAAGACACCCTGATACAGGAACTATACAAGCATATTCTTGTGACCAACCTTTACATCAGAAAGCTTGACAGTTCGGGGCACCAAACAGGTTCCATACATGTGATCAACGGTTCAACAACAACGCTTGAGTATCTGCAACAATATTTGTACAACAATGCTTTGTTAAGAGATCTTCAGCTGGAGACAAAGGATCAGCCAGGTGACAACATCCTCGAAGGAGAAATTGCATTCCGCTTCAGTGAAGATTTTGAGAACAATATGCAGAACAGGCATTTCATTGTCAGCCTGAATTTTGAATGGAAGCAATTCAATGAAGATTAATTTACATATGGCTATTTTCTGCCAATGACTTTTGAAATCGAATGAAAAAGAATCCGTTTTACGGATTCTTTTTAAAATTCCGCTGCTTCCAGCGGCCGTTCCTCCCGTTTCTTGAACAATAGTGTAGGCCATCCCGCCTTTGGAAGGATATATACGATTTTGCCCCTGGTATCTTCAGGCTTTACCAGGTAGAGATCGGCGGATGAATTATTATCGCCTTTAGTGCGGAAA